>LR026962.1:2034533-2373315 GCA_900498215.1 uncultured Paludibacter sp. | reverse complement strand
CTTCCTTTGGGTAAATTTGCTTCCCGAATATCGTGTGTTAAATCTCCCGTGTCAATTTTCATCGGGCACGATGTGGCGCAAAGTCCGTCTCCAGCGCAAGTTTGTTCACCTGCATATTTATATTGGTCTTCGAGTTCGGCTAATTTTTTCGCATTTTCACCGCTGCGACGCAGGCGTGAGATTTCACGCTGCACTATAATACGCTGACGCGATGAAAGCGTAAAGCCTGAAGTCAAACAATTTACTTCGCAAAAACCGCACTCGATACATTTATCGGCTGTAAATCCTTTTTTCCCGTTTTTTAATTCAATGACGGGAAGAGGTTTCAAATTTTTGATGTGACATTTCGGGTCTTCGTTGAAAATTACGCCAGGATTAAGTAAATTTTTGGGGTCGAACAGATTTTTCACTTCTTTCATTATCTCAAACGCCTTTTTTCCCCATTCATATTCTACAAAAGGAGCCATATTCCGTCCGGTTCCGTGTTCTGCTTTGAGTGAACCGTCGTATTTTTTCACTACCAATTCAATCACATCATTCATCAACGCTTCGTATCTATCAACTTCTTCCTTTGTTTCAAACGATTGATTTAGAATGAAATGAAAATTTCCTTCCAACGAATGTCCGTAAATGCAAGCATCGTTGTAATGATGTTTTTCCATCAGATTTTGTAGATCGGCAACTGCTTCGGGCAAATCTTCAATATGAAAAGCAACATCTTCAATCAACGAAGTTGTTCCTATTTCACGCGTTCCGCCCACAGAAGGAAAAATTCCGGAACGAATTGCCCAATATTTAGAATACTCGTCGGGATTATCGGTAAAATAAACAGGCACAGCCAAATCGTAATTTTCGAGCAGGTTGGTTACAAGCCGGATATGTTCTTTCAACTCGGCTTTTGTATATCCTTTTACTTCGGTTAAAATAGCCGTCAAATTTTCTCCCGTCGTATCATTTACCGAAGCAAGCGATTTTTTGTCAAGCAATTCTGCTCCTTTCACAATCCGAACNCCTTTTTCATCTTGCAATTTGCTGAATTCCACCACCGCTTTACAGGCTTCTTTTATATCTTTAAAATATATCATTGCGCTNGCTTTCATCGGGAAATCNACTTCNGTACGCACCGTAATTTCCGACATAAACGCCAATGTGCCTTCAGAACCTACCAACGAATGGGCNATAATTTCAAAAGGATCGTCAAAAGCAACAAAAGGAAGAATATTCAATCCCGTTACGTTTTTAATGGAATATTTATGCAGAATACGTTCTGTGAGTTTTTTATCACTTCTGATTTTATCACGTAGCGAAACTATTTTTTCAATAAATCCCGGTTTATTTTCGGTAAATTCTTTCCGGCTCGCTTCATTTCCGGTATCTAAAATGGTACCGTCGGTAAAAACCATTCGGGCAGAAATCATCACCTTGTCGCTGTTCGCGTGCGTTCCGCAATTCATTCCTGACGCGTTGTTCATCACAATTCCGCCCACCATCGCATACTTCACCGAAGCAGGATCGGGTGAAAATTTTACTCCATAAGGTTTCAAAATTTCGTTTACACGCTCGCCAACAATTCCCGGTTGCAAAGTTATTTGCTTATAATCGGTAGAAATGGAATATTTTTCCCAATTTTTACCGGCAACAATCAAAATAGAATTGCTGATAGCTTGTCCCGACAAGCTTGTTCCCGCCGCGCGAAATGTAACCGGAAGGTTTAATTTATCGGTGATTTTCAGTATTTTTGAAACCTCTTCTTCATTGATAGAACGAATAACTATTTGCGGAATTAATCTGTAAAATCCGGCATCCGTTCCCCACGCCAACCGGCGCATTTCATCCGTGTAAATGCGTTTTTTAGAAACGAAAGAGGAAATTTCGTCTAAAAAAAGTTGATATGTTTGTGGTGTTAACATTGTTTATCTAATTATAGTTTTCTAACAATTTGTCCTCTTGTTTTCGGGCATCTCCCTTTTTCAAAAGGGAGAATTTTGGTGTAAGTCTTATGCAAATTATCTATTAATTTCTCTACTCCAAAAGTCCCCTAAGGGGGATTTAGGGGGCTTTTTATTTATACAGCCAATATTTCTTCGACAGTTTTTTCCAAGCCTCTACATCTTTGTACCAATACGTTTTTGCATCTTCCCATCGGTAATTTTTACCAAAAAACTCACGTATTTTATCTGTTCCGCATACTTTATCAAACATATTGAAACGTTTACTAAATTCTTCTGTAAAAAGTTTATGCTCCGGATAAAGCGCAACGACTTCTTGTACTACATAAAACTGAATTTCAGTTAATGGAACTTTTTCAAAGTCGGTAATATGAAACTGCACTCCTTGAATATTCTGTCCTTTATAGGCTCCATAAAACGGTTGCAAATAAATCGGACGGAAAATTACTCCGGGTAACTTCAAATTGTTCAATCTGTTAGTTAAATCCACAGCATTTATCCAAGGCGCAGCAAAAAGTTTGAAAGGCACTGTATAACCTACACCAATCGACAGGTAACTAAATTCGCCAACAATGCCCGACGCCTGATAATAAAAAGCAGAACTTGCTTCGGGAATATGAGGTGAAGTTGGAACCCATTGATTTTGTAATCCTGTTTCGGAATATAGCATTTTCCGCTTCCAACCTTTCATTTTAATCACCTGCAATTTGCACGTTTTTGTGTTTCCCAGTTGCGGTTCTGCGTTGAGCATCAAAGCTAATTCTCCACAAGTAAGTCCGTACAAATAAGGAATTTTAAACTGGCTTACACCTGAAATAAAACCATCTTCCGCCAAATTTCCTTCCACACGGTTTCCTCCCAACGGATTTGGACGATCAAGCACCATAAATTCCACGCCAACTTCGGCTGCAGCTTGCATCGCTTTTCCCATTGTGCTGATGTATGTGTATGAGCGTGAACCAATATCCTGAATATCATATACTAAAACATCAATATCTTTCATCACCTCTGAATATTTATTTGCTTTTCGAGAATAAAGCGAATAAACCGGAACGCCCGTTCTACTGTCAATCGTATCAGTTACTTTATCTCCCGCATAAACATCACCGCGCACACCGTGTTCCGGAGCATAAAGCGCAACTAATTTTACATTTGGCGCTTCAAAAAGAATATCAATGGTTGATTTCAAATTGTTATCAACCCCGGTAGGATTGGTAATCAAACCCACACGTTTTCCTTCTAACGATTTGAAGTTTTCAGTTTTCAGAACTTCAATTCCAGTTTGAATTTTAATTTTTTCGGCACGGGCTGAAAAAGAAAACAAAAACAACGTAGATAAAAGTAGAATTAATATTTTATTCATAGTTATATGTTTTTTGTTATGATAAATGTTTATAACCCTCTGTCCTTCTGACATCTCCCTTTTCAAAGGGAGAATTTAGAACATAGATATAATGAATATTTTCTCTTAATTTCTCGACACCAAAAGTCCCCAAGGGGGGATTTAGGGGGCTTTAATACAATCTGTCAATTTGCGCTCCGATATAATAATGCAACAAAATTTGATTGTAGGAATATCCTTCGTCGCCCATTACGGCAGCGCCAATTTGGCACAAACCAACTCCGTGACCCCAACCAGATCCAATGAGAATAAATTTTGCAGGAACAACCGTATTGTCCGTATATTCTTTATCTACTACAAATGCAGAACTGTAAAGATGTGAATTAGAAAGCGTTCTTCGTATTTCCAATTCTTTCCCGATTGTTCTTGTACGTTTTGTTCCCACGATTTTCAGTTTCACCAATCGGCCTGATGTGCCGCGCTGAATAGGAAGTAAATCTAAAATCTCTCCATAATCCACACCTGAACGGCGAAGAATTAATTCCGAAATTTCATCTTGCGAATATTCCACTTTCCAACGATAGAAATCGGTTGTTTCTTGGTCGTAGTTATTTAGCACTTGTGCAAGTACTTTTTTGTTTTTTGTATTACAAAATGCTTCGGGTGAAGTTCTTATCCATCGTTGCGACTCATCTTCAAACCGTAATTCAGGAACGATAAAATCTTTTTTGCTGTCCCGTTCTTTTCTCAAATAAGGATGAACGGTTTCGTCCCAACAATACTGAAATTCTTCAAAAACGCCGCCGCAACACTTGGAGAATCGCGCATCGCAAATCTTGTTGTTGAATGTCAATACTTCGCCGCGAGTTTCTTCAACTGCTTGTTTTACTTTCTCGGTGGAAGCGCGTGTAATTCCCTGATAACGTTGGCAATGATCATCCGCGCAAACATCAAAATGAATGTGGTCTTCTCTGTCCCACCAACGGATGTATTCTTCGTTATTTGTCCCTTCGTTAGTCTGAATAACATTTACAGACGATGATTGATTGTAAATTCCATTACTTTCATCAGTTTTTTTTGCCAACAACCAACTGCGGGAAATCACAGCATGCGCTTTGAGCAATTCCAATGATGCTGTTGCACTCATTTCGGAGGAAATTACACTTGTCAGATAATCTTCAATGGAAATAACATTAATTGCAGTGAGTTTTTCATCTTCCACAATGATTTTCAAAGCGCCGTTAAAACGTTGATTTTCTTTTCGTTCCCAATGAAAATTTATTCCGATAGTAACATCGGTCAATTCAAAAACATCGGTTCTTTCATTTTTTGGTGTAAAAATCAATTCATCGTAATGTGTTTCGTTCCAAAGAATTTTTTGATTATCGTATTGTACGGTTTGCTTGCCGGAAATCTCTTTTTTACCACACAAATATGTGTTTAAAAGTAAAAAATCAATTTTCGGTTCAAACATTATTCCGACTGATATTTTTGGTTCTTTCATAACTATCATTTTTAAATCTTTTGATGTATCCAACGTGGCAGAATTTTCATAAACCAAGCGAAAAACGTCCATTTTTTAGACACATAAACCACTTTTCTTTTACGCTTTATTGCTTTGAAAATTTGTTTTCCTGCTTTTTCCACAGGTACAAGCCAGAATATTTTATCACCTTGCGCCATTGCCGTATCAACAAATCCGGGACGAATATCGGTTACAAAAATGGGCAGTTTCAAATGTGCCGCTCGATGTCTTAATCCTTCCAAATAATTTATTTGAAATGCCTTTGTTGCTGCATAAGCAGGAGAAAAGCGATTACCTCTAAGCCCCGCAATAGAACTTATTCCTACAAGATGACCGTATTTTTGATTTTCAAAATAACTCATAGCCCAATCAGCAATGCGTGTAAAACCAAGTGAGTTAGTTAAAATGGTATTTTCTTCTATTTCGAAATCCAGTTTTTCACTAACCTTTCCCGTGCCGGAGCTAATTACCACCAGATCTAATCCTCCTAAACTTTTGACTAGCGTTTCCAGATTTTCTTCAATATTTTCATATTCTCTTATATCAAAAGTTTTGGTAATGTAAAATTCCGGTTTCAGTTTGCGGATTTCTTCCAATAATTCGGTTCTTCTGCCGGTAATTCCTACTCTGTAATTGTCTTCCGCCAATAGTTTGGATATTTCCTTTCCAATTCCCGATGTTGCTCCTATTACAATTGCTCTTTTCATATAAATTAAGAGATATCTCACCCTAAATCCCTCTCCTAAGTGAGAGACTTAAATGAGAATATTTTAAAAGTTTTCTATTAATTGTTGAAAATCTTTTTCATCCAAACATACTTCATTTAAAATATTTTCAATATGTTTTTCGGTCATTTTCTCAAAATCTTTTTCTAATGGAGCAATAAAAACTCCGCCCAAGTCCACTGATGCAGGACTAATCAACATATTTCCTTCACCTTCAACAAAATAACATTCGGGACGATGTTTTGCACGTGGAATGACAACTGAAATCCATTCTTTATTCTCACGCCACGTAAGAACATTCATCATCGGTTCTATTTCATCTTTTTTAATGTTTAATAAACGATACATTTTTTCAAACAAAGAAATTCCCGTTTTTTTATCCTTGGTTTCTATCAAAAAAGCCGGAAAACCGTAATTTATTACAAATAAATCCTCGCTTATTTTTTCTGTTATATTCTTTTTCCAATTCTTTTCCAATGGGAGAAAACCTTTGTTTCCTGCTTGAAAATGTGCGTGATCCGGCGCAGAAGCGCCACATTTTGGCCCGTTGTAAAAAATCACATAATCGCTCATAAATTCCGCAAGGTCAAACATATCACCCATACGGGAATTTATAGTTTGTGGAATATGCGATTTTCCAGAAACGGTAAAATGTCTTTGAAATATCGGGAATGGATTTACCATAATCGAATATTTCTCTTTAAAAGACATTTTGATTTGTTCCTTCGGAAGATTTTCTTCGCACAGAAAACATTCCCGTTCTTCAATACTTTTTGCATCCAATTTTGCTCCCGTTGAAGCAATTCTCGCCGAATTAAACTGAACTTTAAACTCGCAACCGTTTACAATAAATTCCTTTGTTTTTAATTTTTTAAGAGCATTGTAATTGTTGCGGGCAAAATCCCAAGTTTTTAGTTGTTCATCAAAAAAATATTGAATGTTATTTTTCATCCATCAAAATTATTGTAGAGGCGCAATTAATTGCGCCTCTACGCCAAAATTATTTTTTATTCATTGCAACACGCGCCTGCAATTCCCAAGTTCTAATTCTGTCTTTATACAAATTGTGTCCGTTCATTTTCACAATATCAAGTGAAGCATCGGAATTGTCGTCCCAACGACGGCAATTGTAAATTACATCGTAAATACGTCCAATTTGATACTCACGGCTTACGCGCAAACCTACAGCGTAATCTTCGCCATATTTTGTTGTAGGAAAATTAATTTGACGCAACATTGGCACATAAAAGCCACGCGGAGCGCCTAAGCCATTAATTCTCAATGCATTGTTTCTTCCGTTGTCAGGTGTCCATTCTTTGTGATCGATAACTCCGGGCGGTATCATTTCCAAATCGAAATTGGTTAATTTATACGTTCCCACCACCATTGCGCAGTTTTGCTCGTAGAATGCATCAACAAATTTTTGTACGGTATTTTCATCTGCATATAAATCGTCGCTGTCTAACTGAAGTGCAAATTTTCCACATTTAGGATGATGGAAAGCAGCATTCCAATTACCTCCGATAGCGTGATATGATTTATCCTGTGCAATGTAAACAAGTTTCGGATCGTTCAAATATTTTTTGATAACGTCAACGGTTCCATCTTCAGAATTATCATCCACCACAATCACATTGTAAGGAACGTTTGTTTTTTGATTTAATGCAGATTGAATGGCATCACCAATCGTTTTTACACGGTTTTTACACGGAATAATTACAGACGCTTCAAATTCAAAATTATCTTCGGTAAATTCAATGTGTTTGAAATTTGGTTCCAAATATCCGCCTATATCTTTCAAATGTTGTGTACACGCTTGTTCCATTTCAATTTGCACGGCGCGGTTTTTAGGATCAACATAATCAAACAATTTTTCACCGGTTTTTCTGGTATCGTTTTCAACTTCGTAGTAAAGATACTCATTTATATGAACCAAATCTCCTTTCTGAGATACTTTTAAACGCAAATCATATTGTGCTGCAAAATCATATTCAACGTCCATACGTTTAACGGCATCTTTCAATACAGATGTACGATACAACAACACAGAACCAAAGTCAAAATCGTCGCGCAACGAACCAAACTGATAATCAATTACCGGCGCTTCTTCACGAACTCCGTTTGCTTCTTTAAAATGGTCGGCATAAGCCATAGCCGCGTTTGCATCGTCCGCAATTGCCACCATACGTTCTACGGAATAATTTACCCATTGCAACGTAGTGGTTTTGGTGTAAATCAATGTGTAATCGGCATCGGTTTTTTCAGCAATTTTACGAATGGCATCGGTTGATTTTAATCCTTTGGTTACAATCACTTCGCACCCGTCAACAGAAGGTAAATTGCTTGTTGAAAGTAAATAAATTTTAGTTACTAAGTTTGATTTCTTCAAATTTTTAATGGTTTGCTCCACTTGAGCAACTTCTTCGTAAGGAATAAAGCAATTAATTGTTTTCATAATGTAAAAAATCTGCCCTCTAAAGGGAGATTAAAAAATTTGTTTATACTTATATTATTTCATTTTATTTCAAAAAAACAGAACCTGTAAAATCATTTTTTAACAAAATCAATTAGTTATTTTATTTTTTATATTCTCTAAATAATAGCATACTTCATTAAATCTGTTAAGTTCTTTCGTAACAATAAAAGTACTATTGTTTTTATCTATCAAAACATAATTTTTGTCGTTATTCATAGAAAAGAAAACTAATGAACCACCTCCATCAGGGTCTATTCCTTTGAATTTCAATGGAATTGTTTCATATGAAAGCACCTTATTGTTTTTTATAAAAATAAATTTGTCGCTAAACTCTTCATAAAATCCATAATCTATACCTAAAATTGTGTCAATTTCCTCTTTAGTAGCGCTATAACTAAAAAAATACAAATAATCCCAAGAAAAATGAGTGATTTCCCTTAAATTCACTTTTATCGTGTCCTCCAAATTGTGATTTTTATAATACTTATCAATTGCTATATAAATAGTTGAATTATCTCTTTCAAAACAACTGTAAAAAGAGAACGTAATAAAAATAAAACAAATAATTTTCTTCATTTTGTATCTGTATTTTGCAATATCTTTATCAAACAAAAATGATAAATTCCCCATTAGGGGGTTAGGGGGCAGATTTCTCCACCCACAGATGTTATTATTACACGTTTTTTATCTAACGGTAAAACCGTATTTATCAAAATATTTCCAATTTTATGCTTCCACAGCACTTTTCCTGTTTGAGCGTCCAAAGCAAAAACAAGTCCGTTTTTGGTACTTCCAAATACAATTCCGTCTTTTTCTATCAACATAGATGGATTGTGTTCGTAGCCAAAACCAACATTCGTAGCCCAAATTTCTTTTGCAAAATCGGTTTGTGCCGAGTAACAAACTACGCTGTCTTGCATCGTTTTTGCATAAATGCGGTTGCCGTCTTCAGAAATGCCGATGCTTTCACGCACCATAGATGCTTTTGTGCGCCAAACGGTTTTCCCTGTTTCCATATCAATAGCAGTCATAGCACGTTCAGGGTCAACAATAAACACTTTACCTTTTGCAGTTACGGGCCAAACTGCAGCCGGCGAATAATGCATACTTTTTATTCCGTTTGTCCAACGCCAAAGTTCCTTTCCGGTATTTTTATCCAAAGCATATAAAAAAGTATCCCAAGCTCCAAAAATAACTTTGTTGCCCTTAATCAAGGGTTTTGTTTCAACATATCCATTGAGTTTATCGTAACTCCACATCAATTTTCCGTTGAAAATATCAATAGCTCTAAATGTATTGTCGCTAGCTCCAATGTAAGCAATGTTATTTTCAATAGTTACAGCGCCAATAACAGGTTCTTTACATTCTATTTTCCAAAGTAACACGCCGTTTTCGGCTTTCAATCCGTAGATATTTTTATCGGTTGAACCAAAAACGATGATGCCGTTTTGCACGGCAGGAGTTCCTAAAATTCTGTTTTGAGATTGAAAACTCCATTTCTTTTTGCCACTTTTTAATTTATAACAAGTCAAAACGCCCAAATCATCGCCTACATATACGTTGTTTTTCCAAACTACAGGTGAACTGTAAATTCCCACATTGGTTTTATTCAGCCATTTTTCCTTTATTTGTGGAAATTCTTTATTCACGGAAAAATCAGGATATTTTGCAGGATTTCCTTGTTCATTGTAATATTTCTCCTTTATTGGAAGTTCCATCCATTCTTTTGGTTCACCGCCAATAATTTGTTCAAATACTTTCAAACTATCGGATGTAATATCGTAAATGCTGTAACCGCCAACTTTTTCTTTAGCGCGCAAGTTGGAACGGTTAATAATGCCGGGAATTCCATCGTAAGAAAAAAACGCATTGCGGTGATAATGTCCGCCGAGAATAACTTTAATATCATATTTTCGTACGGCATCGGTTACATCGTACCAATTATCAACATCGCCATTCTGAAGCGGATAATGCGTAACGAGGATAATCGGCTTCTCAACACCGATTTTACTTAACTCGGTTTTCAGCCAAGTTATATCTTGTGCCGAAACGTGTCCGTCAGCCATTCTTATAATCGGTCCGGTATTAAAACCAAGAAAATAAATGCCATTGTGTTCAAATTCAAACCGTTCGCTGCCAAAAATACGGGCAAAATCAGTACATCCCGACGCGCTCCATTTTGTTTCGTGATTTCCGGCAATAGCATAATATTTTACATTCAGTTTATCCAAAATAGATTTCGCTTTCTCCAATGAAGCGCGGTCTCCATTTTCCGTAACATCTCCCGTAACAAGTACAAAATCAATATTCTTTGTGTTATTAATTTGCTTTACCGAATTTTCCAAATCTTCCACAGCGGAAGTTCCATTTGTAATATGTATGTCTGTAATCAGGGCAAAGCGAAATGGTTCAATTGCAAAAATGAGTTGCAGTTGAAGTAAAAAAAATAAAATAAAAAGCCCCCTAAATCCCCCTTGGGGGACTTTTTGATACAAATTATTTAATTTTATATGTTTATAAATCATAAAATTATATTTATAAATTTCAAAATCTGAGAAGACTCAAGTTATTTTGATGAACGATTAAAGTCCCCCAAGGGGGATTTAGGGGGCTAAAAATTCCAACACCGATTTCATTAATTCTTCTCTTTCTTCTGTTGTTTTCACACTTTCGAACGGAAAACCCAACACACACGTGCGGTAATTGCCTTTGTAAGCCACTCCTGCGCTTAAATTATTTTCAGAATAGCGGAAAATAGTGTAAGCGTTATCTTCCGCAGGTTCTATTGCATCCGGTGATTCTACCACATAACTTTCAGCGTTTAGTTTATTGTAATACTGAAAATCTCCTGCAAACATCGGAAAGAGCGAGGTTACCGCTTTCACATCTCCTGTTATGGCAGCTTGTCCTGTACGCCATTTGTATTTTAAAACCTCAGTAGCAAATTTTTTATCTTCTTCCAACGGTTTTGTAAGACGATTGTCCCATAAATCTGTTCCCACATACGCTCCTGAAACAAAGATATTTCCGCCCCGATTGCAAAAATCTGTAATTGCAGTTTGCATTGCGCTGCTAAATGTTTTGAATTCCAACGGTTTCACTCCGCCGCGTCCCATTTTTGTCTGACATTCTTTTCCCAGAATTAAATCCACCGTTTTATAATCGTTCAAATTTACAGTTTTGTTTTCAATTGCCTCATCACTGCACGAAACAAACGAATATCCCGCTTTCAAAACAGCGTCGCCGTGAACTTTAGGATAATCAAACGTATTTCCGGCAATTACTTGTGTTTCATAATTTCCGTAACTATCGCCGAAACCGGAAGCATCATCGTCCATCCAAGGAATTTTACGGCGGAATTCTTTCATTTTACCAATATAACTAATATCCTGAATATAAGGAACTCCGTGATCCAAATCGTCCAAAAATCCGCCAATGGAATCATGAATAGCAACAAAATCGGCAGGAGCCGAGATTCTGTCGAACCCATTAATTATCAAAACAACGCCTTTTTCATTGAAAGATTTTCCCGCTGAAAGAATTTCGGAAGGAAAACTCTCACCGCCTTTGTTTACTGCGGTTACTTTGAAACTACAAACAATACCGGAAGGAATCAACGTTTTGTAAGTAGTTAAATTGACTAAAGTTCCATTGTCAAAATCTCCGTTTCCAATTCGTTTATAAACAATATAATTTTCGGGAGTCGCTGTGAATTCCAAAGAATCTTTTACCGGTTTCCAACTCAATTCCACTTCGTTTTCTTGCGTAAATTTCAAACTCATATTATTTACCGGAAGAGGTTGAACAACATAATCGGTTTTATTTTGCGAAGCAATAAATTGTAATATTCCTTTATAAACAGCTCTACTTACCGTAAAACGAAAACGAGGATCAAGTCCGTAGCGCATATCGGCAAAATTCTGGTGCGAAAGCAATTCAAGCAACATAGCAGGTACTTTAGGCGTTTTCGCTTCAAAATAACCTTTATCCCACATTCCGCGCCGACTCCATTTCGGTTCGTAAAGCGCACGAATATCATTTACAATATTCGATTGAACCAAATCGGTTAAATCACGCGAGAAATTGCGTGAAATTCCGTTTGCGTATAATCCATTGTCACTGTATGTGTTATAAATTCCAAGCGTTCCAATAATGCTGTCGTTCATTGTCGTTCCGGCATCGCTATGAAAAGCAAAACTTAAATCTACCGGAATACTTAATCCTTTTTCGTGCGGATTGGAAACGGAACCTCCTGCAAGGAAATTTACCCATTTCCCACGGCTTTTATAATCATCGGTATAATCATTTTTTCCTTTACTGTCAGAATAAATACTATCGGGAATTCCCGCCCATTGCAACCAATATCGAGCGGCTTCGGTAAAACGAGGATATCCGCTTTTTTGATACGGATAATTAATTTTTGGCAATTGTTTTACGGGAGCAATTTTAACCGTATCGGAACTTCTGATGTTTTCCGTTACTTCTCCCGAAGGTTTCCGGGCAATATTTCCCATTCCTCCTCCAAATTTAATTCCGTCAGCTGAGACTATTTTTCCTGCTTTGGAAGAAATGTTGCTCAAAACCACTTTTTGAGAAATATTTTTCCCGGCATTGAATTTAAATTTTCCGAGATAAATCCAGGTGCCGCCTCCCATTTTCTGATTGATTTTGAATTGAGAAATTCCACCTTGATGAAAAACGGTATAAAGCGCATCTTCAGCGCTGTTTTCAACCGTTTGATATGAAACGTACACAGCATATTCACCTGATTTAGCAAAAAATGGAATCCATTCCACAACGCTTTCATTGCCTTTTTTGATGGTTTCGATTTGACGAAAAGTTCCATCCTTAAACGGATTTTCAAAATCAATGTATTGTTTCTTTAAATGTGCAAATCCTGATTTTTCACCATTTTCCCAAGATTTTGCTCCGTTTTTTTCTTCATACGATGAAAGATTATCCTGTAAACCGTCATTATCTACAATTACTTCCTCTTTTTGCCAATCACGTTCACGCGGAAGCAGCACATTTGCACCGGCATTTTCTAACATCGGCACAAGAAAAGGCAACACATAACTTTGTGTGTATAAATCTTCTACGGTTTGAAAAATACGCGCGCGCTGCCACTCCCAACGATTTAGTTTTTGCTCGAAATAAAATCCGTGACTTTGCCAAAGCGCAATATGGTGGTTTTGAAGTCCTTCTGTTGGTTTGTTGAGCGATGAAACATTGGTTACAAGCGGATTTTTAGTCTCAATTTTAAATGTTTTTGCTTTTTTATCTTTTTTGCTGCGCAAGCTAAGTGGAATTAAATCCTCAATAGGTTTTTTATTAGCAAAAATTTTCAATTTATATTTTTGATAATCAGATGGAAGCATCGTTTGTATATGGTCATAAATCATCTTCACATTTTCCTCTCTAAACGGAATGTACGAAGCATTCTCATTAGCAAAAAGCTGTAACTCTTTTTTATTCAATGAAACGCTGTCTATTTTAATTTTTCCCACAACTATTTCTTTTTTGGCAATATCATTTAAATAATTCCCAATGTTTGCTTTCACGTCAGGAGACAGCGTTTGCGCCGATAAAATTGTCGGGAATAGAATAAGTATGAAGAAAAGTTTTTTCATTTTTTATGTCAGTTTACCGATTCTTTTTATTTTTTATTAAAAAACACATTCCTATAAAGGTAATAGCCGCATTCATAATTATCAGTTCATAACTAAAATGATAATCCCAAAGATAACTAGTCAATTTGTCAATACCAAAACACAATATCGGCGCAAGAATTACAACGAGGGGAACAAATTTATCCCGTACCGGTTGTTTCATTATAATTCCAAAAGCAAAAAGTCCAAGAATAGGTCCATAAGTGTAACTTGCAAGAATATACACCGCATCCACTACGCTTGTTTTATTCAATATATTAAACACAAAAATAACTATTCCCATTACTACTGCCATTGCAATATGAACTTTTTTTCGGGAACGGTGAATTTGAGCTTCGGTTTTGTCTTTAATACCAAGTACATCTACCGTAAAAGAAGTGGTAAGCGCAGTAAGCGCAGAACCTGCTGCTGCATACGCTGAAGAAATCAGTCCTATGATAAATAAAATTCCTACTACTAAAGGTAGATAACCTCCGGTCGCAATCATCGGGAAAAGTTTATCACTTTTCTCGGGACGCGCAATGCCTTTGCTGTCGATAAAAGTATAAAGTAATACTCCCAACATCAAAAAAAGCATATTGATAACCAATTGTACCAAACCGCTGGTAAGTATATTTTTTTGTGAGTCGTGATGGTTTTTACAACTCAAATTTCGCTGCATAAAATCCTGATCGAGTCCGGTTGTAGCTATCATAGTGAAAATTCCCGCTAAAAATTGTTTCCAGAAATAAGTGCCTTCTTTGGGATTATCAAAAAAGAATGTTTTGGATAAATTGCTATGATTTATTGTAGATACCATTCCCGAAAAATTCAATCCCATATTTTTAGCTATGAAATAAATAGTAAGAATGACCGAAGTTATAAGACAAAATGTCTTTAACGAGTCTGTCCAAATGAGCGTTTTCACACCGCCTTGATGTGTGTAAAGCCAAACTAATGCTACCGTTACAACCACGTTAAGAATAAAAGGCAGATTTAAAGGTCCGAAAACCAACATTTGCAAAAAGAGACAAACCAAAAATAATCGTACAGCCGCGCCCAACATTTTGGAAATAAAAAACAACCACGCACCGGTTTTATAACTTCTCATTCCAAATCGCTTGTCCAAATATTCGTAAATCGAAAATAAATTTATTTTATAAAACAATGGAATTAGTACAAAAGCAATAATAAGTTGTCCTACAAAAAAACCCAATACCATTTGAAAATACGAAAACGCTTTCGGATCAACCATTCCCGGAACCGACATAAACGTAACGCCCGAAATGGTGGAACCAATCATTGCAAACGCGACCATATACCATTTCTGTTTTCGGTTTCCAATGAAAAATCCTGAATTATCTGCTTTTCGTCCTGCAATGTGTGAAACAATGAAAAGCACTAAAAAGTAAGCTGCGATGGTAATAATTACTGCTAAAGGTGTCATTCTTGTAATCGTATAAAGTTTAAAATTAAAAATGTTTCGCGTTTTGTATTAGATATTTCGCGTTTTTATTCATCATATAGCAAATACGGTTTTCTTTGTTTTTTAAATTTTTCCACATCACCTTTCCACATCGCTTTAATTTCGTCGGCAGATTTTCCTTCTTTTATCATTTTTCGTACGTAATCAACTCCGATTAATCTCTCAAAAAAGGAATTAAAGAAAAAATCATCCAAGTTCATATTCTTGTAAGCATCAATCAAATAGCTTAAATCAATTCCTTTTTCCCAAATTTCTTCATCGGAAATACTACTTAAATCTTTCCCAAAACAAAGCCGATTTAATTGCGGCGGTTTCTTTGCACCGGAAATACTTTTCGGCATAAAAGTAAACTCATACCCTTTCATATTCGGGTGTCCGTAAATTTGGAAGGGTTTATCTGTTCCGCGCCCCAAACTTACGGGAGTAGCTTCAAAGTAACACATAGAAGGATAAAGATATATCGATTTCATATTCGGCAGGTTTGGCGAAGGCGGAATTGGTAATTTGTATTTCGTTTGATGCGTATAATTCATACATTTAATAACGGTTACATCACATACGCGTGAGTTTGGGAGCCAATGTTCGCCGTTTACCATTAAAGCCAATTCTCCCAATGTCATTCCGTGAACCACGGGAATAGGAAGCCAACCCACACCCGATTTGTATTTCATATCCAAAATGGGTCCATCCACGTAAAATCCATTGGGATTGGGACGGTCGAGAATGATCATTTTCTTTCCGTATTCTGCACACACATCCATCAATCGCACCATTGAAACATAATATGTATAAAAACGTAATCCAACATCTTGAATATCCATAATCAAAATATCGAAATTTTTTAAGTTTTCTTCATTTGGTTTGCCTGAATTTCCATCGTAAAGAGAAAAAATAGGAATGCCCGTTTTTTCATCTACCGAGCTTGAAACGTGTTCTCCGGCATCAGCATTACCGCGAAAACCATGTTCCGGGGAAAAAATAGCAGTTACATTAAATTTGTTTTCTACTAAGACATCAAGCGTATGCTTATTGCCTGCCATTCCTGTATGATTGGAAAACATAGCAATACGCTTATTTTTTAAAATCGGGAAATATTCTTTCGTGCGCTCCGCACCAACAATTACCGGTTTCTCTTGAGCATAAGAAACGAGTGTTAGAAGTGAAAGAAAAATAAATAATAGTGGTTTTTTCGTATAATTGCGTACCATAAAATCAGTATTTTTCACAGTTTTTCTTAAAGTTGCAAAATTAATGCTTTATTTTTAAAATTTTTTATTTTTATGGATATTTATAATATTATTTTTTAGTAGACAACGTTATCATTCTCTTTATTAACATTTAATACTCCTGAAACAGACATTTACAGAGTATTATTTTTTTCATGTTTTCATTAAAATAAGTAGATAAAAACGTCATTTCAAAAAAATTATATTATATTTGTCGTGAATTTAATACAAATTCATTTGTACAGTATATTCAGTATAGACAGCTGACAAACCGTGCATCCTTTTCTTTAAAAATTATTTCAACAATAAGTTTTTTATTAAAATTAATTAATTGAGGGCTTTTTGGCTTGAAAATTGTCGTCTCATAAAAAACTAAAACAACAATGAAAAACGTTCAATTTGAAAAAGAACTGGTAGCACTTCAAAGTAATATGCGTAATTTTGCTTTTTCTTTGACGCTGAATAGAGATGATGCTGAAGATTTGCTTCAAGATACGACTTTGAAAGTGCTTGATAATCAAGATAAATTTACAAGCGATGTAAATTTCAAAGGATGGGTTCTTACAATAATGAAGAATATTTTTATTAATAATTATCGTAAGATCGTTCGTAATCAAACTGTTTTTGACCGCACGGAGGATTTACACCATTTGAATTTACCTCAAAATTCAGGGTTTGAATCGCCAGAAGGCGCCTACTCTGTAGGTGAAATAAGTAATAGTATTGCAGCTTTTGCCGATGAGTACAGAATTCCGTTNTCTATGCACATTCAAGGGTTTAAGTACGAAGAAATTGCGCAAACAATGAATTTGCCTATCGGTACTGTAAAAAGTCGCATATTCTTAGCGAGAAAAAGATTACAAGAGCAATTAAAAGATTATAAAGACTAAATTATAAAACAAATATTAAAATAAAAAACCACCTAAAAGGTGGTTTTTTATTTTAGAAAATTGTCTATTTCCTTTTGAGCAAGGATAATATCCAAAGGAAAATAATAGCCCCGATAGTGGCTGTTACTAAACTTCCAATAAGTCCGCCACCGGTTCCTATTCCTAAAATTCCAAATAACCATCCCCCTAAAAGACCTCCTATAATACCCACTATGAGATTAACAAGGAAACCAAATCCACTTCCTTTAAAAAGCTGCCCGGCAAGAAAACCTGCCAAGGCACCTATNAAAATAAATAATAAAAAACTCATTCTTTCTAATTTTTAACATGATTATAATACACTTTTAATAACAAAAAAACACACATAATGTTTTTATTAATTATCATCTTATTCTTCATTCAAATAATCTTTTTATATCAAAAAATATATATTTTCGCTTGAATATTACAATTTTGTAAAATGATATGAGCAAAATTCAAAGTACTTTCAAAAACGCTATCGGATTATTCAACGACAGTTTTCCTCCTCTAATGGACGGCGTTTCGATGACNGTGTATAATTATGCTTACTGGTTACAAAAGAAAACCGGAAATGTATTTGTAGTTACTCCCAAAATGCCTAATTCGGAAGATCACAATGACTTTCGAGTATTAAGATACGCTTCCGTATCTACTCTTGTGAGAAAACCGTATCGTGTAGGCGTGCCTTATGTAGATATTCCTTTTATGAGCAAAATGTTGTTTACTTCAAGCAATAAATTCAGCATTATTCACGCGCATAGTCCCTTTTCTTCAGGACAAATTGCTTTACAAATCGCTCGAAGGCAAAACGTACCGATAATTGCCACTTTTCANTCCAAATTCAGNGATGATTTCAGGCGGTTGATTAAAAACAAACTGATAGTAAATGTAATTCTAAAAGAAATTATTGATTTTTTTGAAAGCGCCGATGAAGTTTGGATTCCGCAGGCGGCTGTAGAAGAGACAATACGTGAATATGGTTATAAAGGAAAATTAGTTGTGGTTGATAATGGTACCGATTTCACAGTTGATAAAAACATTCAATCTATAAAAACAACCGCAAAACAAAAATTAGCACTCAAGGAAAATGAGTTCATGCTGCTTTTTGTGGGGCAACATATTTGGGAAAAAAACACGAGATTGATTATAGAAGCGTTGGAGTTAATAAAAGATTTTCCATATAAAATGTTTTTTGTAGGCGGNGGTTATGCCGCNGATGAAATGAAAAGAATGGTCAAAGAAAAAGGTCTTTCAGAGAAAATAATTTTTACAGGAAATGTGTACGAAAGAGAAAAAATGAAAGAGTTTTACGCTGCCGCCGATTTATTTTTATTTCCGTCCATTTACGATAATGCTCCTTTGGTAGTGCGCGAAGCAGCAGCATTACATACACCTGCCATATTGGCAAATAAATCCACCTCTTCTGAAATAATAAAAGACAATATAAACGGATTTTTAACAGATAACTCAGCAAAAGCATTGTCAGAAAAAATTAAAGAAATTTTTATCAATCCGGAAAAATTGGAAAAGATAGGACAAAACGCCTCAAAAACCATTGCTCGATCTTGGGAAGATGTATCGGAAGAGGTTTTGGATAGATATAAACATTTAATTTCTTCAAAGCAGCCCAAACATAGATCTCATTTTTTATTCCACAACATAGAAAAAAGTATAAATCTGAACTACAGCAATTAACATGTGTTTTTATGATTAAATTAATTAGATTATATTTGTAAAATAATTGATTTTCATCTACAATCTGATTTTTATGATAAAAAGACTTTTCTCTATTCTAATAACAGTAGCATCATTTTCAGCTTCGTATGCTTGCACCAATTTTTTAGTAGGAAAATCTGCCAGCGCTGACGGTTCCACTTATATTTCTTATAATGCCGATTCGTATTATCTTTTTGGCGCGTTATATCATTATCCTGCAGCTATTTATCCTAAAGGAACGATGCTCAAAGTGTATGAATGGGACACAGGGAAATACTTGGGGAAAATTCCGCAAGCAGAACAAACTTACAACGTAATTGGCAATATAAACGAATTTCAGGTTTCCATCGGCGAAACCACTTATGGCGGACGCGAAGAATTAGTGGATACAACCGCCATTATGGATTATGGAAGTTTGATTTATATTGCCTTGCAACGTTCAAAAACCGCTCGTGAAGCAATAAAAATAATGACCGATTTAGTTGAAAAATACGGATACTATAGCGAAGGAGAATCATTTTCCATTGCCGACCCCAACGAGGTTTGGATTATGGAAATGATTGGAAAAGGTCCGGGACGAAAAGGAGCCGTTTGGGTCGCATTACGTATTCCTGATGATTGTGTTTCGGCACACGCAAATCAAGCAAGAATTACAAACATCCCTTTCAAAGACAAGAAAAATTGTATGTATTCGAAAGATGTAGTGTCGTTTGCACGCGAAAAAGGATATTTTTCAGGAAAAGATGCTGAGTTTAGCTTTTCTGATACGTATGCACCACTCGATTATAGCGCATTACGAATATGTGAAGCACGCGTATGGACTTTTTTCCGTCAAATAAATCCTGAAATGGATAAATTTATCACTTACGTAAAAGGCGAAACAAAAGAACGAATGCCGTTATGGATAAAACCTGATAAAAAAGTAAGTTTAGAAGACTTAAAACGCGGAATGCGCGATATGTTTGAAGGCACCGAGTTTGATATGACAAAAGGAGTGGCGGCAGGACCTTTTGGAAGCAAGTTGCGTCATAGTCCGCTTACTTTTAAAGTAGACGGCGTTGATTATGGACACGAACGCCCGATTGCAACTCAACAAACCGGATTTACTTTTGTGTCGCAAATGCGCAGTTGGTTGCCAAATTATATAGGCGGCATTATGTGGTTTGGTGTAGACGATGCTGCAAGCACGGTATATATGCCAATTTATTGCAGCACCAACAAAGTTCCCTGGTGTTTGGACGAGAAAAACGGGAGTTTACTTGATTATTCTGCCACTTCCTCTTTTTGGGTATTCAATTATGTAGCAAATTTTGCGTATGGTAAATATTTGCCAATGATGGAAGATATCCGCAAAAAACAACAAGAAATTGAAGCGTCTTTTGCAAAAGAAGTGCCTGAAGTAGATAAGAAAGCATTATCAATGAACGAAATAGATGCGCGTGCATTTTTAACCGATTACAGCAACAAAGTAGCAGAAAATACCACCACCGAATGGAAAAAATTAGGAGAATTTTTGTTGGTAAAATTTATGGACGGAAACATCAAAAAAGAAGAAAACGGTAAATTTCTGAAAAATAAATATGGACTTCCTCCCGGAATTATCCGCGCCGGTTATCCCGAATTTTTCCAGCGTGAAATGATTAAAGAAAATCCGGACTTACGCCAAAAAACAAAAGAAGAATTGGAAAACAGAAAATAAAGAAAAGAGCTCGGATGAGCTCTTTTTTATATCGTAACTTTTTCAAGCGAATTTAAATATCCGTCATCCATTTTTGCTCCCAGTCCCGGAGTTTCCGGTACGGTAACTTTGCCATTAGCGCCATAAGATATTCCGCCTACAACGGGATCTTCTATAAACATAAGCGGTGTGTCAAAATCAAAATATTGAATAAGATGGCTCGTTAAAGCTAAATGAGCAGATGCGGTAAACGCCAAGCGCGATTCGAGAAATCCGCCAATTTGAATAATAGTATTCTGTTTTTTAGCAATTTCGATAATTTTTAGAGCATCAAAAATGCCACCCGATTTCCCTAATTTAATATTGAACATATCGCAAGCCCTTATTTGTAAAAGCCGTTCGGCATCGTAACTCGTACAACACGATTCATCTGCCATTATCGGTATGGAACTTTTTTCCCGTATTTTGGGAAGAGCCATAAAATTCCAACGCGGAATAGGTTCTTCACATAATTGTATATTATACGGCTCCAATTCTTTTAAAATATCCGGCGTTTCTTCATCATTCCAACCTTGGTTAGCGTCAATTCTCAGCGGAATTTCATAACCAATGCTTTCTCGTATAAGCCGAATACGATTTACATCAGCATCTTTTGAATCACCCAATTTAACCTTTACTACTTGAAAACCTCTTTGTTTGATACTTATAGCATCTTTTACCATTTTTTCAGGACTACCTAAACTTACAGTATAGTCAGTGTGAATTGTTTTGTTTTTTTCACCACCTAAAAACTTATAAAGCGGAAGATTCGCGTGTTGTGAAGCGATATCGTACAATGCAATATCAAAAGCACTTTTTATACTCGCATTTCCGTAAATAGTTTTATCCATAATGTTCGTGCAATGGCTTATGTTAAGCGGATTCTCACCTTTTAGCGCTTGCGCCAGATATTGACCAACAACGAAACCTGTATCCATACTTTCTCCGTTAATAGTCATAAAAGGACTACATTCCCCATATCCGATCAAACCATCATCCGTATGAATAACAACGACTACGTTTTGGGCGTATTCCAGGGGTCCGAGTGAAATAACAAAAGGCTCTTTTAATTTAATAGGTGATTTAAAAATATCGATACTACTGATAACCATTTTTCTGATTTAATTTGGGGAGCTAAAAAGAAAAGTTTACGGACACAAAGTTAGAATTAAATTCGTAAACGAATAAACTCTTCTTTAATTTTTTATCAATGTTCTTTTCACTACACCTAAGTGATGATCAAAATAATTTACTGAACAAATTTTAGTGAGTAAGAGCATCACAAAATTCTCAATCAACAAAATTTCTATTATTCATAAAAAAAGTCAATGAAACGGGATTCCCCATTCTATTGACTTTTCACGCTATTACTAAATAGTAAACAACAAATATCAATTTTTCATAGCGGTTTTTTTATCTTTTTTCAAAATTACAGAATAACTTATTTTAAAGCTTACTCTAATTATCTTCTTCCACTTGAAGAGCGTCCGCTGTTGTCAGAAGAATTGTTTCTGCTCGGCTGAGAAGAAGATGATTGTGAACTTCTGCTTGGAGAACTACTACGGCTTGGGGCGCTATAAGTTTTTCCTGAACTGCTACTTCTACTGGGCTGACTATAAGTTTCTGAACTACGCGAACTATTGCTTCTGCTTGGTTGACTGTAAGTTTCAGAACTGCGTGAAGTGCTGCGACTCGGTTGTGAATATGTGTTATTAGAATTGCTTCTTGATGGACGAGTGTAAGCATCATCGTTTGCACGCGTTCTTTGTTCATAACCGCTGGTGTTTCGTGTGGAAGAATCATAGCTACCCCGTGAAGGTCTTGAACTATTCACATCTTGTTGGCTACGAGTAGAACTGCGTCCTTCTACTCCATTTGAGGTTCTGCTTTGTCTTACAGCAGTCCAATCTTCTCTGCTTCGTGTACTTCTGCTGCTTTGTACTCCATTGTCATTACGGCTCGAACTACTATTAATTTGTCTTGAAGAAGTAGAATATCTGCCATTATTTGTACCTACATTTGATGCCACTCTACTGTGATTTCCGTTTTTAACTAAATCTCTTTTATTATTAGCCCTTCCATCTGCATTTCTGCTTGCAAATGATCTGCTCGGATTCATTCTTTCATAATCGGTACGACTTACTTCACGACGCATTGAACTATAGTTATTACTTCTAATCCTATCGGAATAATTATATCTGTTGTGTGATTTATTTATATAAATATTAATATTATTTACATATATATTCATTGGACGAGGTCCCCAATAATGGAAATATGATGGATAATATCCCCAGTAATAAGGAGAATGCCAAGCAACGTAACTTGGAGCCCAAATCCAAGAGAAAATCACAGGAGTGTAAACATATACAGGCTCAATGATATAATAAGGTCCATAAAGATAAGGATCGCCAATGATTTGAACATACGTTTTTTTGTTCCAACGACGTTCTAATACAATAGATGCAACATCCTGATAGACATCTCTATCCAAAACGGCTTGTATTACCACCAAACGACTGTTTCCTTTAGATGTTTCTATTACCCGAAGATAGTCAACTTGACCGTCTTGATTTAAATCCAGATTATTAATTCCTTCGTCATAATCGTTCAGACGATGTTCAAATTCTTCCAAATTACGCGAGTCGGCAAAAACGGATGCCACTGCACGTAAATCCAAATTATAACTAATATCAGAACTTGTTGCTTGCACACTAACACCTCTATCATATGCGCTATTACTATAATTATAAGATTGAGCGTAGCAAGAAGTCAAAGCCAAAGCCGAAACTATAACAGTTAACAGACTTGTAATTTTTGCTTTCATAATTGTACGGTTTTTAACGGTAAATAAAATAATTGCTTAACCCTTGCTTCTGAAGAAACTCTTCAAATTGTTTCGAGTAATTAAATAAAAACAATATCCGTGCCATATTTTAATTCAATTGATTATCAATACTTTATATAAACAAACTATAAATAAAGAATCACTCCAAAACGATTGTTAAAGAGTGTCATTAATTTCTTTTTTTCAAAACATCTTTGTATTTAATGTGTTTAATAACCGAAGATGATAATTATTCCGAATATTTGGACTAATTAAAGAAATTTTTCTTTAATTACTTTTTTAGTTGGTGAAAAAATAGTAATTTTGTGCTCTGAAAAATCCGAGACAAAAAAGAATAATATAAATCATTAAAATTTTATCCAAATGGCTAATTTAGATTTAAGCAAATATGGAATTAAAGGCAATTTTGAAGTTGTGCATAATCCATCCTACGAAGTGCTTTTTCAAGACGAAATGAATCCAGCAAATGAGGGTTTTGAAAAAGCAAAGTTAACTAAAACCGGAGCGACTGCTGTTTATACTGGAAAATTCACAGGTCGTTCTCCTAAAGACAAATATTTTGTAAAAGATGATGTAACTAAAGATACATTGTGGTGGGATGGAGTAATCAATCGCCCTTGTAGCAAGGAGGCATTTGATTACTGTAAAGGTCGCGTAACAGAACAGTTGTCAAAAGCTAAAAAACTCTATGTTATAGACACATTCTGTGGAACAAACGAGGATACACGCCTGAAAGTACGCTTCATTATGGAAGTAGCTTGGCAAGCACATTTTGTAACCAATATGTTTATCCGTCCTTCTCATTATGAATTAGCCAATTATGGAGAACCTGATTTTGTAACCTTAAACGGTTCTAAAACAATTAACGATAAATGGAAAGACCACGGTTTAAATTCTGAAAATTTTACTCTATTTGATTTGACTGAGAAAATGCAGGTTATCGGCGGCACATGGTATGGCGGTGAAATGAAAAAAGGAATTTTCTCTTTGATGAACTATTATTTACCATTGAGAGGAATTGCTTCTATGCACTGCTCTGCTAATGTTGGTAAAGACGGAGATGTAGCCGTATTCTTCGGGCTTTCAGGAACAGGTAAAACCACACTTTCTGCCGATCCAAAACGCTACTTGATTGGCGACGACGAACATGGTTGGGACGATCAGGGTGTGTTCAACTACGAGGGCGGTTGCTACGCAAAAGTAATTAATTTGAGCGAAGAAAATGAACCGGATATTTGGAGAGCAATTCGCCGCGATTCTCTACTCGAAAATGTAACTGTAGACGATGAAGGAAATATTGATTACGCCGATGGTTCCACCACTGAAAACACTCGTGTATCTTATCCTATTTATCACATCAGTAAAATTGTTCTTCCTTCACGTGCAGGACATGCTAATAAAATCATTTATCTTTCAGCTGATGCTTTCGGTGTGCTTCCTCCGGTTTCTATTTTGGACGATAATCAAGCACAATATCACTTCCTTTGCGGATTCACATCTAAACTTGCAGGAACAGAGCGTGGCATTACTGAGCCGGTTCCTTCATTCTCGCCTGCATTTGGTGAAGCATTCTTAACTCTTCATCCAACAATGTATGCAACACGCTTGGTAGAAAAAATGAACCAACATAATGGAAAAGCATATTTGGTAAACACCGGATGGAATGGAACAGGAAAACGTATCTCAATCAAGGATACACGTGCTATCATCGATGCCATCATCGACGGTTCTATAGAAAAAGCAGAACAAATTCATATTCCAATTATGAACTTGACTGCTCCAAAAGCATTGAATAACGTTTCAGAAGGTATACTTGACCCACGTGATACGTACGCAGATAAATCTGAATGGGAAACAAAAGCTAAGAAATTAGCCGGAATGTATATTGAAAACTTCAAACAATACTGTGATAACGATGCAGCTATTGCATTAATCCCATCAGGACCTCAATTATAATTTCAGAAAAATATAATTTTAGAGAAAAGAACCATTTGTGTTAAGACAAATGGTTCTTTTTATTTTGTGAATTATACAAAAATGTCTCTAAACTAAAAAACAATATTCTTATTTAAATTCTACCGATTTACTTGTAAAATATCCATTACATCAAATTTAAAATAACCTGCCTATCTTCTTTTTTTACACAAGTTACAACGTTACCGGGCTTATCCGTCGGCTGACGGATCGGAATGGGAAGAGGGAGTGAAAATGGGTTGAATGAAAACAAAAAGCCCCGACTACATTGCTGTAATCGAGGCTTTCTGATAAAAAACGGCGGCTATCTACTCTCCCACTTGTTGTGCAGTACCATCGACGTTACCGGGCTTAACTTCTCTGTTCGGAATGGGAAGAGGTGGAACCCCGGTGCTAAAACCACCTGAATAAGTTTCGACATTTCAATAAGAAAAAGATAAAACTTCGGGTAAAGTTTTATAAGAGTTTAACGAGATTAAATTTTTATTTTTCCCTTGTCTTTCTCCCCTTCTCATTGGGAGGGGTTGAGGGAGGTTAAAAAGCGTTCGGGCAATTAGTACTGCTCGGCTTGTATATCACTATTGTACACCTGCAGCCTATCAACGTGGTAGTCTTCCACGACCCTAAATAATGAGATCTAATCTTGAAGCCGGCTTCGCGCTTAGATGCTTTCAGCGCTTATCCAAACCGAACGTGGCTACTGAGCAATGCTCCTGGCGGAACAACTCATCGACCAGAGGTTCGTCCAATACGGTCCTCTCGTACTAGTATCAGACCTTCGCAAATCTCAAACGCCCACAACAGATAGGGACCGAACTGTCTCACGACGTTCTGAACCCAGCTCGCGTGCCACTTTAATCGGCGAACAGCCGAACCCTTGGGACCTTCTCCAGCCCCAGGATGTGACGAGCCGACATCGAGGTGCCAAACCATTCCGTCGATATGAGCTCTTGGGAATGATCAGCCTGTTATCCCCGGAGTACCTTTTATCCTTTGAGCGATGGCCCTTCCATACGGAACCACCGGATCACTATGCCCTAGTTTCCTACCTGATCGACTTGTCGGTCTCTCAGTCAAGCGCGTTTATACCATTACACTCTACCGTCGGTTACCAATCGACGTGAACGCACCTTTGGGAGCCTCCGTTACGCTTTTGGAGGCGACCACCCCAGTCAAACTACCCACCAAACAGTGTCTTCCGCTTTAGCGGAATTAGAACCCAAATAACCAAAGGACCGTATTTCAAGGATGGCTCCACAAACGCTGGCGCGCCTGCTTCATTGCCTCCGGCCTATCCTACACATCAATTACCCAAATTCAATGTTAAGCTGCAGTAAAGGTTCACGGGGTCTTTCCGTCCCGTTGCGGGTAATCGGCATCTTCACCGATACTACAATTTCACCGAGCTCACAGCTGAGACAGTGCCCAGATCGTTACACCATTCGTGCAGGTCGGAACTTACCCGACAAGGAATTTCGCTACCTTAGGACCGTTATAGTTACGGCCGCCGTTTACTGGGGCTTCAATTCAAAGCGTTGAGTTACCTCTAACCTCTCCTCTTAACCTTCCAGCACCGGGCAGGTGTCAGGCCTTATACGTCATCTTAGCGATTTTGCAAAGCCCTATGTTTTTGTTAAACAGTCGCCTGGGCCATTTCTCTGCGGCTCCACTTTTACACGGAGCGTCTCTTTTCCCGAAGTTACGAGACTATTTTGCCTAGTTCCTTAGCTGTGAATCACTCGAGCGCCTTAGTACACTATACTTGACCACGTGTGTCCGTTTGTAGTACGGGTACTTAAACAATTAACGATAGCGGATTTTCTTGGGAGTCTGATTACATTCATTATCCGGTTGTACAAGTACGCCCGGTACTATCAGGTTCGGCATTGAAAACGGATTTGCCTGCTCTCAATATACCTACACCCTTTAACGCACTATTCCGTCAGTGCGCAGAACTTTCACTGCTCCGTCCCCACTTCTCTCATTTAAGTAGTACAGGAATATTAACCTGTTCTTCCATCGGCTACGCCATTCGGCTGCGCCTTAGGCCCCGACTAACCCTGATCCGATTAGCGTTGATCAGGAAACCTTAGTCTTCCGGCGGGGAGGTTTCTCGCCTCCCTTATCGTTACTTATACCTACATTTGCTTTTCCTGACGCTCCAGAGTAAGTTATCTTACGCCTTCTAAGCTGACAGGAATGCTCCCCTACCATACAGACGATTATGTCTGCATCCATAGCTTCGGTAATACATTTATGCCCGATTATTATCCACGCCAAACCGCTCGACTAGTGAGCTGTTACGCACTCTTTAAATGAATGGCTGCTTCCAAGCCAACATCCTAGCTGTCGCTGCAGTTCGACTTCGTTAATGCAACTTAATGTATATTTGGGGACCTTAGCTGATGGTCTGGATTCTTCTCCTCTCGGACACGGACCTTAGCACCCGCGCCCTCACTGCCAATAAGCATTTACTACCATTCGGAGTTTATCAGGACTTGATAGGCGGTGAAACCCTCGCATCCAATCAGTCGCTCTACCTGTAGTAAACTCTATTGACGCTGCACCTAAATGCATTTCGGGGAGTACGAGCTATCTCCAAGTTTGATTAGCCTTTCACCCCTACCCTCAAGTCATCCGAAAACTTTTCAACGTTCAACGGTTCGGTCCTCCATTTTGTGTTACCAAAACTTCAACCTGCTCAAGGGTAGATCACTTGGTTTCGCGTCTACTCCTACCGACTAAATGGCGCCCTGTTAAGACTCGCTTTCGCTTCGGCTGCGCACCTGAAGTGCTTAACCTCGCCGGTAAAAGTAACTCGTAGGTTCATTATGCAAAAGGCACGCCGTCACTCCGTAAAGTACGGAGCTCCGACCGCTTGTAAGCGAACGGGTTCAGGATCTATTTCACTCTTCTATTCGAAGTACTTTTCACCTTTCCTTCACAGTACTGGTTCACTATCGGTCTTGAGGGAGTATTTAGCCTTACGGGATGGGCCCCGCTAATTCACACAGGATTTCTCGTGTCCCGCGCTACTCAGGATACTACTACAATCATATAAACTTACCTGTACGGGGCTGTCACCCTCTGCGGCGTGTCTTTCCAAATTGCTTCCAATTCGTTTATATAATCGATATCGTAGTCCTACAACCCCAACAATGCATCGCTACATCATTGGTTTGGGCTAATGCGCGTTCGCTCGCCACTACTTGCGCAATCACTTTTGTTTTCTTCTCCTATGGGTACTTAGATGTTTCAGTTCCCCACGTTTGCCTTCCGTTTAACGGAATGATACGGCTTCACCGTACCGGGTTGCCCCATTCGGATATTCGGGGATCGAAGGTTATTTGCACCTACTCCCGACTTTTCGCAGCTTATCACGTCCTTCATCGCCTCCTCAAGCCAAGGCATCCACCATTCGCTCTTATTTGCTTTTTTATTTCTTTTTTGCTCGTGTGGACATACTTTAGTTACAAGTTGTCAGTTACAAGCTACAAGTTTTGTGAACTTATAATATAACAACAAAATGCATCATAAAATATATCTTCTCTTAAATTGTTTTTTTATAAAGACATAACATATTATTTATGTCTCTAATCTTTACTTTTGTCTTCTCTTTTTCTTATCAATATGTCAAAGATCGTTCAGCCCCCTAACCCCCTGAAGGGGGAAATTAATGAAGGCGTATGTGATTAATTATAAATCAATATATATTAATCTTTATTTTAGTTACAAGCTTACAGCTGTCAGTAACCCTTTTCTTACTTTTTTTTATTCTTCGATTTTACTCTTAAAATCTATTTTTGCATTGACTCCTCTCTCCTGTTTACTTGTCAACTCTTTTACTCGTCAACTTTTCCCGTGGAGAATAAGGGGCTCGAACCCTTGACCCCCTGCGTGCAAGGCAGGTGCTCTAAGCCAACTGAGCTAATCCCCCGTTTTCTTTTAGCTAGTAGCCGCTGGCTTTTAGCTGTTTTGGTGAACTCGAACCCATTTGACTCTCCCAATGTAAATCGGGATGCTTTAAGCCAACCGAGCTAATCCACCGTGTATCTTAGCGGTAAGCGGTGAGCGGTAAGCGGCTTTTTGCTAACTTGCGACTTGCGGCTTTTTGCTTGCTGCTGTGGTGTAGTCCCAGGCAGAGTTGAACTGCCGACCTCTACATTATCAGTGTAGCGCTCTAACCAACTGAGCTATAGGACTGGCATTACCCCTATCCCCTAAACGGAGAACTCTGAGGCTATATATGTTTAACAACTTTTTTGTAGCATAAGAAGAACTGTTCTTCTTGTTTATTTCTACTTGTCCACCTAATAATTATCGGATATTTTACTAAAACTTAAAACTTACCTATAAAATAATTTATAAATAAAGCAAAGCCTTATCGGTAACACCCTCGCTCCAGAAAGGAGGTGTTCCAGCCGCACCTTCCGGTACGGCTACCTTGTTACGACTTAGCCCCAGTTACCGGTTTTACCCTAGGACGCTCTTTGCAGTCACGTACTTCAGGTCCCCCCGGCTTCCATGGCTTGACGGGCGGTGTGTACAAGGCCCGGGAACGTATTCACCGCGCCATGGCTGATGCGCGATTACTAGCGAATCCAGCTTCACGGAGTCGAGTTGCAGACTCCGATCCGAACTGAGAATGGCTTTACAGAGATTGGCATCCGTTCGCACGGTAGCTACCCGCTGTACCATCCATTGTAACACGTGTGTCGCCCCGGACGTAAGGGCCGTGCTGATTTGACGTCATCCCCACCTTCCTCACACCTTACGGTGGCAGTCCCGCTAGAGTCCTCAGCATGACCTGTTAGTAACTAACGGTAAGGGTTGCGCTCGTTATGGCACTTAAGCCGACACCTCACGGCACGAGCTGACGACAACCATGCAGCACCTACACAAACGCCATTGCTGGAAATAGTCTTTCAACTATCGTCGTTTGCATTTCAAGCCCGGGTAAGGTTCCTCGCGTATCATCGAATTAAACCACATGTTCCTCCGCTTGTGCGGGCCCCCGTCAATTCCTTTGAGTTTCATTCTTGCGAACGTACTCCCCAGGTGGAATACTTAACGCTTTCGCTGTACCGCTTACTGTATATCGCAAACAGTTAGTATTCATCGTTTACTGCGTGGACTACCAGGGTATCTAATCCTGTTTGATACCCACGCTTTCGTGCATCAGCGTCAGTTGCATCCCAGTAAGCTGCCTTCGCAATCGGAGTTCTGTGTTATATCTATGCATTTCACCGCTACACAACACATTCCGCCTACCTCATTTGCACTCAAGACCNGCAGTTTCAACGGCAATTTTACAGTTAAGCTGCAAACTTTCACCACTGACTTACAAGTCCGCCTACGCACCCTTTAAACCCAATAAATCCGGATAACGCTTGCATCCTCCGTATTACCGCGGCTGCTGGCACGGAGTTAGCCGATGCTTATTCATTCGGTACATACAAAATAGTACACGTACTACACTTTATTCCCGAATAAAAGAAGTTTACAATTCATAGAACCGTCATCCTTCACGCGACTTGGCTGGTTCAGTCTCTCGACCATTGACCAATATTCCTCACTGCTGCCTCCCGTAGGAGTCTGGACCGTGTCTCAGTTCCAGTGTGGGGGACCTTCCTCTCAGAACCCCTAATGATCGTTGCCTTGGGGAGCCGTTACCTCTCCAACTAGCTAATCATACGCATGCCCATCTGCTACCAATTAATCTTTAACAAATATCCCCAGGCGGGGCCCCTGTTTTATTGGGTATTAGGCCGTCTTTCAACGGGTTATCCCCAAGTAGCAGGCAGGTTGCATACGTGTTACTCACCCGTGCGCCGGTCGCCACCTTAGATTACTCCTTGTGCTGCCCCTCGACTTGCATGTGTTAGGCCTGTCGCTAGCGTTCATCCTGAGCCAGGATCAAACTCTTCGTTGTAAAAAATTTTTATTATCTCTGCTCGGATGTTACCTTAACCTTTATCAGGTTAGAAATTGACAAGTGGCATAAAAAAAAATTACCTTCCTCTTATACTACACTTTAAAGTTGTTGCATTTTTATCTAAAGAACGTATCCCCTTTCCATATCTTTTCGCAAAAATATATTATCAAAAGGGACTGCAAAGGTACTGCTTTTTTAATTATATGCAAAATATATCGCAAATATTTTTTAATCTTTTTTCAAATAAACAGGTATATCGCTGATTTAGTGAATACTAAATTTGTAAAAAAACTATTAAAAATCCACCGGGATGGCAAAACAATAAACAAAACTACTCAAAAAAAGAAAAAACAACAGGATAAATGGACCGTAACTACTTAAACAAGGAAAATAAGGGGTGCCCCCATAAGTGCAAAAAAACCGCCTCCATAAAAAGAAGGCGGATGAACATGATAAAATATTTAATATGCTTTTAAACTTTCCATTGTTCCAGCGAATCAATCAATTCATCAAAGCTATGGATTTTTGATTTTGATTTTATTTCAGCAATTTGTTTTTCCATTGCTTCGTCGTAAGTTTCATCTTCAAAATCACGTATTACTCCTACTGCGATAGGCAAATCAGGGGCTTCCATCATTGCAAGTTTCAATTGTAATGTACTATCTTCACATTTAGCATCATGAACAAGAATATCCTTTTCTGTAATGCCATTTTCCCCAATAGTTACGGCTTTCAAATTAAAACCATCCAAAATAAGTCCTTTATTCCTATCTTTTCCGTAAATCATTGGTTTTCCGTGTTCCAAAAAGATAAGTCTATCTGCTCTTGTTTCTTTTTCGGAAAGCCAACCGTGAGCACCGTTATTAAAAATTACACAATTCACCAAACATTCTACTACAGAGGTTCCTTTGTGTTTTGCCGCAGTAAACATAGCTTCTTGTGCATTTTTTAAATCCACATCCAGCAAACGAGCAAAAAATGTTCCACGTGCTCCAAAAGTGAGTTCTGCAGGACGGAAAGGTCTTTCAATCGTGCCATAAGGAGATGATTTGGTTACATATCCTTTTTTGGTGGTTGGTGAAAACTGACCTTTTGTTAATCCGTAGATTTGATTATTAAAAAGCAACACATTAATATCAATATTTCGGCGTACACTATGAATAAAATGGTTACCACCAATAGCCAGACAATCGCCATCGCCAGTAATTTGCCAAACCGTAAGTTTTGGATTGGCGGTTTTAACGCCTGTGGCTACCGCAGCACCTCGCCCGTGAATAGTATGGAAACCATAACTATTAATATAATAAGGCAATCGAGAGGAGCATCCTATCCCTGAAATAACTGCTATATCTTGAGGCGCAACACCTAAATCGGCCATTGCTTTTTGAAGTCCGTTTAATATAGCATAATCACCACATCCGGGACACCAACGGACATATTGATCACTTTTAAAATCTTTCGGCGTATATTGAGCAAATTTGTATTCTGTTGTATTTTCCATATCAATCCAGATTTAATATTGTTTCAAATTTTTCAACTAATTCTGAAACGGTAAAGGGTTGCCCCTGAACTTTATTGTATTGAGTTATATCCACACCCGGTACTTGTGAACGTAAATAGGTAGCAAACTGTCCGCTATTTAATTCGCAAACAAGTATTTTTTTATACTTTTTGAAAACTTCGGAAGTGTTTTTAGGGAGCGGATTAATATAATTGAAATGGGCTAAAGCAACTTTTTTACCATCTTTAATTATTTGGTTTACAGCGCTCATTAAATGTCCGCGAGTTCCACCCCAACCTACTACCAATAAATCCGCATCAAGCGAACCGTAAACGGAAAGTTCAGGAATAAATTCACTTATATTTTTAATTTTTGCAGCTCGCGTATCTACCATTAACTGATGATTAACGGGATCGGTAGAAATACTGCCTTTATAATAATCTTTTTCAAGTCCTCCGTTTCGATGTTCAAATCCTGCAGTTCCGGGAATCGCCCAATAACGTACTTTTGTTTTTTCGTCACGCGCCGTTACCTTACAACCTTGCATTCCATCTTTTACATAATTGGGATTGATTTCCGGCAATTCCGCTAATTTTGGAAGTTTCCAAAGCGAAGTTCCATTTCCCAAAAATGCATCGGTTAATACAATCACAGGCGTCATATGTTCCAAAGCAATTTTACTTGCCATATACGTATAATGGAAACAATCATCAGGAGTTCCGGGAGCAATTACCGCCACAGGACTTTCCCCGTTACGACCATAAAGCGCTTGGAGTAAGTCCGTTTGCTCTGTTTTAGTAGGCATACCTGTTGAAGGTCCGCTTCGTTGTACATCAATTATCACTAGAGGCAATTCTGCCATCACTGCTAATCCGATAGCTTCGGACTTTAAAGCCAAACCTGGTCCGGATGTATTTGTAGCCGCCAAACTTCCTGCAAAAGAAGCCCCCAGTGCTGTTGTTATCCCTGCTATTTCATCTTCCGCTTGTACCACTTTTATTCCTAAATCGCGACGAAGTGAAAGTTCATGCATAATATCTGAAGCCGGTGTAATCGGATAACTTCCTAAGAACAATTGTAATCCGGCTTTTTCTGCTGCCGCAATTAATCCATAAGCGGTGGCTGTATTACCTGAAATGCTTGTATAAACTCCTTTTTCTGTTTCTTCCGATTTTTCAATCTGATAAGTGGAAACAGTTAAATGAAGATTATGCCCGTAATTGTATCCGTCAGTTAGTACTTTCACATTAGCCTGAAGAATATCCGGTTTTTTTCTGAATTTATTACTCAAAAAATGGACAGCATCATCAATAGGACGATTAAACAACCAGCAAACCAATCCTAAAGCAAACATATTTTTACTTCGAACAATTGATTTGTTGTCCAAATCATATCCTTCCAAACTTTTTTGTGTAAGCGTGGTCAATTGCACGGGAATTAACTGAATAGTATTGGAAATTGCTAACTCTTCAAACGGATTTTCAGTTAAAAAACCCGCCTTTTCATAGCCCGATTTTTGAAAAGCATCTTCATCAAAAATAATCACTCCGTTTTTCTTTACTCCATTAACATTTACTTTCAGCGCAGCGGGATTCATTACTACCAGTACATCTGCATCATCTCCGGGAGTATAAATTTTGCCCGAGCCCAAATGTACCTGAAAGCCGGAAACGCCTCCAAGTGTTCCTTGTGGAGCGCGAATTTCTGAAGGATAATCGGGGAAAGTGGAGATTTCATTTCCCAGAATAGCCGATATGTTGGAAAACAGTGTTCCTGTAAGCTGCATTCCATCGCCGGAATCGCCGGAAAAACGAACTACTACATTTTCCAATTCTTTTATTGTTATATTTTCCATATTATAAAGATTTCTAATCTGTTTCTTTAAAATTCAGCATTCTTGGGTGTTCTTGGAAATGGAATCACATCTCGAATATTGCTCATACCTGTAACAAAAAGCAATAATCTTTCAAATCCCAATCCAAAACCCGCATGCGGCGCTGTTCCAAAACGTCTGGTATCCAAATACCACCAAATATCTTTTTCAGGAATATCCATTTCTGTGGCACGAGTACGAAGTTTTTCATAATCTTCTTCACGCTGCGAGCCCCCAATAATTTCTCCGATTTTCGGGAAAAGCACATCCATAGCCCGAACGGTTTTTCCGTCATCGTTTTGTTTCATATAAAACGCTTTGATTTCTTTGGGATAATCGGTAAGTATAACGGGTTTTTTGAAATGTTGTTCAACTAAATACCGTTCATGTTCCGATTGTAAATCCGTTCCCCAACCTACAGGAAATTCAAATTTATATCCTTTTGCAACAGCTTCTTCCAATATTTTAATCCCTTCAGTGTAAGTCAATCTAACAAAATTGTTTTCCGTTACAAATTTAAGACGGTCTATCAATTCTTTATCGTACATATCGCAAAGGAATTTCAAATCATCCTGACATTTATCTAATGCCCATTGCACGCAATATTGAATAAAATCCTGCGCCAATTGCATATTTTCTTCTATTTCATTGAAAGCAACTTCCGGCTCAATCATCCAAAATTCCGATAAATGTCGCGGAGTGTTAGAGTTTTCGGCACGAAAAGTAGGGCCAAACGTATAAATAGCTCCAAGAGCCATTGCTGCCAATTCTCCTTCCAACTGACCCGAAACTGTTAAACTGGTTTGTTTTCCAAAGAAATCATCTGAATAATCAATAGAGCCGTTTTCGTCTTTTTTCAAGTCGTACAAATTCATTGTAGTTACCTGAAACATTTGCCCGGCTCCTTCACAATCTGAACCTGTGATAATTGGAGTGTGAAAATAGAAGAATCCTCTTTCGTGAAAAAACGTATGAATTGCCATTGCCATATTGTGACGAATACGAAAAACGGCTCCAAATGTATTGGTGCGAGGACGAAGATGTGCAATTTCACGTAAAAACTCCAGCGTATGTCCTTTTTTTTGCAACGGATAAGTTTCCGGATCGGCAATTCCGTATACTTGAATATCTTTTGCTTGAATTTCAACAGTTTGTCCCGCTCCTTGCGATTCAACCAACTTCCCTATTACACTTATACAAGCACCTGTGGTTATTGATTTTAAAACTTCTTCATCAAAATTTGCCAAATCTACTACTACTTGTATATTATGAATGGAAGAACCATCGTTTAATGCAATGAAACTCACATTTTTATTTCCTCTGCGCGTACGCACCCATCCTTTGATGTTTATTTCAGCTCCAAAATCTTTACTTTTCAGTAAATCAACAATTTTCGTTCGTGTCATAAAAATTTAGTCTTTCTTTCAAATAAATTAAAATGCAAAAGTAATACTTTTGTTCAAAACATTATCATAAAAAATCAAAAAGCACTCATTCCCAACGAACAAGTGCTTTTAATTTTATCTTCCAAAAAGCGCTATTTCATCTTTGCCGATTGGCTTTTAATATCTCCAATCATACTCATAGCGCAACGGAAACCAATATCGTTAGTACATTTGTCTTGGTCTAAATAACGGCGCGTTGAAGGATTCAACCAATAAGCGCGGTCTTTCCATGAACCACCTTTATAAACACGCGTTTTGTCCGTGATTTTAGGAGCTAAAATGTCTGTTGGGTCTAATTTTTCCTGATTTCTCAATGCTTCCATTCCTTCCGGGTCGGTAAACATTTGAAAATCGGTGTTCAATTGTGTTGTTTCATCGCCGTCGTGGAAACTTCTCATATCATCGCCGGGTTTTACGGCAGTTACAACTCTACCTAATGAATCTATTTTCAACACATAATTTCCAACATCATCTTTTGAGGTTGCTATTGCAGTTTGATAAGCATTACCGCGGAACGAGTTATATTCTGCTACATCATTATAAGTTTCAGAGCGATATACATCTAACACCCATTCATTTACGTTACCTGCCATATTATACAATCCAAAATTATTGGGGGAATATGAATTTACCGGCGCAGTAATAACGGCATTATCGTTCAAACTACCTGAAGTTCCCATCATATCTCCTCTGCCGCGTACAAAATTGGCTTGCATTTCTCCTAAAAATTTCCCTCTTTTTGGATTGCGCAATTGATTTCCGTTCCAAGGATAAATTCTTCCTTGCTCCACCAATCCGTCTCGTTTATCTGATTTAATCGCGTAAGCGGCAAATTCCCACTCTGCTTCTGTCGGGAGTCTGTAGTCTGAAAATAATATTCCATCTGCCATATCAGATTTACGCGCTTGACCATACAAATCTTTCAATGCTTTTTTGCCTGTAGCGGGATTATAATTTTTCTGATATAAATATTTTTTGGTGTTGAATACAAAATTATTTGCAATAGAATCTAAATTAGACTGATTTTTCAGAGAAGAAAAATCAGGCGCCGCTATCACTCCTGCATTTATTAATGCTAATTCATTCACACGGTCGGTGCGCCATGCGCAGTAATCCATTGCTTGTTCCCATGTTACGCCAACAACAGGATAATTATCATAAGCAGGATGATAAAAATAATTTTCTAAATACGGTTCGTTATAAGCCAACGCTTCGCGCCACACTTCTCCGTTTGGTCTTGCTTTTTCCACCAATGTCGGTGCGGTTTTTCCAAAAACTACTTGCATCCAATTGGTATATTCACGCCAATTCACATTGCTTATTTCATATTCATCCATATAGAAAGAACTTACCGTAATTCTGCGGCGAAGATTATTTCGAGGCGCTGTAATTACTTCTCCTTTTTCACCAATAGTAAATGTTCCTCCTTCAATAGGAAGCATTCCGGTAGGTACTTTAGATTTGTAATCATCTTTTACAACAAAACCGGTAGCTTTTTCATCATTGTATTTCCAACCTGTAGTGTTCGACACAGATGTTCTCGAGTTTTTAGAACATGAGATAATAGCGGCAACTACAAATAATAAGATAAATAATTTAGAAAAGTTCTTTAAGTTCATATACAAATATATTTCGTACAAATGAATAGTAAGTTTCATACAAAGTTGCGTGCAAAAATAGTAAATTTTTGTTTAATTCGTATTTAATCCTTTAAAAAATAGAGAAAAACATTTTTTTATCTTTTTATATAACTCATTTTAAATAAAAAACGTATGTTTAAGGCACATTTTTTCAATAAAAGTTCATAATACCAGAGAAAAACAGTTTATTTTTTTAATTTTGTAAAAAAAATTTCAGTAAAAAAAGATGAAAACGGATGTTGCATATCAATTAAATTTAGGAGGAAAATTACTTGATCTTTCTACTCCTAAAGTAATGGCAATCATAAATGTTACGCCCGATTCATTTTATAGCATAAGCCGGATGCTTTCTGAAAAAGAAATTCTGACAAACGTTGAAAAAGCATTACAGGAAGGAGCATCGATTATTGATATGGGAGGATATTCTACTCGTCCTTCGGCAAAACAAATTTCGGAAGGGGAAGAATTGGAGAGATTAAAATCGCCTTTGAAAGCTATCCGAAAACACTTTTCTGAAACTATTTTGTCTGTGGATACATTTCGTTCGAGTATTGCTCGTTATGTTGTTGAGGAGTTTGGAGTTCAGATGATTAATGATGTAAGCGGCGGCACTTTAGATAATGAAATGTTTGAAACCGTCGCCAATTTGAATGTTGCATACGTGTTAATGCACATGCGAGGAACGCCCGAAACTATGCAGCAATTAACTGATTACGAAAATTTAATGTCGGACGTGTTGCATTTTTTCGAAAAACGCGTGGCTCAATTAATTCATTTGGGCGTAAAAGATATTCTTCTTGATCCGGGTTTTGGTTTTGCCAAAACATTAGACCAAAATTATGAACTTTTGTCAAAAATAAGTTATTTAAAAGAACTTGGCTTTCCTATTTTAGCCGGAGTATCAAGAAAATCAATGATTTACAACTTACTGGAAACTACTCCCGGAAACGCTTTAAATGGAACCACCGTTTTAAATACATTGGCTTTGCTGAACGGAGTAAACATTTTACGTGTTCACGATGTACAAGAAGCAATGGAAGCCGTAAAAATTGTACAAAAATATTTAAATCAACCATAATATGTTTCAAATAGGACTAAAAGACATTGTTGACATATTTCTTACTGCCATTTTACTCTACGGAGCTTATAAATTACTTAAACGTTCAGGCGGAGTTACTGTTTTCATCGGGATATTAACCTTCCTAATAATTTGGATTTTAGTACGTTACGTATTTAAAATGGAATTATTAGGCGGGATTTTGAATAGGGTTGTAAGCGTTGGCGCTTTTGCGCTTATTGTACTTTTTCAGGACGAAATAAAACGTTTTTTTTCACGTATAGGTTCCAGAAAAAATTGGGGACGACTCAATATTTTCAAAAATTTCTTTAAGCCGGTTGAAAATGAAAACAACAGAACAGATTACGACATAGTTCAAATTGTATTAGCTTGCCGTAATTTATCAAAAACAGCTACAGGAGGTTTAATAGTAATAGAAAGGCACACAGAGTTGGAACCTTACGTACAATCCGGAGAAAATATTGACGCGAAAATACGTTCCCGGCTTATTGAGAATATCTTTTTCAAAAATAGTCCGTTACATGACGGAGCGTTGGTTATTTCAAGTCGAAGAATTAAATCCGCTGCTTGTATTTTACCTATTTCCAAAAACCAAACCATCCCAAAACGACTTGGATTAAGACATCGCTCTGCATTAGGAATTACAGAACATACCGATGCCATTGCCATTGTTATTTCGGAAGAAACCGGACATATCTCTTGGGCAATAAACGGACAACTCACTCTTAATATAAAACCGGAACAACTGGAACATTTCCTTTCGGAAGAATTAATGACTATAAATTCTAAATAAATACGCACTTTACAATGAATATTTTACTTTTAGGTTCAGGAGGAAGAGAACACGCTATGGCTTGGAAAATTGCTCAAAGTCCCAAACTTACTACACTTTACATCGCGCCGGGGAATGCAGGCACTAAAGATATCGGTATAAATTTACCCATTGGAACAAATGATTTTGAAAAAATAAAAGCCGCCGTAAAAGAATATGATATTAATATGGTAGTTGTTGGTCCCGAAGATCCTCTTGTAAACGGTATTGCCGATTTTTTTCTTGCCGATGAAGAATTAAAAACCATCCCAGTGATAGGACCGAACAAAATTGCAGCCCAACTGGAGGGAAGCAAAGATTTCTCAAAACAGTTTATGGTGCGTCATAACATTCCCACAGCACGTTATTTGAGCGTAACTAACTCCAATTTACAAAAAGGAATTGCATTTTTAAAAGAATTAAATCCGCCTTACGTTTTAAAAGCGGACGGTTTAGCCGCAGGAAAAGGAGTTTTAATTATCAACAACTTAAACGAAGCTGTTTTTGAACTGGAAAGTATGCTTGGCGGAAAATTCGGGAAAGCAAGCGCAACTGTGGTAATTGAAGAGTTTCTTTCGGGTATTGAATGTTCGGTTTTTGTGATTACCGATGGAAAAAACTATAAAATTTTACCCGAAGCCAAAGACTATAAGCGTATTGGAGAAGGCGATACCGGATTGAATACGGGAGGAATGGGAGCAGTTTCACCTGTATCTTTTGCAGATAAAACGTTTATGCAAAAAGTGGAAGAACGCATCATAAAGCCAACCATAGAAGGTTTACGTTCTGAAAATATTGAATACAAAGGATTTATTTTCTTTGGATTGATAAAAGTAAATGAAGAACCCTACGTTATTGAATACAACGCACGTATGGGCGATCCTGAAACAGAAGCAGTAATGCTTCGATTAAAATCGGATTTGGTAGATTTACTGGAAGGCGTTGTAGAAAGAAATTTGAACGAAAAAACCGTGGAATTTGATGAACGCTCCGCTGTAACCGTTATGCTTGTTTCAGGCGGCTATCCTGAAGAATATGAAAAAGGAAAAGAAATTACCGGATTTGAAAATGTAACGGACAGCATTGTATTTCACGCAGGAACAGCAGAAAAAGAAGGAAAAATCCTCACAAACGGTGGTCGCGTTATTGCTGTAAGTTCTTATGGAAACAACAAGGACGAAGCGCTTGCACAATCTTTCAAAAATGCGAACTTAATACATTTTGATAAAAAATATTTCAGAAAAGATATTGGATTTGATTTGTAGAAACAACTATAATCATCAAAAAAAATATAATACTTTTGGGTTTTAAGGTAAAATAAAAACTTCGCTATTTTACCTTATACCCAAAAAAGTAAAATAAAAACTTCGCTATTTTACCTTATACCCAAAAAAGTAAAATAAAAACTTCGCTATTTTACCTTACACCTAAAAAAGTAAAATAAAAACTTCGTTATTTTACTTTTTTGTTTAATTTTGCAACACAAAATCTTCAAATTATGCAAAACTTTAATTCAGGAAAATTTATAAATCAAGGTTATTATAGAAGTTTTCAACCTGAATTTATTAACAAAGATTGGACAGTTAACGAAATGCAAGTATTAAATCTGTTAAGTAAAGCTGATAGAAACTTAGGAAGGTTAGATATGTACTCAAACTATGTAGATATTGATTTATTTATTCAAATGCACATAGCAAAAGAAGCAACACAATCTTCAAAAATAGAAGGAACTCAAACAAACATCGAAGAAGCATTTTTAACAAGAGAAGACATTGGAATTGACAAAAGAAACGACTGGGAAGAAGTTCAAAATTACATTTCTGCAATGAATGAAGCAGTTAAAATGCTACATTCACTTCCTTTTTCGTCACGATTAATAAAACAAACTCATAAAATTCTCTTACAAGGAGTTCGTGGTGAGCATAAATTACCAGGTGAATATCGTAGTAGCCAAAACTGGATAGGAGGAGCAAGCATCAACGATGCGACCTTTATACCTCCTGTTCAAACATCTATTGATGAGTTAATGTCAGATATTGAAAAATTTGCGAATGATGAATTAAATCCACTTCCTGATTTGCTTAAAATAGCATTAATACACTATCAATTTGAGACTATTCATCCTTTTTTAGATGGTAATGGGCGAGTTGGAAGACTTCTCATAACACTATATCTTGTAAATAAAGGCATTTTAAAACAACCGATTTTATATCTTTCCGATTTTTTTGAAAGAAATAGAATGTCTTATTATGATAATCTCACCCGTGTAAGAACACATAACGACATAAACCAATGGTTTAAATTTTTTCTTACAGGAGTAATTGAAACGGCATCTAACGGTATAAAAACATTTGATAACATACTACAACTACAAAAAAGTTTAGACGGAAAATTAAAAAATATCGGCAATCGAAGCGGTGATGCTTATAAAGTAGTTGAATATTTATACACAAGACCAATTCTGGACGCACAAACTGTAAGCGCTATTATTAATAAATCGTTAAGACCTGCGTACAGCTTACTCAATCAATTAGAAAAATTGAATATAATAAAAGAAATAACAGGAACACAAAGAAATAGAATATATATGTTTACCGATTATATAGAACTTTTCAAACAAAAATACGATTAAACATTTATGGCAAAAATACTTGTAATAGACGATGAACGCAGTATCCGGAATACAATGAAAGACATTCTGGAATTTGAAAATCATAAAGTTGTACTGGCTGAAGACGGTAAAGTTGGTTTGGAAGCAGCCACCGGCGAAATATTTGACATCATTTTCTCCGATATAAAAATGCCGGAAATGGACGGCATTGAATTATTGACTCAATTATTGGAGAAAGATGTGGAAACGCCCATTGTAATGATTTCAGGACACGCCNATATTAACACTGCTGTCGATTGCATTAAAAAAGGAGCTTTTGACTTTATTGAAAAACCGATTGATTTAAATCGTCTGCTGGTTACGGTAAAAAATGCGCTTGAAAAAGGAAATTTAGTTACCGAAACAAAAACACTAAAGAAAAAAGTAGCTAAAAAAAATCAAATGGTTGGAGAATCTGAAGCCATTCAGAAAGTACGCCTTTTAATAGATAAGGTTGCTCCTACCGATGCGCGTGTGTTGATTACCGGCGCAAACGGAACCGGAAAAGAAGTGGTGGCTCGCTTGATTTACGAATTCAGCAATCGTGTCAATGCGCCGTTTGTAGAAGTAAATTGCGCTGCAATTCCTTCTGAATTAATTGAAAGTGAATTGTTTGGACATGAAAAAGGTTCGTTTACTTCCGCCATAAAACAACGTATAGGCAAATTTGAACAAGCCGATAATGGAACTATTTTTTTGGACGAAATAGGCGAGATCAGTTTATCGGCACAGACCAAAGTGCTCCGCGTGTTACAAGAACACGAACTAACCCGCGTAGGAAGCGACAAAAGCATTAAAGTAAATGTGCGTGTGCTTGCCGCTACCAATAAGGATTTGAAAGCCGAAATTGAAAAAGGAAACTTCCGTGAAGACCTGTATCACAGATTAAACGTTATTCCCATTCACGTTCCTACACTTGACGAACGCAAGGAAGATATTCCGCTGCTTGTAAAACATTTTAGTGAACTAATTTGCGTCGAGCAAGGCATTCCCGTAAAATCGTTTGAACCGAAAGCAATAGAAACCCTGCAAAAACGCTCGTGGACAGGAAACATCCGTGAACTTCGCAACGTAGTAGAACGTTTGATAATTCTCGGAGGGAACAAAATCACCAAAGAAGACGTGGAAATGTTCTCCTAAAAAAAGCAGTGAGCAGTGAGCAGTGAGCAGTAAGCGAAAAAAGCCAATTAACCAATTAACTATTTAACCAATTAACTAAAAATGAAACCAATAAGTGAATTAAAAATAGCCATTTGCAGTGATCACGCCGGTTACGAATTAAAAAATAAACTCATTGATTATCTGAAAGAAAAATCGCCGTTAGAATTAAAAGATTTCGGGTGTTTTTCTGCGGAAAGTTGCGATTATGCCGATTTTGCACACCCGATGGCTTTTGCCGTGGAAAACGGCGAATGTGATTACGGAATTTCCATTTGTGGAAGCGGAAACGGCATCAGTATGACGGTGAACAAACATCAGGGAATACGCGCTGCCTTGTGTTGGAATGAAGAAATTGCAAAATTAGCGCGTCAACATAACAATGCCAATGTGCTTTCACTTCCGGCGAGATTTATTTCGGAAGATTTGGCAAAAAAAATGGTAGACGTTTTCTTTTCTACCGATTTTGAAGGCGGACGCCACGAAAGAAGAATTGAGAAAATACCGGTAAAATAATTCACTTGAGAAAATGAATAGAATTGAAATTTATACAAGTAAAAAGAAATCAATCTTTTTGCTACTTGGTTCTTTATTATTTGTTGTACTGGGAATTTGGTTTGTTATTAATGCAAATAATATGACTGACAATTGGAGAACAAAGTTTCCATTTATTACAAGATCAGTTGGCGTAATATCTATTCTTTTTTTTGGATTAGGAGTGTTTCAATCAATAAAAAGATTAATAAAATCTGAACTGTCATTAATCATAGATCAAAAAGGACTTATTATAAATCCCAAAAAATCGATTTCGGAATATATTTATTGGGAACAAATAAGTAGTTTTAATGAAATTCAAATAAAAAGAACAAGAATAATAATTATTAATGTGAAAAATCCAGATTATTGGATAGAAAGGGAAACAAATTTAGTAAGAAAAAATTTGATGAAATTCAACAACTCCACATATAATTCACCTTTTAATATTGCAGCATCAGGTTTGGATATTAATTTCGATGAATTATTTAATCGCTTAAATAGCTATCTGATAGAGAGTATAAAATCTAAATAACGAAAATTTCAAAATATGATGAGTTTGATTTTATCAAACTTTTAACTGAAAAATTTAAAATACAAAATCTGTCTATGCTTAAAGGTTTTAGTGATAATACCTTCCTTAGTTTTAATTTGCATTTATAGTTCATAATAAAAAGTGAAATGTCATACATTCCTCCTTTTCATATTACGGAAAACATTGCTAATTTGACAGCGGAAATTGCCGAAAAAGTTGGTTCCATCAGTGCAACTTATGGTGATGTTCCGCAACCAAAATTAAGGAAGGAGAACCGCATCAAAGCCATTCAATCGTCTTTAGCTATTGAAAACAACACGCTTACCATTGAACAAGTTACAGCCATAATGGAAGGGAAACGTGTGTTGGGTTCGCCACAAGAAATTCAAGAGGTAAAAAATGCTTTTGAAACTTATGAGCTTCTACTTACTTTTAATCCTTATTCTGAAAAAGATTTGCTGCTTGCACATCAAATTTTGATGAAAAAATTGGTTAAAGACAACGGAAATTTCCGCAGTAAAGGTGTCGGAATTTCAGACGGAAATAAAATTATTCACCTTGCTCCGTCTTCTGAACGTGTTCCGTTTTTGGTAAATGATTTACTTCAATGGCTCGGAAACAGCAACCTAAATCCGTTGATTAAAAGTTGTGTATTTCATTACGAATTTGAGTTTATTCATCCTTTTTCGGATGGAAACGGTAGGATCGGGCGACTTTGGCAGACGCTTATTCTTGCCCGTTGGAAACCGCTTTTCGCGTGGCTTCCGGTTGAAACTATCGTAAAAGAAAATCAAAAAGAATATTATCAGGCACTGCAATCATCAGACAATAGCGGAGACAGCACTATCTTTATTGAATTTATGCTGAAAAGTATTCTTCGGGCAGTTGAAGATTTACTAAAAACACAAAATGTCGGAATAAATGTCGGAATAAATGTCGGAATAAATGAAAATGAAATTCTGCAATTAATTCAGAAAAATCCGAAAATAACGGCTTTGGAAATTGCTCAAAATTTATATATTACAAGCCGTCAAGTGGAACGCTTAATTTCATCTTTGAAAAATAAAAATATTATCATCCGTACAGGTTCAAGAAAATCTGGTGAGTGGAAAATTATAAACTAACTTCATTATGAAAAACATACTAAAATACCTCACCATCGCAGGAGTTTTGATACTTTTTCTGCCGTTTTTTAGAATGTGTACTGGTAAAAAAGCAGCAGATGTTCCTGTTGAAACAGTAGATTCTATCCTTCAAACAGATTCTTCAAACGTTTCAACATCGATTTTAAAAAATAACACAGATTCAATAGAAAAAGAAAAAGCTAACATACAAAAAGAAATTGACAAAGAAGACACTTATTCGGGATTTGGTTTAGGAATATACTTTTTCAAAATGACTTTTGTGAAAGAACAAAATACAACATCTAATTCAATATATGATCCTAATAAAAAATATGACGTAGAAGAAGAACGTGAAAAGATCAAAACTGTAAAAGATTTCTTTGTGTTTGTCTATCAAACAATTATTACATATATTCCATTTCTGTTTTTCGTTTTTATTATACTGAATTCATTTCTACTTGTTTTTTATTCATTTAAAAATAAATTCAAGAAAATACGAAATGTTGCAATCATCAATGTAAGTATACTTATTATATCCTATTTATTAATGTATTTGGGCTTTTATTTGGTTAAATTCAACCAAATAAAATACGGCTCATATTTATTTGTAATCAATTCCATACTAATAATTTACTTTTCAATTAAAAATAAAAAAAATATAACAATATAGCAAAAAACCTCCCCTTGGGGGAGGTTTGGAGGGGCATTTATGACAGAAATATCAAAATACGGCGAGTTTGGTTTAATCAAACATCTGACCGAAAAATTTAAAATACAAAATCCGTCCACGCTAAAAGGTGTTGGAGACGATGCGGCTGTACTGGATTACGCGGAAAAACAAGTACTTGTCACCACCGATTTATTATTGGAGGGCGTTCATTTTGACCTCACTTATGTTCCACTGAAACATTTAGGGTACAAATCGGCGGTGGTTAATTTTTCTGATATTTACGCTATGAACGGACAACCGAAACAAATCACCGTTTCGTTGGGCGTTTCAAAACGCTTTTCGGTGGAAGATTTGGAGGATTTTTATGCCGGAATTAAGTTGGCGTGCGAATTTTACGGCGTTGATTTAGTTGGAGGCGATACTTCCGCCTCGCTCACAGGATTGGCTATCAGCATTACGTGCATCGGCGAAGGCGAAAAAGACAAAATTGTATTCCGCAACGGCGCCAAAGAAAACGACTTGATTTGTGTTTCGGGAGATTTAGGTTCGGCATATATGGGTTTGCAATTGTTGGAACGTGAAAAAACCGTTTTCCAAGGACATTCAGAGAATATTCAACCCGATTTTGAAGGAAAAGAATACATTTTACAACGCCAGTTGAAACCGGAAGCGCGTAAAGATATTGTAGCCGCATTGAAAGAAAAAGGAATTATTCCAACGGCAATGATGGATATTTCAGACGGACTTTCATCGGAATTGATACATATTTGCTCCCAAAGTAACGTAGGATGCCGCGTGTACGAAGATAAAATTCCTATCCATTATCAGGCGGCGGTAATGGCTGAAGAACTGAATATGAATATTGTGACTGCGGCTTTAAATGGCGGCGAAGATTACGAATTGGTTTTCACCGTTTCGTTGGAAGATTATGATAAGGTAATTTCGATGGAAAACGTTGGAATTATCGGACACATCACAAAAAAGGAACTCGGATTAAATCTTGTAGGACGCGAAGAAGAAGAAATTCCGTTAAAAGCGCAAGGTTGGAATTCGTTGTCAGAACCTTGATTTATAGGAGTATTCTGATTCCCTTGATTTTTTCATTACAGATATTAAAAAATCCCCTTTCTCCACAGAGGATTTAGGGGAATTGAATATCAAAATTTGAAAATAAGGGTTATAATAAACTGTTTTAGATAATATCTATTATTTCGTTCTGATATATTCCGATGCGCTTAAAGCGGCGATTGTTCCTTCCGCTACTGCTGTGGTAACTTGACGATAACGTTTTGCAATACTGTCGCCGGCAGCAAAAACCCCATCCACATTGGTTCGCATTGCTGCATCCACCATAATTTCATTTCGCTCGTTGATTTCCACAATGCCATCAAAAGCAGTTGTATTGGGCATATAACCTATGAATACAAAAACACCGTCGGTTTCAATATCAGACATTTCGTGCGTAATCATATTTTCTATCCGAACTTTTTGCAGATTTTCACCGCCAATGTAAGCACGTGGTTCCGATGACATAACAAAATCTATTTTCGGATTTTTCTTTGCTTCTTCCACAGCGTGTGCAAATGCCTGAAAATGATCGAATTGATGTACAATAGTTACGTGAGATGCAAAATTGGTCAGGGTTACCGCTTCTTCCAATGCGGAATTTCCTCCGCCAACAACAACTAAACGTTTATCTTGAAAGAAATCGCCATCACACGTTGCGCAATACGATATACCGCGACCCTCGAACTCTTTTTCGCCGGGGATATTCAGTGAACGCGGTTTTCCGCCGGGAGCCAAAATTACGGTTTTTGCCTGAAATTTACGCCCGTCTTCCAATTCCACTTCTTTTGTTTCACCTTTTAAGTCATATCGAATAATTTTTACATTCGTTTTTATCGTACAACCAAATTCTTTTGCTTGCTTTTTCATGATATTAACCAACTCATATCCTTTCACTGTTTCTACTCCGGGATAATTGGCAATTTCATTGGTAAGCACCATCTGTCCTCCTATCACACCTTCGTTTAAAATCAAAGTGTCGAGTTTGGCTCTGGAAGCATAAATTCCCGCAGTAAGACCTGCTGCTCCCGCTCCCAATATCATTACATCATATATTTTTTCCATAATCTATTTTTTTAATACACAAAAACCGGCTTTTGCAAACCGGTTTTCAATTATTTTCAAAGATTTTTAAGCAAGATGCTCGTCCAAAATGGAAGTAATTTGTTGTCTGCTTTGAATGCTGGTAGTAGCTTTAGCAACTTTTCCGTTTTTATAATACATAGTAAACGGCAATCCCATAAAACCTGCACACTCAGGCGCCCTGCGAATTACGGCAGACTCAGGACTGTCGAACGCCATGGAATAAAATTTTACATTCGGACGTTCTTCTTGTAATTCCTCCATTACGTCATATACAGGGATACACATTGGTCCCATTCTTCCGCAACAAACCATTACATTTTCATTTTCACTTAAAATTTTTTCCAATTGTGCCGCACTTTCTATTTCAGGTACAGCTGTTTGTAAATACTTCATAATTTTTTATTTTTAATCGTTAATATTTTCGATATCTTTGATGATGCAAAATTACTTTGCCGAGAAAATTCCTGCAAGAAATGGGGGCTGACATAATTTATGTTTTAAACTGAATTTTGTCAGGTTTTAAGTCGTTAAATTTCAATATTTGCAGGGAAAACATTACTTTTGAATAAAAATAAGTTTTCCTATGTCAGACTTTTCTACTTCAAACAACGGATGCGAAAGAATTGCTGCCTGTTTTCATGACTTAAATCGGCAAGAACTCGAATTTATAAACAGCAGAAAAACCGAAGTTAAATATTTAGCAGGTGAAACGCTATATAAACAAGGAGCATTTGCACCACACGTATTGTTGGTGCTCGAAGGATTGGTAAAAGTGTATTTACAAACCGGAAACGACAAGCAAATTAATCTTTTTTTAGCGAAACCGGGTGATTTTTTGGCTTTTTCATCGGTTTTCGGAGAAAATGTGTATAATTATTCTGCTGCAGCAGTTACCGATGTGCAAATTTGTATGATGGATAAAGAAAGTATGCGTCAGGTTTTATTAGGGAATTCTAATTTTGCTATGCGCATTACTTCCCGCAACTGTCGAAATGAAAGTCAGTATTTGAGTATCATTCATAATTTGACTTATCGGCAAATGCGGGGAAAACTGGCTTCGGCTCTACTTTATTTGAGCAGCGAAGATTTTGCAGATGTACACGTATTTCCTTTTCTCACAAGACAAGATATTGCAAATTTCGCATCTATTGCTACCGAAAGCGCCATTAAATTTCTTAAAGAATTTGAAAAAGAAGAAATTATTGCTTTAGAAGGAAAAGATATCCGGATTTTGAACAGGAAAAAAATAGAAGAAATTGAAAAATGGGGATAGATTAGTAAAGAAAAATTATTCTCTATTTTAATAAACGGTCATTTCTCCACAAATGCTTACCGACATCATTTTTTTCACTTTTTCGATGTCTTCATTTTCCCCCAAAAGGTACATTAATTTTGCCACAAGCGCTTCCGTAGTGCTGTCAAAGCCACTGATAACACCTGCATTTACCAAATCCAAACTGGTTTCGTATCGTCCCATTTCCACACTTCCTATGCTGCATTGGGTTTTGTTTACGATAACAATACCTCTATCTGTAGCATCTTTCAGTAATTTATAAAACCATGCTTTGCGCGGGGCATTTCCAGTACCAAATGTTTCGAGTATTACGCCCTTAAGTTTGGGAATTTGTAAAAAAGCAGCAACGGTTTCTTCTGTAATTCCCGGGAAAATCTTCAGAATTGCCACGTGTCGGTCTATTTTTGTACGCACNTGTAACGATGAAATTGGTTTNGGATAACGAATAAAATCGGNGTAATATTTTATATGCACTCCTGCTTTGGCAAGATGCGGATAATTAAATGAAGCAAAGGCATTGAAATGTTCGGCATTNTGTTTTGTGGTGCGATTGGCTCTAAAAAGCGTATCTTCAAAAAATATACAAACTTCTGGAACAATTGAATTTCCTATTTCATTCTTCGCGGCGGCAATTTCTACTGCCGTAATCAAATTCTCTTTTGCATCGGTACGCAATCTTCCTATGGGAAGTTGAGCTCCTGTAAAAATAACGGGTTTACTCAGGTTTTCAAACATAAAACTCAATGCTGAAGCAGAATAGGACATTGTATCCGTACCGTGCAACACAACAAATCCATCAAATTTTTGGTAGTTTTCTTTGATTGTCAGCGCTATTNTTTCCCAAATTTCAGGATTGATNTCCGATGAATCTAATAACGGTAAAAAAGGGATGGCTTCNGTGTGAATACCTAANCGGCTTAATTCGGGGGTCATTTTTTTTATCGATTCAAAATCAATCGGNCGTAACGCTCCTGTTGCCGGATCTTCTGACATGCTAATGGTGCCGCCCGTAAATAACAATAAGACAGATTTTTTACTTTCCATTTCTTGATACCCCAAATAAATGTGCAAATATAATTCAATAATCGGATAACTCCTTAACAAAAAGACATTTTTTGTTTAATTTCTGTGAAAAGCAAAAAAGATTGTAAATTTGCAACAAACAAATTACGTAAAAATAAAATGAAACTTTATCTGATAGGTTATATGGGTTCTGGCAAAACTACCATAGGAAAANCCATANCGGNAAAACTCCACTGGGATTTTTTNGATATGGATGAANTCATTGAACAGCGATACGGAATGGAAGTGTCGGANATTTTCCGTCTTTTTGGCGAAAATGAATTTCGCGGAGCGGAACAGGAAATANTGAAAGAACTTACGGAAAAAGAAAACGCGGTTGTTTCCACAGGCGGAGGCGCGCCTTGTTTTTATGACAATATGGAACTGATGAATAAAACAGGGAAAACTTTTTATTTAAATTTCTCTCCCGCATTTCTGGCAGAACGTCTTTTACTCACCGATTTAGAAAAACGCCCTATTCTTGCCCGACTGCAAAAAGAAGAATTAAAAAACTTTATCGGCGAAAATTTATCGAAACGTGAAGCTTTTTACTTGCAAGCGCAACATAAAGTTACGGGAACTGACGAGGAAATTACGGAAAAGATTTTGAAAATCATTGAAAAAGAAGATTGGTAATAGAATACTCCTCAAAGGCTGGCGCAAATATCTACTTGTGCCTTGCTTTAGAAAAGCAATAAATATTTTGTTCTAACGAACAACACACGGATGAATATCCGCGCGAGCGGGGGTAAACATTTTACCTCCTTCTCCTTCCACAATTTCTTTTAATAAAGGATTATCCCCTGCTTCATCTCCACCAGCTCCATAAATACCCGCAACAACATATTTATTCTGGACTATATTTTTAATAATTTCTCCTCCATGATTCAGCAACCCCACAATAGCTCCCTCTCCAGCACCTTTCCAGAAATCATCGCCGGTCAGTTCTGCTCCTACACCACCGGAGAGAGCAGAAAAACCTACCGTACCAATAAGGCTGCTTGCAAATTTCTGTCCTGCAACTCTCGATTTAGAACATTACCAAATCTGAAACATTCCTTTTTTTAACTTTTACTCCGTAATACCACGATAATAAGTAGTATTAAAGAACTAATAACATAGCTAAATAATACGATATAGTCGGTATAAATGTCTCTTTTTTTGTAATCTATTTCTAATAATCTTTTCTTAGTTGCAATCTTACTAAATGTGAAACTAGTAGCAAAAATAATCAGACTAAAAATAATATATGTTTGGAACTTGGAAAAAAGCTCAATATCGAAATAAAGAGGTACACCAAAGGCTATAAGCAATGTTAATATATTTGTCAAGAAAATAATTGAAAAAACTGCAATACCGTATTCATAAGCAATATCTTTATTTTTTCCCCTATTGTAACAATTGAAGAAAACGGAAATAAAATATATTAAGAATTTCATATCAGTAAATAATTTAAATTTATGGAAAAGTATTATAATTAAGAACATTTGCTGGACTGGTAACATTTTTTAGATAATCATAAAAGTTACAATATTGGACTTTAAATTGTTCTCCCCGCTCGCGCGGATATTCATCCGTGCGTTGCTTGAAAAGCAATTATTCAATTAAAGCTATATCCAACAAGCCTTTCCCCCCGCATAATCAATAGCACTGCTATACACATATTGCTCCGGCTTAAAAACCAAACCCTCTTCTACAGGATTGTTGTGTATGTAGTTAAGCTTTTGGTCGATAACTTTATTGCTCCACAACTCAATAGGATGATTATCTGTTCCCCAAAAAGATATACCGGCATCACTTACGAATTTTTCTATCAACCATTCTTTCCTGCTCTCTTGTGGATTTTGCTTTATTGCATCAACTACCTTTTTGCTTGTATGGCGTTTGAAATCACGTAAAATATTTTGCAGTAGAAAAACTTCTTTAGCACGAATGATTAAATGGACGTGATTAGTCATCACACACCACGCAAAAACTTCAAGACCTTTGTGTTTTTGACAGAAATCCAGACTTTCTACCAAAATATCCCTATACTCGTTGCGGGTAAAACGTCAATCCAATCTTTTACTGCAAAGCTGACAAAGTAAAGACCGTATGGATTATGAAACTTATATTTTGTACTCATTGTATGTGACTTTTCTTGCTCTGACGACCAACACACGGATGAATATCCGCGCGAGCGGGGAGCAGTCCGAAAAATAAATGCTACCGGCAAATATAAAAAAAAGATTTTATTTTTTACAGAATTTTATCACTCTCATTTTCAATAACTTCTTTTTTTAATCACTAATCCTATCAAATAAGTCTAAACACTTTGTTTGAACTTACTTAATCCTATCAAATAAGTCGAATCATTTTGTTTGAGCTTATCCTATCCTATCAAATAAGTCTAATCACTTTGTTTGAAATCATCCAATCCTATCAAACAAGTCTAATCATTTTGGCTGAGCTTATTCAATTCTATTAAATAAGTCGAATCATTTTGGTTGAGCTTATTCAATCCTATCAAATAAGTCTAATCACTTTGTTTGAACAACTCAATATAAATTGAACTATCTATAAATAATAAAAATAACTCATAACACCTTATAACTATATGAAATGCAAAAAACGAATCCTTTACTACACAATAAATCCAACTTCAAATTTTGCTTGTTTATAAATTTTAGTTAAACCATTTTTCTACCGCAAGAAAATGTTTTATCTTTATATCGTTCTTTGGTAAAAGTTAATTTACAATTAGTCAATATATTAAAAAAAAATACATTTCATTCTTGGATTTTAATAGGAAATCTGAAATCACAAATTTAACATCTAAATATGTCTTCTTTTATTCATCTTCACGTCCATTCCAGTTATTCCGTTCTCGACGGGATGTCGAGTGTTTCAGGGTTAGTTGACCGCGCCGTAAAGTGTGGAATGAACGCCGTCGCCCTTACCGATCACGGAAATATGTTCGGGATAAAGGAGTTTTACAACTACGCCAAAAAGAAAAACGGTAAGTTGAAAGACGAAATAAAAAACCTTAAAAAACAATTGGAAAGCACAGCAGCGCCGGAAGAAGAAAAAGAAAAAATCCGACTGCAAATAGAAGAAAAAGAAAAAAAGATATTTAAACCCATTATTGGTTCTGAAGTTTACGTGGCGCGCCGCGGAAGGAATTTCAAAGACAAAGACGCGAAAGAAGACCGCAGCGGGTATCATTTAATTTTATTGGCAAAAAATCTGGAAGGATATAAAAATCTTTCCAGATTGGTTTCCATAGGTTGGACGGAAGGTTTTTATTACCGTCCGCGCATAGACCACGAACTGCTCGAAAAATACAGCGAAGGACTGATAGCATCCTCCGCATGTTTGGGCGGCGAAATTCATAAATACATAGAAAAAGGCGATTTAAGCGAAGCGGAAAAACGCGTTTTATGGTACAAAAAAGTATTTGGCGACGATTATTACCTCGAACTTCAACGCCATAAAACAGATAAAGAAGGCGCAGATACAGAAACGTATGAGAAACAAATGCGCCAAAACGAGGATTTAATTAAACTCGCCCGCAAAACAAATACAAAACTGATAGCCACCAACGACGTTCATTTTTTAGAAGAAGAACACGCCGATGCCCACGAACATTTAATTTGTTTAAGCACGGGAAAAGATTTGGACGATCCCACGCGGATGCGTTACACAAAGCAGGAATGGTTAAAATCGCCGGAAGAAATGGCTGAAATTTTTGCCGATATTCCCGAAGCATTGGAAAACACACTCGAAATTGCCGATAAAATAGAAAATTACAGCATCGACTCCGCTCCAATGATGCCTGTATTTCCTATTCCTGAAGATTTTGGAACGGAAGAGGAATACAAAAAGAAATTTTCGGAAGAAGATTTAAAAACCGAATTTGACGATGCTTACGAACGACTTGGAGGATATGAAAAAGTAATTCGGGTAAAACTGGAGGCGGATTATTTAACCAAACTTACGTACGAAGGAGCTGAAAAACGATACGGAAGCAATTTGAATGACGAAACCCGTGAACGGATTGACTTTGAACTGAACGTTATGAAAAAAATGGGGTTTCCCGGTTATTTTCTCATCGTACAGGATTTTATTCAGGCAGCGCGCGATATGGGAATTTCAGTAGGTCCCGGGCGCGGTTCTGCCGCAGGTTCCGTTGTTGCATACTGCTTGAAAATCACCAATATCGATCCGCTTCCGTACGATTTACTTTTCGAGCGTTTCCTCAACCCCGACCGTATTTCAATGCCCGATATTGACATTGACTTTGAAGACGATAAACGCGGACAGGTAATGCGCTGGGTAACAGATAAATATGGAAAAGAACGAGTTGCAAACATCGTTACGTATGGTTCTATGGCAACAAAATCGTCTATTAAAGACGTGGCGCGCGTGCAAAAACTTCCTTTGTCCGAAGCAGAAAGATTAACTAAATTGATTCCCCAAAGATTTCCCAAAGATGAAAACGGGAACGACATCAAAATAAATATTTCCAACTGTATAAAACATGTTCCGGAATTGCGAGAAGCGCGTAATTCAAACAATCCGATGCTTTCAAACACATTGCGTTTTGCCGAAATGCTGGAAGGAACTGTACGCCAAACAGGAGTTCACGCTTGTGGATTAATTATCGGTTCCGACGATTTGAGAAACCTCGTACCCTTAAGCACTGCGGTAGATAAAGAAACCAAAGAAGACAAAGTGATAACGCAATACGAAGGGTCGGTTATTGAAGAAATTGGTTTGATAAAAATGGATTTCCTTGGACTGAAAACGCTTTCCATTATCAAAGATGCGGTTGCCAATATCAAAAAATCGAAAGGAATAGACATTGATATTGACAATATTCCACTTGATGATAAAAAAACATACAAACTTTTCAGTAAAGGAGATACCGTAGGCGTGTTCCAATTTGAAAGCGCCGGAATGCAGAAATACCTCAAAGATCTCAAACCCACCAAGTTTGAGGATTTGATTGCGATGAACGCATTATATCGTCCGGGACCGATGGATTATATTCCACAATTTGTGAGACGCAAACACGGAGAAGAACCCATTGAATATCCCTTCCCCGTTATGGAAAAACGTTTGAAAGAAACGTACGGAATTACCGTTTATCAGGAACAAGTCATGCTTCTCAGTCGTGATTTAGCCGGTTTCACCCGCGGTCAATCTGATGAATTAAGAAAAGCAATGGGTAAAAAGTTGAAAGATAAAATGGAGTCGTTGCACGAGAAATTTATCGAAGGAGCTCAAAAAAACGGTTTTGGACCCGTTGAAAAACTGGAACAAATCTGGGACGACTGGGCAAAATTTGCCTCTTACGCTTTTAACAAATCACACGCCACATGTTATTCTCTTGTGGCATATCAAACGGCATACATCAAAGCGCATTACCCCGCAGAATTTATGGCTGCCAACCTCACGCGTAATAAGGATGATATTTCCGAAGTTGGCAAACTGATGGACGAATGCAAATCGATGGGAATAAATGTGATGGGACCCGATATTAACGAAAGTGAACTGACATTTACCGTAAATAAAGACGGACATATTCGCTTTGGACTCGGCGGAATAAAAAACGTAGGCGATGGCGCGGTGGAAAGTATTATTTCGGAAAGAGAAAACAACGGAAAATTCAAAAACGTATTTGATTTCTTTGAACGCGTAAATCTCACATCGTGCAATAAGAAAAACGTTGAAAGTTTAGTTCTCGCGGGCGCTTTCGACACGCTTCCCGACATTAAACGCGAACAATTTTTCACCAACAACAGCAAAGAAGAACAAGTGCTTGAAACTTTACTTCGATACGGGAACTTATACCAGCAAGATGCTGCATTTAATCAAAATTCACTCTTTGGAAGTTTAGACAATAGCGTGGATATTGCTAAACCCGAAATCCCATACGCTAATGAATGGACAGGATTGGTAAAACTCAATAAAGAACGGGAAATGATTGGAATGTATCTTTCAGCCCATCCGATGGATGAATTTGAGTTTGAAATGAATAATATTTGCAACGCAAGCACTGCCGATTTGAAAGATTTAACCGGATATCAATTGGGAACGGGCTTAAAAATTGGAGGAATGATGACCTCTTTCCGCAGGGATACGGCAAAAAACGGAAAACCTTACGGACGTTTTACCCTTGAAGATTACAGCGGAGCACACGAATTTTTCCTCTTTGGAGACAATTATGAGAGTTTTGGAAAATATCTGATTGACGATTTATTTGTTTTCATTCATGGAATAGTTCAGGTAAGAGGTTCCGATTTTAAAAATTACAAACCCGATCCGAATGTGAAACCGGAACTGGAAATGAAAATTGTGAAAATGATGCCGATTAAAGATATAAGAAAAGCGGTAAAACGGATTAAAATTTCACTTTCATTACAAAAATTAGATAATGATGTGGTAATGGAATTAACTGATGCTATTTTAGAAAACAAAGGAGATGTAAATGTGTATGTGGAAGTAAAAGATTTTTTTAGTTCTGAAAAAGTAACACTTTTTGCTCGTCATCACAGTATAAAAATAAATTCTGCAATGTATCAATATCTGAAAAGAGCCAAGGAAGAAGAAATTTTGGATTATAAAGTGGAAATGAGCTGATTAAAACTATTAGGATGAAACACTTATTCTTCTTATAAATAATAATCTAAAATCATTCCAAACATTTTTCGGGTTACAACGTTATAAAAACTAAAAATAATAACATAAAAATAATAGAATATTATGGCAAAAGAATTTACAGACGAAAACATTAAAGACGTGATAAACTCAGGTAAACCGGTCGTGGTGGATTTTTGGGCGGAATGGTGCGGACCCTGTCGTATGATTGGACCCATACTGGAAGAACTCGCTGCAGAATATACGGACAAAGTTGAAATTGGAAAATTGAATGTAGATGAAAATATTGATACTCCGAATGAATATGGCATTCGAAATATTCCTACCGTTTTATTTTTCAAAGATGGAAAATTAGTAGACAAACAAATTGGGGCTACTCAAAAATCTGTTTTTCAATCAAAAATTGAAGCGTTGCTGTAATGTTTTTGCTACATAAAACTAATTAAAGCTCGCATTCAGCGAGCTTTTCTTTTTATCTTTCCGTTTTTGAAAAAACTTCATTTACTGATTTTTTTATCCCTGGTAAAAAATAAAGATAAATTAAAGCGCCCAATAGCATAAGTATTCCGCAAAACATCAGCGTATGCGCAACACCTATTTGTTTTGCAAGCCAACCCGTAAACAAAGCCCCAAAAGGTGCCGTCCCCATAAAAGCCATATTATAAATGCTCATCACCCTTCCTCGTTTGTCTTCTTCTACAATAGTTTGTATCAACGTATTACTGGACGTCATTTGAAGCATCATTCCTCCTCCTGCTAACAACATCATACTCAATGCCAAAAAGAAATTATGGAAAAAGGAAAAAAATATTAATGCAGAACCAAATAAAGACGTTGCTACAGGTATTATCTTCTCAAGACTCCTCGCACTGTTTCTTGATGCCAATGTAAGTGTCCCCATCAACGCTCCTACGCCTGAAGCAGCCATCAAAAAACCAAAAGTACGCGAAGTCCCGTGTAATATTTCTTTGGAAAAAACAGGCATCAGCACTACATATTGCATTGCCGTAAGACTCGAGACTGAAAGCATTATCAGTACAGCACGAATAGGAATGGAATGAAACGTGTAAGAAAATCCCTCTTTCAAATTTCTGTATACATTTATCTGCCTCAGGCGATTTTCTATGCTTGGTATTTTCATTCTTAAAAGAGAAATTATTACAAACACATAACTCAACGCATTAATCAGGAAACAAGCTCCTTCACCCGTAAATGCGATAAGAATCCCTGCAACAGTCGGTCCTATCAAACGCGCGCCGTTAAACATTGCCGAATTCAAAGCTATGGCATTAGGTAAATCCTCTTTTCCTTCTACCATATCGATAATAAATGATTGTCTCGCAGGACCATCAAAAGCGTTAATTGTTCCCAAAACAAGATTTAAGGCAATAATATGCCAAATTTGAATGGCATCTGTCAAGTAAAGCGCCGCTAATATTGCCGCCTGTATTAAGGATAAGGTTTGCGTGAGAATCATTATTTTGTATCTGCTCATCTTATCTACAATTACTCCCGCAAAAGGCGAAATAAAAAATGTAGGGATTTGAGAAGCAAAACCAATTATTCCCAACATTAAAGCGGAATCAGTTAAACGGTAAACCAACCAAGGCGTAGCTATACGTTGAATCCAGGTTCCGGTAACGGAAATACTTTGTCCGTAAAAATACAAACGATAATTCCGATGACGAAGTGAACGAAATGTATTGTTTTTTATTCCTGAAAAAAAATAATTGTAATTTAAATGCGGCGATTTCATAAATCAACGGAATGTAACACAATAATAAATAACAGTTCCGCTAATTAAATGTTGTATTTTCATTTTTTATTTTACAAAAAAAATATGCTATACACAAAATACACTCATTATCAAAGCAATATATTTTTATTAAAAATATTTACAGCATCATTTTGTCAATTCAAAAAAGTGTCGTATCTTTGCATCCGCAATTGAAAAAGGTATTCGTAATACACTTATATTCAATGGCCCATTCGTCTATCGGTTAGGACGCAAGATTTTCATTCTTGAAAGAGGGGTTCGACTCCCCTATGGGCTACTAAACTTTTTACAGAATTATAAAAAATCAGATTGAGATGGCAAATCATAAATCATCCATTAAAAGAATTCGTCAAACAGAAAAAAGGAAATTGCATAACCGTTATTATGCAAAAACCGCTCGTAATGCCGTTCGTAAACTGCGTGCTACTACCGATAAAGCCGTAGCTACAGAACTTCTTCCAAAAGTAAGCTCTATGCTTGATAAATTGGCAAAAAGAAACGTTATCCATAAAAACAAAGCGGGTAACTTAAAATCAAAGCTTACGCTTCACGTAAACAAGTTGGCATAAGAAGCTTCTTTTATTAAAAATATACAGAAGCCCTTTCTCGCATCGAGGAAGGGCTTTTTCGTCATTTATATAAAAAAACAAGTTAAGTGTTTAATCGCTTTTTAATAATTGGGCTTGTTGCAAGGATTCTATTTTAAGTATAAAATGTAAACCAACATCAATTACATCATTCACTTTTATTAAACCCATCATTGCATTAGGAGCAACCAAACCAAAGTCCTTTATATTAATTTGTTTTTTTGAGTTAAAAACGTAACTGTTTCCCTCTTTTGAAGAATAAATAGGTATAGTGTATTTTTTAGTTATTCCCTTTATTGTAAAATCCATCACTGCTTTTCCCGCCAAATCCGAATTTAAATCTGTCGGTAATTCGATGTAATTCAATTGAATATCCAACGATTTATATTTATCCGGTTCCATCATTCTTAGAAAATCCTTCAATGCCATTCTATTGTTTGAGGTAAATGATCTTACAGGAATGTTGATTTCATTATTATCCAAATAAATACGATTTTGTGTCCGGTATGCAGCTATTATGTAGTTTCTTTTCAAAAAATTATCCGCATTTTGATAAATTTTGAATTTAACAATGCTTGCATCTCCGTTTATGGTTATCTTACTTCCATTTTGCACCTCAACTTCTAAGGTAGTTTGAGCAGAAACTGAAAGAAAACCACACCAACAAAAAAGTAATATGTATAATAATTTATTCATTTATTTCATTGAGAAGTGATTCAAATTGTTTTTACAAAAACAATTTGAATCACAAATAATTATTTAGAATGCAATAGCGGCTTGTGCGCTCAAACCATTAAATTTTCCTTTATCGTATATATTTCCGGAAGGAAATCCATCATATTTCTGATTTACGTACTCAATTTTTGCCATGATATTTTTTGTCATATACCAGCCGGCGCTAATTGCTGTACGATTAATTTTTGCGGTGTACGCATCTACCGTACCTGTTTTTGCAACATCAGCGCTTAATGTGTTGTAACGAACACCCACAAAAAAGTTTTCGTTTGCTCCCAAGCGTAAAATTACATCTTGTGCAAATTGATTAGCGTTTCTTGAGTCTGCTTCTTTTGTACTTCTTCCGCTTGCTTTTTCAACAGTTGTAAAAGTTTCAACCGCCAACATATTTACTGGTTTAAACTTCAAAAACAAATTACCCATTACAGTTCCCAATTTATCTGAAAATCCCGGATTATAACGTCCATTAAAAGCTGTTCCTGTTCCGGGACCTGCATTATACATCACACCATAATAATTTGAACCGGTTCTGTCTCCGCCAAATAAAGTGTTTTTATACGAACCTGCTGTATAATAACCCGAGCCACTTATGCGCACACGTAACATATCATCCATTAATTTTTTATCAAAGGCAAGTTTTCCTATCAAAGCCGGATTATGCGCCCCATTTGAATACCTATTAGATACCGTGTCAATTTCTACCAAATCAGGACTTAACTCTCCGTTTGTTACAGCGCCTACTACTGTAAAATCACCTAAATGAACATCAGCTTCAGCTCCTATTTCGGTAGCAAATTCATCCATAATATAATTTTCCATAAATGGATTGTAGAAAGTTAAACCTCCATCAGAACGGCGGAAATGAGCATCACCATAATTTACATCAAACTGACCAACTTTAATAGTTGTATATTTCATAATTTCATTTACAAAATCCCAAGGTAAAAAAGGCATTTTATCGAATTGCAAATAACCTCCTTTTACCCAAGTTTCATTATGGTGTCTTGAAGCTAAATACAATTCAAAATTTAAATATACTCCGTCTGCCAAATTTGACTTAACATATAAATTTGCCTGTGGTAGTCCAAAGTTACTCGCCAATGGAACTAGTGAATTTGCTGTCGGAGTTGCATAATTATAAGTATATCCATCTGCTGTGGTTGTACTATTGCTATGATCTAACATTGAATAAGTTAAAGACATAGCTCCACCAATTTTCACTTTTAATCCGGTAAAAAGTGAATCCGTTTTTGGTGTTTCAAACATATTAATACCACATTTGTCTGTTGGACGAAGTTGTGCAAATGACATTCCTGCAACCATCAGCAGCGATGCCAAAAAAAAGTTTCTTTTTCTCATAAAGATTTGTTTTTAATAATTGTAAATTTATTTTAGTGAAATCTATTTTCTATATTACATCATCACCTACAAATTCCACCTTATACGAAAGTGTTATTACATTTCCAACTTTCATTACACCAAGCATAGCTGTAGGTGGTTTCATGTTAAAATCACTGAATTTAAGTTGGGTTGTACCGGAAAATTCGTAAGTCCCTGATTTTACTTTTTTCCCGTTCGCTACTAAAGTAATTTTTTTTGTAACGCCTGCCATTGTTAAGTTTCCTGACACATTTGCTGTTATCTGGTCTCCTTTAGTTTGAACAGAATTAATATCTGTCATATTAAATAATATTTTGGGATTTTTTGATTCATTAAACGCCTCATACGTTTTTTTATCCATCAACTTTTCTCCACTTACAATTGATTTTACAGGAACTTCCAGTGTAAATGTTTTAGGTTGATTATTGGCAAAGGTTATATTTCCGTTAATTTGGGTTACCTTACTCTTAAAGTCGTGTACGTTTGTTGTACCGGAAATAGTCATTACAAAATTTCGCGGATCAATTTTGAGAGATTGTTGGGCAAATGATAATTGAAAAGTTCCCATTACAGCCAACAAAAGATAAAATTTAAAATAATTAATTGTTTTCATATTGAATAAAAATAAATATTGGTTATTAAATAAATCATATTAATCCTATAGGATTAATAGTGCAATATTACAAAAAAATAATTTAATTCCTATAAATGCTATAATTTTTATAGCATTGTGTTTAAAAAAATAATTACAAAATAAATGCCAAAATTTTGTAATTACATATAAATCAAACACTCATACTTGGTTTTTTCAATAACCTGTTTGAGCGTTTTTCGTGAAAGTAAATCAATAAAATCTTTACGAAATTCAATCCAATAATTATTTGCGGTACAGTCATGAGTTGATCTCTCACAATAATTTTTATTATTTACACATTCCACTACTTCAATTTTTTCAAAAGCAGTATAAATATCCAACATAGTAATTTCTTCGGGTGGACGCATTAGAACATAGCCACTTCCCTTCCCCTTGGAATTGATTATTAATTGCTTAAGTTTTAACGAGGAAATAATGGAATCGAGATATTTCAAAGAAATATTTTGATTTTTTGCAATGTCTTTTTGAAGCATCCCTTCGTTTCCGTTATGGCATGCGATCTCAATCATCGTCCTTAAGCCGTACCTTATTTTGGTATTAATTTTCATAAAAACAGTACAAATATACGACTAAGCTTTTGAAAAATTATTTTTTGAGACCGATTTTGTTTTTTTTAACACAAACCATCATTTAATGCGCTTCCAACCAATTTTCTCCCGTTCCAGCGTCGGCAATTAGAGGTACTGCCATTTTAATTACACTTTCCATTTCGCTGATAACTAGCGCCTTTGCTTTTTCTATTTCTTCTTTGGGTACGGAAAAATTCAACTCATCGTGCACTTGCATTGTCATTTTTGTTCTCAGGTTTTCTTTTTCTATTCTATTCTGAATATAAATCATTGCTATTTTTATAATATCGGCAGCAGAACCCTGAATGGGAGCATTTATTGCGTTTCGTTCGGCAAAACCGCGCACAATGCTGTTTTGTGAATTTATATCCGGCAAAAATCGCTTACGTCCGTAAATAGTTTCAACATAACCTTGCGCTTTTGCTTTTTGAATAGCGTTTTCCATATATGCTTTCACCTGCGGATAGGTTGCAAAATAGCCTTCGATTAATTCTTTTGCTTCGGAACGCGGAATATTTAAACGTTCGGCTAATCCAAATATGGAAATACCATAAATAATCCCGAAATTGGCGGTTTTTGCTTTGCGGCGCATATCTGAAGTTACCTCAGGAAGCTGAATTTTGTAAATTTTAGCTGCTGTGGCTGCATGAATGTCATTCCCGCTATTAAATGCATCAATCATATTTTTATCGCCACTCAAATGCGCCATGATACGCAATTCAATTTGAGAATAATCCGCACTCAAAAAAATACAATTATCATCAGGTATAAATACTTTTCGGATTTCACGTCCAAGTTCATCGCGCACAGGAATATTCTGCAAATTAGGATTGGTTGAACTTAATCGTCCTGTTGCAGCCACCGTTTGATTGTAGGACGTGTGGATTTTCCCCGTTTTTGGATTTACCATTTGAGGAAGCGCATCAATATAAGTGCTTAACAGTTTTTTCAAACCACGATAGTCAAGAATTTTCCCCACAATCGGATGTTTCGAGCGAAGTTTTTCCAATATATCTTCCGACGTGGAATATTGACCGGTTTTGGTTTTCTTTGCTTTTTCGTCTAATTTCATTTTGTCAAAAAGCACCTCTCCTACTTGCATTGGCGAACCCACATTAAACGCTACACCTGCCATTTCAATTATTTCTTTTTCTAACGCCAACATTTCGTTGGTAAGAATAACGGATGTTTGTTTCAATGTCTCTACATCAATGCGTACGCCGTTTTGTTCCATTATCGCCAACACTCGCATCAACGGCATTTCTATATCATAAAAAAGTTTTTCCTGATTATTTTTTTGTAATTCTTTTTCCAAAATCTGTTTTAGCTGAAAAGTAACATCGGCATCCTCACACGCATAATCACTGAGCAAATCCAAATCTACCATATTGATACTCAATTGATTTTTTCCTTTTTGCCCAACTAAATCAGTATAATGGACGGTTTGATATTTAAGGTAAATTTCAGCTAAATAATCCATTCCGTGACGTAATTCGGGCTGAATGAGGTAATGCGCAATCATCGTATCAAAAAGTTTTCCTTTCAAACCCACATTATACGAAGAAATCATTTGCAAATCAAACTTAATATTGTGTCCGATTTTTTCAATTTTTTCATTTTCAAAAAACGGCTTGAATTCATTCATCACGCGGGTGCATTCTTTCCTTTCATCCGGAAGTGAAACAAAATACGCTTCTCCTTTTTTGCAGCAAAACGAAAGCCCCACCAAATCTGCCATCATTACATCTATACCTGTAGTTTCCGTATCGAAACAAACCGATGTTTGCCGCATCAGTTTTTCAATCAACTCTTTCCGTTCCGATTCCGTTTTTATCAATTTATAAGTATGAGGAACATCTTTTAATGTCTGTAATCCTCTGAAGGTCGCTTCTATTGTTTCTTGGTTATTTGGTGTTATCTGTTTAGTTTCTTCTTCCATTCCAAAAAGCGACATTTGTCCCGTATCACTGATTTTTGAAGTTTTTTTCGGAGATTCTTCAGTTATAGAATTGCCTAAAATACGCGCCTTTAAAGTTCTAAATTCCAATTCGTCAAAAATTTCACTCAATTTGGTTTCGTTTGGCGCTTCTGTTATCAATTTTTCCTCTTCAAATTCAATCGGCACATCGGTTTTTATTGTGGCTAAAAATTTAGAAAAAATAATTTGTTCTTTGTTTTCTTCAATTTTTGTTTTTAATGCTCCTTTAATTTTTTCCGTATTTTCTAATACGTTTTCAATACTTCCGAAATCTTCCAAAAGTTTTATGGCAGTTTTTTCACCCACACCGGGACAACCCGGAATATTATCGGAACTATCTCCCATCAATCCCAGCAAATCAATCACCTGTTCTTGACTTTTCAATCCATATTTTTCCTGTACTTCTTTTGGTCCAAGCTTTTCGTAGCCGCCGGAATATTTTGGTTTATAAATAAAGATATTTTCAGAAACTAATTGTCCATAATCTTTATCCGGCGTCAACATAAACACTTCAAAACCTTCTTCCCCCGCTTTTTTTGCTAACGTGCCAATTACATCATCAGCTTCAAAACCTTCTTTTTCCAATACTGGTATATTGTATGCTTCTACAATATTTTTGATTATAGGAACAGCTATTCTAATGTCTTCGGGTGTAGCTTCGCGCTGTGCTTTGTAATGTTCGTATGCTTCGTGGCGGAAAGTTTTTCCTTTCGGATCGAACGCCACGGCAATATGTGTAGGCTTTTCACTTTTTAAAACATCTTCCAGCGTATTTACAAATCCAAAAATAGCTGACGTATTCATTCCTTTGGAATTTATACGTGGATTGCGAATAAAGGCATAATAAGCCTTATAAATAATTGCGTAAGCATCAAGCAAAAATAGCTTTTTCATAAAAATGGATTTCTTATTTAATCTTTATTTTACGGTAAAATTAGCTAAAAATATGAATACTTCGTTTCAAATATTGAAAACAATTCACAAAAATCATTACTTTTGCACGATTAACAAAAATCCATTACAAAAAAAATGAGTTTTATTGATAACATAAAACGTCCGATAGCGTCTGAAATGAAAGAGTTTGAAAACATCTTTTCTAAAGTTTTAGATAGTGATAATTGGCTGCTGAAAAATGTACACGAATACATTATGGAAGGAAGTGGAAAAAAATTACGTCCTATTTTAACAATTCTTTCGGCAAAACTTTTTGGAGAAATAACGCAAGCAACACTTTATGCTGCATTTTCTTTAGAACTACTTCATACGGCGAGTTTAGTGCATGATGACGTAATTGACGATACGATGGAACGTCGCGGACGTCCTTCGGTAAATGCAAAATGGAATAATAAGGTTACAGTTCTTACCGGTGATTATATCCTTTCAAAATCATTAAACAGTGCTTATCTTACAAAAGATATGGACATAATGGGAGCTATCTCCAATATTGGAATGATTTTGCCCGATGGTGAATTATTACAACTTGCCAACAACAGTCAATCTGCCATTACTGAAGAAGAATATTTTAAAATTGTAGATAAAAAAACAGCGATGCTTTTTGCTACTTGTACTTTAGTTGGAGGCCTTTCAGTTGGAATAAAAGGAAAGGAATTGGAACATTTGAAAAAATTTGGTGAATATTTAGGAATATGTTTTCAAATAAAAGATGATATTTTCGATTATTATGAAGATGCAAATATTGGAAAACCCACCGGGAACGATGTGCGTGATGGAAAAGTGACCCTTCCTTTGATTTACGCATTGAACAATACAAAAACATCAGAAAAAGATAAAATAATTAAATTAATTGACAATAAGGATTTTACCTCTGAGAATATTAATAAAATTATGCTTTTTGCACACGAAAACGGAGGTGTGGAATATGCCATAAAAAGAATGGATGATTTTGTAAAAGAAGCCGAAAATGAATTGACATTTCTACCCCAAAACGAAATAAATCAAGCATTAAAAGATTGCATTCATTTTGTAGCGGAAAGAGATTTTTAGATTGATTATTAATTTGTTTATTTGACAAAACAGATTATTTTAAAAAGTTCTTTCATAATTTAGAAAAAGTGTGTATATTTGCACCCGCTTTACAAAAGCTCTAAACTTGTGAGAGGCAAGCGGTAAGTGATTTTGCGAAAATAGCTCAGTTGGTAGAGCATAACCTTGCCAAGGTTAGGGTCGCGGGTTCGAGTCCCGTTTTTCGCTCTTCGTATTAAAACGCGGAAAGTTTATAAAGGGACGAAGAAGTTTATCCCGATATAATCGGGAAGTCCCGTTTTTCGCTCGATGCTTTAAAAAGTAATCTGCCCGAATGGTGGAATGGTAGACACGAAGGACTTAAAATCCTTTGGCCTTTATCGGCTGTGGGGGTTCAAGTCCCCCTTCGGGTACAAGGAAACGCTTATAATCATCTAATTATAAGCGTTTCCTTTTTTTATTCTCATATACAACTTCCATTCTGCCAGCGTTTTCTCTTCCGATTTTTCAATGTATCTCTTGAATCGTGTAATTTAATAAGCAAATAACAATAGTAAAAAGACTTTATTTTCATAACTCTAATTACAGTTTTAGCGGCTATTGAATCCTTTCTCTTTCAATTGTAATTTTTGTCCTCTATAAAAAGACTTTTGTACTCTTTCTACTCCATCAAAATAAATTAACTTTGTGAAAAGTAAAAAAACACATTCAAATACTTCCTTTATGAACATAAAAAAAATCATTCTAATATCTACACTTCTCACAACAAGTCTTACATATGCTCAGCAAAGAGCAACAGCCGTAATCTATGCTAATCAGGGCAAAACAATCATTAGTAAACATATTTACGGACAATTCGCCGAACATCTCGGACACGGGATTTATGGCGGTATTTGGGTAGGAAAAAACTCACCTATTCCAAATACAAACGGCGTAAGAAATGATGTAATTAAAGCATTGAAAGAGATAAAAATACCAAATTTACGTTGGCCTGGCGGTTGTTTTGCCGATGAATATCATTGGATGGATGGAATAGGAGAACCTCAAAAACGCCCGAAAATGATTAATACAAACTGGGGAGGAGTAGTGGAAGACAACTCTTTCGGGACACACGAATTTTTAAATCTCTGTGAAGAACTTGGAACCGAACCATATATTTGTGGAAATTTAGGAAGCGGTACTGTAGAAGAAATGTCGAAATGGGTAGAATATATGACCTTTGATGGAGAAAGCCCGATGGCAAACCTCCGCAAAGAAAATGGACGAGAAAAACCTTGGAAGGTCAAATTTTTCGGGGTAGGAAATGAAAATTGGGGTTGTGGCGGAAATATGACGCCTGAATTTTATGCCGATAATTATAAAAGATACGCAAGTTTTATAAAAAATTACAAGAACAATCAAGTGTATAAAATTGCCGGAGGTGCAAATTCCAATGATTACAGATGGACGGAAACGCTGATGAAAAATATCCCAAATTGGATGGTAAATGGAATTTCATTACACAACTATACTTTTACACACCGCTGGGAGGATAAAGGTGATGCCACCGGATTTAGCGAAGACGATTATTTTAATTTATTTGATAACGGTGCTAAAATGGATGAGCTTATTACCAAACATGCTTCGATTATGGATAAATATGATCCGGAAAAACGAATTTCGCTTGTAGTTGATGAATGGGGCGCTTGGTACAACGTGGAACCCAGAACCAATCCCGGATTCCTTTTTCAACAAAATACTTTACGAGACGCGCTTTTAGCTGGAAACATATTGAATATTTTTCAAAAACACGCCGAGCGGATCAAAATGGCAAACATAGCACAAATGGTAAATGTTCTTCAGGCAATTATTTTTACCGACAACGAGAAAATGATGTTAACTCCTACATATTACGTATTTGATATGTACAAAGTGCATCAGGACGCAACACTTTTGCCGATGGAAATTGAATCGCCCGAATATTCACGAATGGGAAAAACGTTGAAAAGTATTTCTAGTTCGGCTTCCATTGATAAAAATGGTGCAATACACGTTTCGTTTGTAAATATCGACCCTCAAAATGATATTGAGATTTTGTGTGATATAAATGGCGGAGAAGTTTCAAAAGTTACAAAAGGTCAGATTATTACAGGAAAAACCACCGGAACATATAACACATTTGAAAAACCTTACGAAGTAAAAATGGAAGACTTCAAAAAAGCGACCTTCAAAAAAGGAAAATTAACACTGGAAATTCCCGCAAAATCGTTGGTTACTATTGAATTAATGTAATTTTTTTTGATGAAACCGACAAGTTAAGGAACAGGAAATAATTGTTGTCATATTTTTGTTTGTTATTACTTTGTGTTATTTGTGTTTTGTACGTTATTTAATAACAACGAAGCGTAATAACAGCAACAAATAACGCAGTAAACAAATAACTTTGTCTAACCTTACATTTATTTTTATTGTTTACCTAAAATAAACAGATGAGACAAATACTTTCAGTTATTTTTATACTGAATTTTTGCATTATTCTTCAAGTTGATGCAAAATCATATCCGTGGAAAAAAAAGAATCCATGGACAGACGATTACAGCAATATCTCAGGCATTGAAAATTATAAAAGTTGGGGAACATACAACGTTCACGACCCATCGTGCTTGTTAATAGGCGATACGTATTATATGTTTTCTACCGATGCTATTTATTTCGACAGAAAAATTAATCAGCATAAAAAACCTGACGTAAAACCGGGTTTTATTCAAGTACGTACATCTAAAGATTTGGTACATTGGAAATTTGAAGGTTGGGCATTTTCTGAAATTCCGCAGGAAGCAAAAAACTGGGTGTTGAATAACAACGAAAACAAGGGAGCTACCAATATCTGGGCTCCTTATATTTTAAAATACAAGAATAAATTCCGACTTTATTTTTGTGTTTCGGCATTTGGAAAGCAAACGTCATATATTGGCTTGGCAGAATCATCATCGCCACTCGGACCTTGGGAGCAAAAAGGATGTGTGGTAAAAACCAAAACCGGCGATAAAATGAATGCGATAGACCCAAGTATTGTAACCAATACCGCAACCAATGAAATGTGGATGCATTACGGTTCTTATTTTGGCGGACTTTACGTAGTAAGGCTAAATCCTGAGACAGGTTTAACTATGAGGAAAAATAACCAAGGAAAAAGTACATCAAAAAGAGCAAATGGAAAAAAAGACAACATTGAAGCGCCCGAAGTTATTTACAATCCCGCTTTCAAAAAATACTACCTTTTCACTTCTTACGATCCGCTGATGACAACCTATAATGTTCGTGTAGGTAGAAGCGATTTTCCTGACGGTCCTTTTTATGATTTTTACGGAAATGACTTACGCGATACCATTAATCATTTGCCAATACTCACCCATCCTTATCGATTTGAAAATCATTCAGGTTGGGGTGGAACAGGACATTGTTCCGTTTTCAAAAACGATAAAGGCGATTTTTTTATGGCACATCAAGCACGTCTTTCGCCTGAAAATCAACTGATGGATTTGCACGTCAGACAAATAAAATGGACAAAAGACGGTTGGCCCGTAGTTTCTCCCGAACGTTTTACCGGCTCAAAAGAAATAAACATTTCACAAAAAATGATGGTTGGCGAATGGGAAATAGTGAGAATTAACGAAACAAATTCAGACAGAAATTTAGAATATGGACAAATTTTGTGGGGAGAAAACCGACTTTTGAAAACCGAAACAAATCTTTCGAACAAAATACGTTTTTCTAAAAACGGCGAAATTCAGGGCGATTCACAAGGAAAGTGGAAATATCTGAAAAACGATTTGACAGTTTCTCTTGGAAATGAAACAATTGAAAATTTGATTGTTTTCGCAGGTCATGATTGGGAAAATAAAACAGAAACCATTCTTTTCACCGGGTTAGATAAAAACGGACGTTCCGTTTGGGGGAAGAAAATAAGATAAAATCTAAAACAATTAAAGTTGACAAAAAAATAGGATGATATTTTTTTGTCCTATTTTTTTGGATATTCATTAAAATCAGTTATTCTTTTATAATTTTATATTCAATAAATAAAACGATTTTGGTTCTATTTTCAGTTCAAAATCATTACCCGCAATGTTTATTTCTACAGAAGTTGGAACTACATTTTCCGGATTGTCTAACGTATTTTCAGCATCTAAATCAGATGAAGTTATAACAGTTTTTGTGGCTTTTCTTTCACTGTTTTTCAATCCTTTTAAATGATAAGTTACACTCCTTTCACTGTCTGAAGTATTGGCAATTTTCAGAATAATTTCGTTTTTGTTTTTATCGTAAGATGATGATGCATAAATTCCATCTTGCCCTGTAAGTGCGGTTTTATTTTCAAAAGTAGGCAGTACATTTGTCCCCGGATTATTCCCATAAAGTTGCTGAACGTAATAGTTTACAGATTTCACGACTCTCAAATTATCAAACCAGATTAAATCCGGTTTCCATTGCCAACCATCAACGTGCGAAAATAACGGAGCATACGTACACATCTGCACCACATCAGCATTTCGTTCAAATCCTGTCATAAACGCAGCTTCACACAGCGCTGATTCAAAATTATTTTTTCTGTTTTTTGGATGACAAGCATATTCTCCTGCAAAAACTTTCGGTCCTTTTCGGTCGTATTTATCGTAACGGGCAGCATTTGACAAAAACCATTCAGGACTACGGTAATAATGTTCGTCAACTAAATCTGCTTTGAGACGTTTCATTTGTTCCCAACCGTAATCAAAATCATTTCCATCGGGACTTGGACCGGCTGAACCAATAATTTTAATTTCAGGATATTTTGCTCTGATAGCATTGATAAACGGTTCCAATCTTTCCGGATATAAACTTCCCCATTGTTCATTACCAATAGCTATCAGTTTCAGATTAAATGGTTCGGGATGTCCCATTTCAGCACGGATTTTTCCATACTTTGTAGATACATTGCCATTAGCAAATTCAATTAAATCCAGTGCATCTTGCACATACGGATTTAGTTCAGCTACGGGAACGTGTGCGTGAATATCTTTATTTTGGAATTGACAAGCCAATCCGCAACTTAATACCGGAAGTGGTTCGGCTCCTATATCTTCTGCCAACTGGAAAAATTCAAAAAATCCTAAACCATAAGATTGATAATAATCGGGGAAAAACCTGTTGGTAAACGTATATTGCCAGCGGTTTTCATTCAATTTTCTGTTTTCAACAGGTACTATTGTGTTTTTCCATTGATAACGAGTAGCCAAATCAGTTCCTTCCACAATGCACCCTCCAGGGAAACGAAAAACTCCCGGTTTCAGATCGTAAAGCGCCTGTGCAAGATCTTTTCGTAATCCGTTGTTGCGTCCTTTCCATGTATCGACAGGGAAAAGTGAAATATGTTCTAAATCAACGTCCGATTTCGATGTAAGAAATATTCTCAGTTTAGCTTTGGCTTCGGTTTTTGATGATTTTAATATCAATTCATACTGTTTCCATTCTGATGATGGAACTTCTAATTTTTGTGATGCAATAATATTACTTTGAGTATCTATAATTTCTATCTTGAGGCTTCCATTTGGTAAGCTTGATTTTGTCCATACAGAAAAACGATATTCAGCATCTTTTTTCACGCCTATTCCGAAAAATCCTTCGTTTTCTAATCCTGTATGCTTTTCATCATGTCCGGCATACGACAAATGAACGTAATGCGGATTGTTGTTAAAAGGTCCATTGTCTTTTATTTCCACTTTTCCGAACGTATTCCAACCCATCAAATGTTCTGGAAATTCAAACGAGCGGTTTTTTACCAATTCGGCGTATAAACCACCATCAGCGCCGTAATTAATATCTTCAAAGAAAATTCCATACATAGTTTTCTGAATGGGAATCCCGTTTTTCTTGAAGTCTACTTGAATATTATGTGTTTGAGCATTTGTGAGTGAAATGCAGCTGAATATCAAAAATAGGATTACGATTGCTAATTTATTTTTTTGCATTTTTCTTGTTTTTAAATTTTTTATACAAATATAGGTTTTCTCAGGTGTTTAGAGGTGGATTAAAATCCTTTTTAAGAGAATAAATTGTTCATTTACTCACTTTCAAGAAATGAACTTGGTGTAATCCCAAATTGTTTTGTGAAACAACGAGTAAAATATTTTGGATCGTTGAAACCTGATTCGTATGCAATTTCCGAAACATTCAATGAATGATTTTCTCGACTTTTTATGATTAATTCACGAGCAATGTTCAATCTGAATGTACGAATAAATCGGCTTGCGGACTGCCCTAAAAGATGAGTCAGTTTTTTGTGAAGCAAACTTCTACTCACTCCCATTGCATCTATAAATTCTGTTACATTAAACTCGGGGTTAGTATAATTCTCTTTCATTACTTTCAGAGCTTTGTCAATAAACTTCTTATCCTGCGATTCTTCTGCCATATTTAATGAACTTACATCCATGTTTTCAGCAAAATTGAGTTGTAGCCGATGTTTTTTTTCATTCAGATTTTTAATAACAGCTTTGAGCAGTTCTTCATCAAAGGGTTTTACTAAAAAGGCGTCAGCTCCTAAGTTAAAACTTTGAATTTGCGTATTAACAGCAGTTTTTGCCGTGAGCAATATAACAGGAATATGAGATGTGGCAAAGTTCGTTTTTACATTTTTACAAAACTCCAGTCCATCCATAACCGGCATCATTATATCACTGATGATAATATCCGGTTGATATCGATTGGTTAAATCAAGACCATTTTCGCCATGTATAGCTTCTATTATGTTAAATTCATATTTTAATATTGATTTTATATAGAGTCGCATATCAGCATTATCTTCTACAATCAGCAATAAAGGTTTATTTTTATCGGTTGAGAAGGTTGTTTCTTCTATTATTATATTTTCTTCCAATATAGTTGAAGCCGGTCTTTTTGCTGTGGTCACTATATTGGTAGTTCTTTCTATTGGGATGGTAAATCTAAAACAAGCGCCTCCGGCTGAGTTGTTTTTTGCGTCAATTTTTCCATGATAAAGATCAATTATTTTTTTGCACAAATATAATCCGATGCCGGTTCCGCTTTGTCCGCTGCTTGAATGTGCCTTTACATTTTTTACTTGATAAAAACGGTCAAAAATTTTCTCAAAATCGGTTTCGGGAATTCCAATTCCGTTGTCTTTAATCGCAAAATAGAGTTTTTCCTGAGCTTCTTTTTTATCAATATAGGTAAATGTGGATACGTAAATTGCACCGTAGTCGGGTGTAAATTTTATAGCATTTGAAAATAAATTTCCAATCACTTTTTGTAAATTATCTGCATCAAAAGCAAACTCCGGATTGTGTACGCGAAAATGTTTAATAAAACGAATATTTCTATCTTTTGCCAAATCTTCAAATGGAAGAATAATATTTTCAAGAAAATCGATAAAATTACGTTGAGTTTTTACTATTTCCATTTTATTCGAATCCACTTTTCTAAAATCCATCAACTGATTGATAAGTGAAAGCAATAATTTTGAGTTTCGTTGTACAATGTTAAGCTGTTCAATTACTTTAGGATTCGTGCTTAATTTTAACGATCTTTCAACTGGTCCGAGAATCAACGTTATGGGAGTTCTAAATTCGTGGGTAATATTGGTAAAGAAAGATATTTTATCGACATTTGCTTCGTGTACTTTTTTTGATAAAGCTATTAATTGTTCTTTTTGATGTGTAATTTTTTGATTTTGTGCTTTTAGTGTTTCATTTTGACGTGAAACTTCCTCTTGATGTTCAATAAGCGACTCCATATTGTTTTTCAACTGAATTGCCTGTTCTTCAAGTTGTTTTTTGTGTTTTTCAATTTCAATGGTTCTTTCATCAACCATTTTCTTTAACTTTTGTTTCTGATTTTCAAATAAATTTATTCGATAAATATAATATCTGTATGCAACATAAAGCGCTGACATTGTAAGAATTAACAAAAACCACCAGGTTTTATAAAAGGGTGGAACTACTTTTATAGTTACGGAAGTAATTTGTTCTGACCAATTTCCATCAGGGTTGTTACATTTTATTTGAAGTTTATATTGCCCTGGCTTGAGATTGGTAAAACTCAAAAATCTTCTCTCTGAACTTATTTCTGTCCAAGAATTATCAAAACCAAGCAACCGATAAGCATATTTTATTTTTTCCGGTAAATAATAACTTAATGCAGAAAATTCAATACTGATGTTTTTTTCCGATTCATTAAGTGTAATTTTTTCCAAAGTATTATTGCTAAAAGCAAGGTGTTTTTCTGACTGAATTGCATTTTGAGGATAAACATCCATACTGAGGATTTTTACGCGGGTAATTACAACCCTATTAGCAGTAGAAAGTGAAGTAAGTTTTAACGGATCAAAACTTGAATAGCCCTCCACACTACCAAAATGCAACCATCCATTTTTGCTTTTAAAATAAGAATCCCAATAAAATTGATTTGACTTTAATCCGTCGGCTTTTGTAAAACTGATGAAATTCTTTTTTGCGGGGTCAAAAGAACACAGTCCTTTATCTGTGCTTAACCAAATTTTTCCCGCATCATCCTCCAATATACCGTAAATAAGATTATCGGGCAATCCGTTTGATTCATCGAAGTTTTCAAATTCATCTCTGCCTTCTTTTTCTATAAGTCTATACAATCCATTTCCGCTACTTCCTAACCAAATTGTTCCGTCTTTTGTCTCTTGAATACAATTTATTTTTTCTATGCGGAGTGAAGAAGGATTTGATAATTCATACTGATAATGTTTATAAACAATTTTATTTTTTGATAAATCGGTATTTTTTAAGAAGACACAAAATAATCCGTTGGCTGTTCCTATCCAAAGGCGTTGCTTGCTATCAATAATCATTCCGGTAACAAATTTCATCCTTTTCTCAATAGGAAGCCGCGTTAAAACGTGAATAAATTTCTCACTTTTCAAATCAAAAAAGTCCAATCCGTTTCTTGTCCCTATCCATAGTCCTGATTTTATGCTGTCTGAAACTATTACTGCAATAAAATCATTCAAAATAGAATTTGATGAATTGTTTACATAAAATTGTTGAAACACTGGATTATTCCTATTTTCTTTCCTTAAACGGTTAATTCCTTTTCCCCACGTTCCAATCCAATAATCTCCGTTATAGTCCTGTGTAATACAACTTACAGAATTATGACTGAGAGAATTGGAGTTTCCCAGTTCACTGTAATAGTGTATAAAATTTTGACTGTTTTTCCTTTTTACATTTAATCCCCCTTCTACTGTTCCTATCCAATAATCACCAAATTCATCTTGATAAATGGCGTTAACCAAATTGGTGGATAAACTATTTATATCTAAATTGGAGTGAAATGTGTTAATAAAGTTACTATGATCCGGAGTTAAAATATTTACACCTCCTTTTTCTGTTCCAATAAAAATATTTTCTTTCCCAACGTAGATATTACTAATAAAATTGTTATTAAGAGAAGTTCCGTTATCTGTCTGTTCTGAAGCTGTAATTCGGCTGAAACTATCTGTTGTATAATCATAAATATTTAGCCCTATTAAAGTTCCTACCAACAATTGCCCATTCTGACTTTTTTTTATATCACTTATATACCCTGATGAAAGCGATGAGTTTATTAAGGGATTATGCTGATATGATTTTAAATCGCCTGTAGATGGATTGTATTTGTATAATCCAATAGAAGTTCCTATCCAAATTAATCCATTATCAGAAAATAACACATTGACTAATCCTTGAAAATTTTCTAAATTTTCTCCTCCATTTATAAGATGATATTTACCGTTGCTTCCTTTTATAAGTCTGAAAAGTTTATTCTCAGAACTGAGGTATATATTATTATTTATAAAAAGAACAGCACTAAATGGAGATTTTGTTTTATAAATTTCTTCTGCATTTACCGATTTTTCAGCGGTCATATCTATTTTTACTAAACCGTTGTCATATCCTATCCATAAATTTCCGAAGTCGTCTTTCTTTATAAAATTTATCGAATGTGAAATAAAATCGAGAGTCGTATTAATTTTTTCACTTGCCAAAATTATTTTCCCGGTTTTATAATCCATAAAAAACAAACCATTTTCTGTCCCAATCCAAAAATTGCCGTTTCCATCTTCTTCCAAGCAGCTTACATTTTGATATCTTACATGATTGTTAGAATTTTGGTTGTTAAAGTGAATTATTTCATAACCATCATACCTATCAAGTCCTTTGTTTGTTGCAAACCACATAAATCCTTTTGAATCTTGTAAAATGTAATTAATCAGATTTCTGGATAAACCATTGTCTGCTGTAAGATATTTAATCTTATAATTAATACCCTGCGCAAATGTGAGCCAAGGGAGAATCACAAAAATGACAAAAATAGAGATTCTGGATTTCATAACGAAAATATTGCTAGATACAAAATTACAATTGACGTAAGTTTCGGATAAGAAATTGGTAAAAAAAGTTGGTAAATAAGCAAAAAGATTGCATTTTTCTTACTGAAAATCAAAAGATTATAATATTATAAATATACTTACTAAAGACAAAATTACAGAATTTTTTTGTGTTGTAAATGATTTTTACAAAGATTATTCGGAAGTAAAAAAAGAATGTGAGTTCGATATGAAAATTTCGATTTTCATCAACTCAAATCACTAATTTTTCAGTAAGTTAATAAAATTGCAAATATTCCCTAATCACAATACTACTAAGGTTCATTCGGTAAAAATAAGATTTTAAACGTATAAATTCAACTTTATTCTTGTTTCTCAACCTTAATAGAAATCAAAATTTAACAAATTATAACCTTTTCTGCATCAGGCAAGCTTATTAGCTTATGTTCAATATAATAACACTTTTCTTATATCGAACTCACGTTAATTATGTTTATTGGTCTGATAAATATTAACTTCTGTATGGAAATTATCTTTACCTGATATCAATACTATTTTTTCTTTTTGCCCCAATATGTGGCATTTAGACTTTTTTCAGTTCCTGCATATACAAATGTTACACAGCGTGGAGTGGCTTCCCAATCCACTTCGCGTTCAACGCAAACAATAACGTTACCCAATGTTAATTGCTTTTTTGTTGTATTATAACTCCAATTGCCTGTAAGCGCTCCTGTCATAGTGCCGTCAGAATTGAGAGTGAGGGACGTGGCACTATCTTGTACACCTTTATTATATTTAAGATTTATATGTTCCCAAGTTCCTATCAGGGAGTCTTTCGTTATAGTACCGTAATCAGGTACTGCGGCATAACGTTCGGGCAATGCTATTGGCCAAAGGTTGTCAGGTTCGCTGGTAGAAGCCGGACACCATACAATACGGCGTACGTGTCCCATCATAATGGCATTGGAGTAGGCGTTACCGCCAACGTTGACAGGCAATCGTCCTTGCGACATGTAAAACCATTCGTTGGTATTTTCCTTTTGGAAAACACAACAGTGTGATATACCAACCCATCCGTAGCTAAGATTAAACTTGTAAGGGTGGGTTACTATCGGATAACAATCGCCGCCTCCGGAGGTAAAGTTGCGCCCCGTGATGTCAAGGTATGGACCGTCAATGTTTGAGCTTCTTACAACTCGAGTGTTATATGGTATATTAAGTTCATCATAAGCCATAAAAAGATAGTAATAACCTCCTTTGTATATTATTTCTGGAGCCTCACTGGCTTGCCAACGCGACGAGGCCGCACGTGTACCTATTCTCATTCCATATCTGGCAGTCAGTTCACTTACATTGCTTGCCCAGGGATTTCCAAGCGTGTTGATTGACTTACCTGTGGTGGCATTGAGTTGCAATAATGCAAAACCGCTATGCCATGAGCCATGTATCAAGTAGTGTTTCCCCTCAGGTGTTACTATATATGTAGGGTCGATAGCATTGTAGTAGAAATAAGCATTCCAATCAGATAAACTGGAGCGACTGTAATTTAAACCGCGATCTGATGATGAACAAGTAACAAAACCTTTGTCTGTCCAAACAGCACCGGCAGGATCGCTTGATTCACACATACCAATAAAAGCACGTTCAGTCCAACTTCCATCAAAGTTGGCTGAAGTATTGGCTTTGCCGGTTTTGATGTAGTTATCGATAACTATACTGTAGTACATACGCAAGATATCATGTCCTCCAACGGTAACCTTACGTACTACAGGAGCCCAGTAGAGGTAGTTTATGTTGTCCTTTGCAATGGCAGCAAGTCCCATACGCACTCGAATGGCATTAAGCGAATCAGCTACCCAAGATGGTGGATTATAGAAAGGTCCTCCTATCCAATCCCAATTCACCAAATCTTTTGAACGTTTGCCCTGAAAATGTCCATGTCCTTCAGCAGTATTACCATACGAAGCATCTGTGCCGTACATATAGTAATAGCCGTTGTAATAAGCAACAGATGGATCGTGAACGTTAGCCAGATTCCACTTATCTCGGTTTGTCCACGATGAAATAGATGAATAATCGTCAGCATAAGTTGGGATAGTAAATATTGTTGAATCTGTGTTATTTCCATTATTAGGTACAATATCATCTTTTTTACACCCTACAAATAATATCGCTGTTATGCTGACAGATAAAATTAAAAAGCACTTTANTTTCATATCTAATATTTTTTATTAAAAAAACTTCCTTATCAACATCAAAAATTATACCGATAAGGAAGTTACTTTTTGAGAGAAATAATCCTATTGTGGAATAGGATGAACAGTCCATTTGGCTAAGAAAGCAGGACCGTTATCTTCATTCTTATTTGCTGAATTACCAACAAGGTTAGGGTTTGCATCAAGGGTAGCTTGAAGTATTGGGAAATACTCATGCCCTTTATAGTAGTATTGGAACGATGAAGCGCTGGCTGTTGTAGCATTAAGTTCATCAGTATTGGCTGTACCATCAAGTTTATAATAGCCGTGTTCAACCAACTGATTCAGACGTGCAGCATCGTAGAAAAATCCCCAACGGAGTAAATCGATTCCACGTCCGTTTTCGCAACCGAATTCCTTCGGACGTTCCACATTTGCTATTTGTTCAAAAAGAGCATCAGCAGTTGGGAAGTCTGCAAGTTTAAGATCTGTTAGAGCTACGCGTCTTCGTACAATGTTAATGTAATCAATAGCCGTTTGAGTTGGTCCATTGATTTCATTATCACATTCTGCTGCACGTAATAGAACATCACTATAACGCATAAGCCGTAAGTTGACTCCACAGTGTAATCCGTTAGTAATAGAACTATAGATGTTATTTCTCGCATTAGTCCACTTAGCTATTGATATACCGCCTTGTGCTGTGTTCGATAGAGGAGTTGCTGTTATATCTTTTTGATAAATGGTGTTACAACGTGGATCTCCATTAGGATATGCCGCAGTTTTCAGGCCTGTATAGGTGCTGTATTCGCTCTCATAAGTAACCAATGTCCAGTATAAACGAGGATCGAGACGTCCATCTGTACATTTCTCTTTTTTGAATAGATTATACAACCATGGAGAGCCGGCTAAGTCGCCCCAACTACCCATTTCTTGAGAAGCGTAATTGCTTTCTACGGCTTGACCTTGAGTGGCTTCTGAACTTATGTTTACTGGAGTCCATTCTTCGTCGGTGCCGCCTGTGCCATAGTCCATAAATTGAACTTCAAATAGACTCTCTTTGTTATTTTCATACGCTGAACCTTCTCTGAAATTATCACCATAATCGGCTGTGAGTTCGTAATGCCCGTACTTGCCGGCAATAATATCTTTCAATACAGTATAAGCTTCGGTATATTTATGTCGAAACATAAGTGCACGCGCCAAATATCCAGCAGCAGCACCACTTGTAGCACGACCTTTTGCCCATTCTCCTCCTTTATCGCGCGATGGCAATATTTGCATAGCGGTTGTGAGGTCTGTCTCTATTTGATCAAATACTTCATCTTGAGATTTGTTTGCTGCATACATAGTGTTAATGTCTGAATAAGATGAATAATCTGCAAACATTGGAACTGTTTGATAATATGTAGCCAATTCATAGTATGCTAATGCTCTTAAAAAGAGTGCCTGTCCTTTTATCTGATTATGAGCATCTTCCGACATATTAACGCCATCTACTTTGTACAATACAAAGTTTGTGCGGTTTATTACGTGGTAACTGTCACGCCATGGCCATAAGTTACCTATTTCGTCTGTAGTAGGAGCATTGAGATTGTCATATTCCAAATACCATTGTTGAGATGCATTCCAAACTTCGTCGCCACGTACGGCATCCAAAGTGTAGCCAACACGTGCAAATGTGCCTTCGAGACGAATACGGTTGTAGCACGAGATGACAGCCTCCTGAAGATCAGACTCTGTGTTACCAAAATCATTGGTTGTCTGATTATTCGGGTTCACAACATCAAGGTCAGTGCAGGCTATCATACCCCCTATAAGTGCCAACATTATTAAAATTATTTTTATATTTTTCATATCGATATTATATTTTTTTAGATTATATTTTTTAGAATGACACGTTTGTTCCAAACATTATTGTTTGTGGCGTTGGATACGAACAATAGTTGTAACCTGGAGTATATGTGCCTCCGGCAAAATCCACGTTGTAACCTTTGTATTTTGTCAATGTTGCTACATTTTGAGCTGATGCATATATACGAACTCCGTGAAGATAACCACCGAACCATTTGTCAGGTAGGTTATAGCCCAATTGGATATTTGCGATTTTTAGATATGATGCATCTTGGATAAAACGCTGACTGAACGCATCGTTATTAATTGCACCTTCAAAACTATATGATATACGGGGTACGTTGGTATTTGTGTTATCCGGCATCCAGGCATTCAACATATCAACACTTTTATTGAGTGTACGGTATGAACCATGTAATGTCATATCTACGAAATCTACAGCTTTGAAACCAGCAGCTCCATAAGTGGATATACTTACATCAAAACCTTTCCATTCAGCTCGAACATTCAAGCCATAATTCACCTTTGGCAATCCGCTACCCAAATATGTTCGGTCTTCAGAGGTAATTTCTCCATCGGGTATTGGTTTACCATCGGCATCGAAAGCCCCTGCAATGTCAGCGTATGCAACATCACCGGGGTGAGCTCCGGGTTGATTGATGTGATTACCAAGCGAATTAACACGATTATCAATCTCTTCCTGCGACTGGAAAATACCTTCGGAAAAATAACCATAGAATGCACCAACTTCACGGCCTACTTCCGTACGGCAACAAGCGTCGGTACGTGACTCGTTAACGCCTAACTTTTTTACAATGTTGTGGAGGGTAGATAAGTTTATAGAAATATCATACTTAAAAGCATTTTGATGATTGTGATATGCAATCAAGAACTCAAGGCCGGAGTTCTCCATTGTTGATGAGTTCATAATGACTGTTGTATTGGTGACTCCTGCTTCAGGGGGTACACCTACACTATAAAGTAGGTTTTCTGCTATTGATTTATACCAGTCAAAAGTAAATTCCAGTTGATTGTTGAACATACCGAGGTCGAGGCCAAAGTCAGTAGTTTTTTTCTTTTCCCACAAAAGATATGGATTTACATAGTTTGAGATTGCAGAGCCCGTAACTTTATTATTTCCAAAACTATAAGTATAGTTACCTCTCGACATAACAGACTCAATTTCATAGGGTCCTGTGTCGTCATTCCCAAGTTCACCATAACTACCGCGAATCTTAAACAAGTTAATAGTCGATGTGGATACCGGGAAGAACTTTTCACGTTCCATACGCCAGCCCCCTGATATAGAAGGAAATAAACCCCAACGGATATTTCGAGCAAAATGACTTGATCCATCGTATCGCGCTGTTGCTGAAATAAGGTATTTCTCATCAAAATTATAATTAATACGACCGATATACGATAATAATTTATATTCGCTTTCACTACTTGCTGCTTTTGTTTCTTCAGCGTTGTTTACTTGAAGAAAGTAGGGTTCCGGCATGGTATGTCCTTCGCCCGTAAGTGTGTGATCAAGTTCACGCTCGAACGTTTGACCAACAACCGCATTAATGTGATTAAGTCCAATTTTACCATCATAATTTATATAGTTTTCAATCAGATCGTGACCATAGTTACGATAACCCTCAGATAAAGTTTCACTGCTCTTTGATAAATAGTTTGTTGTACTTTGTATAAATGCAGGAATAAACGTAAGGTCTTTTGCAATAGTTTTACTCTTCGACAAGTTAATATTATATTCTAATTTGTTATTTTTACTCTTGACACCAATCATACGGAAGATATCAACATTTGCAGAAGCTGAAGCAACAATGCGGTCAACTATTGTATTCCTCTTTATTAAACTGTTTTCAAGCAAAACGTTTGTCACGCGTAAGTCTCCATGAATATTGTCGTAATAAGTACCATAACCATAAGAATCGTAGCTGTACTCTGTTGCCGCCGGAATTTTGTCGTCAAGAACCCATGTCGAGGGGTCGTATGCTTTGATAGTGGGAGGTAAAAGTAAAACCGAAGCCATTACAGGATATTGTGCTCCATATAAACCCGGGACATATTCATTGGCGTTACTGAGAGCCATATTGTCCTGATTGATGTGGCTATACACTATGTTTGTTTTTATTTTGATAAACTTAGCTTCCATTGTGTTAATGACACGGGCAGTATAACGTTCAAAATTAGGACCGGCACCAACCATTGTTCCTTTCTGGTTGTAATAGTCGAGACCGATGTTGTAAGTATTGTTAGCTCCACCTCCAGACAGGTTGATGTTATGATTCTGACGAATACCTGTTTTAAACGCTTCATTGAACCAATTTGTGTTAACTTTTGCGGTACCATCAGCATTATACAAATAATTTACACTGGTAGGATCGTATCCGGAAGGTACATCCATTCCACTGTTGGCAAAAGCCATATTGATGTATTTACCATATTGTTCAGAATTCATAACATCGTACACTCCTTTCTGCACCTGGTCGAAACCAAAGTAACCACTATAGTCAATCTTCATAGCCTCGTTCTTCTTACCTTGTTTTGTGGTAATAATAATCACGCCGTTGCCTGCTCGCGAACCATATATGGCAGCTGCAGAAGCATCCTTAAGTACCTGAATACTTTCGATATCGTTTGGCGAGAAGTCGCGAATTGATCCCACCGGTACTCCATCCACAACGTAGAGCGGATCGGTTCCACGAAAAGAACCAATACCACGAATACGTACTGTGGGATCTGCTCCCGGTTGTCCGTCGGTTGTGATTTGAACACCGGCTACTTTCCCTGCAAGCATTGTCGAGATGTTTGAGTTTGATACTTTCTTCATTTCATCAGCATTGACAATAGCAACTGAACCGGTGAGGTCAACTTTGCGTTGTGTTCCATAACCTATTACTACTACCTGGTCAAGTTGTTTTGCATCCGAAACCAATATGATAGTACCGAATTCAGTTTTTCCTCCAACGCTTGTTTCTATACTTTTGTATCCCACATAAGATACAATTAACGTAGCATCAGAAGAAACAGAAAGAGAGAAGTTGCCATCAATGTTGGCAATAGTACCATTGGTTGTACCTTTTTCTTTTATGCTTGCACCTATAAGTGGTTCTCCGTTCTCGTCAACGATTTTGCCTTTTACTGTTATGTTGCCTGATTGAGTCATTGACATCTGGTCTTTATTATCGTTGCTTTCTGCATATGTTGCCGGTGCTATCGCCAGCAACCCTAACAGGATTATATATAAATATTTCATAGTTTAAATATTTTTACCTTAGTGATTATTGAATAAATACGAGATATGACTCCTCTGTTACGAGTGCGCAACTCAAATCAGAACTGTTTACAGTAACTCCGGCATACTTTTGGAAATGTGTTTCACCATTAGCGTAAGTAACATTGTAAAGTACATCAGCAGTATTGTTTCCATGGTTTGTAACTGTGATGACTACCTTAGAACCACTTATATTCGATGTGAATGTATCCCAATTCCAGTCAGATGTGAGGGTGGCAGTGCCATAACCAGCGCCCCAACCGAAGTTATCCATACGTACTACACCATATTCAGTTTTATCCGCTTTGCGAAGAATTGTACAGGGACTGTGCCAGTTTGCAAGATTGTCGGAGTAGCAATACATTGTAAATGTCTTACTCGAACCTGATGCAACTGTATAGTCATCAGAGAATGCCGTCCACCACCCGGAAGAGAAGTCATTAGCACCTACCTGACTTATACCCTTAATAAGAGTCACAGGGCAGTTTGTAGTTATTGTTTTTGTTGCACCGACATAAGAAATGAGAGCATTCTGAGAACCTTCAGCAGCCGGAATTGTACTAAATTGAAGATCTTTGTTATCCATAACTGTTGTTGTACCGTCGGAATAAGTTGCGGTCACAACAAGTCCTGCACTATTAAATATGATAGGTGAACCGCTAAAGAAATAGTATGTAGATATTATTGGCAAAGTAGTAACCTCTAAGCGTGTAACAGGATTAGTTACTTCCAACTTATAGAAGGTTGATACAGCTTTGGTGTATGCACCTTGCTTCGTTTTGCTGTAAGATACTATAACCGTCTTGGTTCCAACCGTAGAAATATCGGGAATAACCGTAAATGATAGATCTGCAGAATCAACTTTTGCAGAAGATCCATCTGCGTAAGTAACAGTGGCTGTTGCATCACCCCAGAAGTTTTCGTTGCCTAATTCAACAAAAGCAGGAGCTCCTTCAATAGCAATTGAAACCGGATTAACGTCTTCTAGTGCTGTGACTTTAGAAGGAATAAGGTAAGCTTTTTTCATTTCGAAATAACTGCCATCACAAACCAAGAAAGCCACGATATCAGCAGTCGCAGAGACCGGTTGTTGATATGTTTCGGTTAGCGTTGTGCCATTTGTTCCAACCGCAGTGGCAGTTACAAATACATTTCCCGTAGCAGAGTGGTCAATGTCGAGTGAAACGCGAGCACCTTGCATAGTGGCGCGGAAATCGTTCCAAATATCGCCATCTCCATCGGTGTCAGGATAGTTTTGGGAGATCATATTCCCGTCGTAATCACTATTACCCCAACCGTAAGCATCAGAACGGAGAACAAAGTATTCCGCATAACCGCTGGCATCTCGCTCTGCATTGGCAACTGCAAGATTCCAGTTGTTCCAATTATTAACACCGGAAGAGTGGTTAATAAACTCCAGATGCAATAGCTTGTTTGTTGGAATGGTAAAATAATCAGAAAATGCAGCCCACCAACCGGAACTGTTATCTTCATTTCCGACTATCGCCGTTGTGATGGTGACGTAAGTAGTGTCACCCGCGTTGGGTTTAGCGGCTTCAATAGAGTCGATCTTGTTTTGCAAATCAGAGGGTGCATCTATTGAATAAATATCCAAATTATCACACCCAACTAATCCCAATACTACCAAAATCGCTGCATAAAAAGCACGTCTCATTAGTTTAGTTGTTTTCATGAATTTAAATTTAATTGAGTTCATTCTTAGCGAAAAAATAATTTTACATAGATTATATTAGTTAATTACAAAAAATAAACTATTGTCTTTTACAAAAAACCAAGGAACGAAAAGTAAAGAAACATTACAGAATTACACATCAGGACAAATAAAAGCATTTATTGATAATGATAACAAATACGAGTTAGGCGTCAAACTTGATGCAGTATACCAATTATCTAAAGGCAACTTCAGCAAATATGAAAAGCGTATTGCCAAAATTTAGAAATCCTTATATCAGACACTAAAAACCGAATGAGACTTTAATAAATATCTGTTTAATTAATTAGTAGAAATTATATAAAAAAGCAAAGAATACTATAATAAAAGCACACAAGTTGCTGTATCCTTTCATAGTATTAAATATTAAATTTATTTGCAATATAAAACATATGCAAATAAATATGGAAATTAGAAAAACAGGGTGGACAAATGTTTTTTTTAGGTGGAAGAATATCGACGATTGTAAATATCTCACAATCAGATAGTTGATTTGTTATTTTAAAAAATAAAACGGTGCGAAAAGCATTCAGATTATAATTGTCCAGAAATATTTTTTTGCACTTTTATTTTTTTATTTTGATTGGAGGAATAGATATAAAAAACAAGAGTAAAAATCAACGCGAGAATTAAATTTCTTCTCTGTCATATTTAAATTTATAATAATATGCCCCTTTTTTAGATCCGGATTTGTCTATTTCATTTGTTTTTTCAAGAAAATTCATATTCATCATTTTCTTTCTAAAATTCCGTTTGTCAAAAGGATGTCCATAAATAGCTTCATAAAGAGCTTGTAATTGCGTAAGTGTAAATTTTTCAGGCAAAAGATTAAAACCAATGGGTTGGACTGCTGCTTTTCTTCGTAAAATTGAAAGCGCATCTTGTACCATTTGATAATGGTCAAAAATAAGGTCAGATGCTTGGTTGATGTTAATCCAAAAAGCATTATGACTCTCTAAAAGAGCCTCATTATGTTCACAAATATCTATTAAGGCATAAAAAGCACAAGAAATTACACGTTCTCCCGGATCTCTATCAATTTCTCCATATACACCAACTTGCTCCATAAAAATATTTTCCAAGCCGGTTAAATTTGACAAAACACTTATAGCTGCTTCATTTACCGATTGGTTTTCTTTTACAAAACCACCCATTAAGGAAAGTCCTCCAAAAGCAGGCTCCATTGCTCGCTTATGGCACAACAGAAGCATTTCATTATCTTTAAAACCAAAAATAATGCAATCTACTGCTACAAAAAAAGTGTGTTGTAAACTATAAAAAACAGCGCTTGCCGTCATCTTAATATATTTAAAAAGTAAACTTTGCTGAAGAAATAATATCAGCAAAGTTACTCAAAAAAATCATTACCAAAAATACCAATAAAATAAGGCACACAACGCAACAACACCAACCGATGCTATGACATCCCACTTGTTCCAACTTTTACGAATAAGCTTCTTATAATCATCAGTAAACGTAATGGCTTCTATTTGTTTAGCCGTGGGTTTTGGAGTAAAAAAAGAAACAAGAACCATCATCAACATAATAAAAACAAGTAACCATATTTCAAAAATAAGCCAATTCGTATGCCAAAACCAGCGAGTAGATTCCCAATACCATCCCGTCATTACATTTTTACCGGTATTTGTAAAAATATTAGTTAACAACCTGGCCATTCCTATAAGAAAACCGATTATTAAACCGGCTTCACCAGCCTTCGGAGTTATTTTTTTGAAAAATATACCCATAACAAATACGGCTACCATTGCAGGAGCAAGTAATGATTGAATTCCTTGTAAATATGAGTAAAGACTACCCAAACTCATCATTACCGGAATCCATATAATACCTAAAATAACAACAACAATCGTAGCTATTCTTCCTACCAAAACATAAGTTGATTCGCTTTTATTTTTGAACATTGGCTTATAAAAGTCTTCTGTAAATAGTGTAGCACAAGAGTTGAAGAATGCTGCCAAAGAAGCAACGAGTGCCGATATGAAACCAATGGTTACAATTCCTTTCACACCTGCAGGCAATACAAATTTAACCATTGACCCGAAAGCGGTATCTGGATTTTCTAATGAAAAACCACTGCCCGGACGTGATGCCAATGCTGCTGCAATCATACCTGGTATCAAAAACATAAATACAGGAAGTAATTTGAAATAACCTGCTGCAACAGTCCCTCTTCTTGCACGTTTCATCACAACATCGTTAGATTCACCTTTTTGTTGTCCAAGCACACGTTGTACTATGTGCTGGTCGGTAGCCCAATACCATAAACCAATAATCGACGCTCCAATAAACACCCAAAAACCAGGATAGTCGTCATACAGAGGATCACCAGTCTCAAAATGGAACATGTGGTTTGTACCATAAGCGACACCGTCTGCTCCCTTACTTAGTGTTTTAGAATATTCGATCATAGCATTCCAACCATGTCCGATATTACCATCTCCAAGTACTGATAACCCTAAGAAAAGTACAAGAAAAGAACCTATTATAAGAATTGGAGTTTGAATGGCAGATAGTGTCATCACTCCTTTCATTCCACCAAAAACAGTAAATAAACCTGTTAAAACAATTAAACCGATAGCTCCATACCAGAAAGGTAAACCGAGAAGACTTTCCATAAAAATACCTCCGGTAAAAGCTGTTACACTCACCTTGGTAAGAACGTAAGCAACAAGTGTAATGATAGATAACCACGAACCCGTAGCCGGTGTGTATCGATTTTTCAAAAAGTCGGGCATAGTAATGATTTTGCCCAATTTGTTATTCATAAGTTGATAAAAAGGCACAAAAAGCCAACCCAGAATAAGTATCATCCAACCTTGCATTTCCCAGTGCGCCATACCCACACCAGCTTTTGCTCCAGTACCTGCCAGTCCCACGAGGTGTTCTGATCCGATGTTGGCAGCAAAAATAGCCGCTCCTATAATATACCAAGGTTCTCCTTTACCAAATAAATAATCTTCACTATTAGCTCCTTGTTGCGAACGTTTGTCTTTCTGCACCGCACGCCAAACAGCCCAAGCTACCACTAAAATACCGACTGCTATAATTACCCAGTCAAGCCAAATAAACTGTTGTGAATTCCAATTCATAATTTGTTTTTTATGGATTAATTTTATTTTTGAACACCAAATTTATAAATACATGCACTGTGATATATTTGACCAGGCGCTAACATTACTGAAGGCCATTGAGGTTTATTAGGGCTGTCAGGATAATGTTGAGTTTCAAGGCAAATACCCGTACGCTGATTATAAACAATACCTCGTTTACCTTTTACGGTTCCGTCAAGAAAATTTCCGGTATAAACTTGAATTCCGGGTTCGTTTGTATAAACTTCTAAAGTTACGCCTGACGCCGGAGAAAATACTTTAGCGGCTAATTGATTAACATCACCTGCTGTATTCAACACCCAGTTATGGTCATATCCGTTTCCATTTTTCAATTGAATATAATCATAATTGTTTATCTCTTTCCCTATTAATTTTGGAGTGGTAAAATCCATTGGAGTGTTTTTTACTGAGGCAATTTCTCCCGTTGTCATAAATGTACTGTCCACAGGAGTAAATTTATCGGCATTAATGTATAATTCATCATCTGTAATAGGTTTTGTTGGATCGCCTGAAAGATTAAAATAAGAGTGGTTACACATATTTATTACCGTTTTCTTATCGGTAGTTGCTGTAAAATCAATTTTTATTGCATTGTCTTTAGTCAGTGCAAATGTAACTTTAGCTTCCACATTTCCAGGAAAGTTCATGTCTCCGTCGGGAGAAAAACGGGTCATTTCAATAATAGAATCGCCTATTTGTTTTACGTTTTTATACACTTGATATTGCCATCCTTTTGGTCCGCCATGTAAGCAATGTCCAAAATTATTTTGCGGTAACTGTATCGTTTTACCATCAATGGTAATTTTTCCTTGATTGATGCGATTTGCATATCTTCCGATACTTGCTCCAAAATCACTGGGTATATTGATGTAATCGGCTACTGAATCAAATCCAAGAACAACATCAATCATTTTTCCCGTTTTATCGGGAGTCATTATTGACACGATTCTTCCTCCAAAATTGGTAATACATACTTCCATTCCTGAAGCATTTTTCAAAACATAAAGATTGGTCGAGTCACCATTAACAACAGTTTGAAATTTTGATTTGTCTAATCCTGATAAAGTTTTATTTTCTTCTTTATAGGTACATTTTAAAAGCACCATTGCTGTTGCTACGAGAATAAAAATTTTGGTTTTCATGATTATTGTGTTTTTCTATGAGGTATTTTATTTAAACAAATTTTCTTCCGTAAATTTTCCGATTGCTGTATATTTTTTATACAAATCAGAATATAATTTATGATTTTCCATATTTGGATAATACTCAGACGCAAATCCCATTCCCATCGATTTTTGAGCATCTTCCACTTTTTTATAAACTCCTGCGGCAACAGAAGCAAACATAGAAGCGCCAAATGCACATGCCTGATCTGCTTTTGCTACTTTGATAGGCATTCCAAGAACATCTGCCATTACTTGCATTACAAAAGGCGATTTTAAAGCAATTCCACCAATACCGATTACCTCTTTTATTTCCACGCCGTTTTCAATAAATCTATCAACTATAGCTTTTGAACCGTATGCTGTAGCTTCCACCAAAGCACGGAAAATAAGCGGAGCAGAACTTGCCAATGTTAAACCGGTGATTGTTCCTTTCAGCATTTGATTTGCATCAGGAGTGCGTCGTCCGTTCATCCAATCCGTTGCTAAAATAGTTGATTCAGAAACCGGAATTTTCATTGCTTCTTCGGATAAAACAGGAATGATTTCATCTGTCGTCTCGTCAATCAATTTTTGCTTTGTATCTTCATCTATTAAAGTTGATTTTGTAAGAATATTTTCCACAGGCCAAGCAACAACACGTTTAAACCAAGCATAAATATCGCCAAAAGCGGATTGTCCTGCTTCCAGTCCAACCATTCCTGGTATTACAGAGCCATCAACTTGACCACAAATGCCGGGGATTAACTTTTCACCCATTGTATGATAGTCAGAAACCATAATATCGCAAGTAGAAGTTCCGATGATTCGAACCAACGCTCCCGGTTTAATTTCAGCTCCAACGGCTCCCATATGTGCATCGAAAGCGCCCGCAGCAACTGCAACATTGGTAGTAAGTCCTAATCTTTTTGCCCATTCTTCTGTCAGATTCCCTGTTTTAGTATCTGCTGCGCAAGTTTCCGAAAAAAGTCTGTCTCTATATCCTGCAAGAAACGGATCGAGAGCGGTTAAGAATTCTTCCGATGGAAGCCCCCCCCATTCTTCGAGCCACATTGCTTTGTGCCCTGAAGCACAACGACTGCGGTAAATTTCTTCGGGCTTGGTTTTACCAACCAAAAGTCCCGGAAGCCAATCACAATGTTCTACAATGGAATATGCGGCTTTGCGTATTTTTTCGTCTGAACGAAGCACGTGCAATGCTTTTGCCCAAAACCATTCTGAAGAGTAAATTCCACCTTCGTAAGAAGTGTAATCAATATCCCATTTGCGTGAAAGTTCGTTGATTTCATTTGCTTCTTTAATGGCGGTATGATCTTTCCAAAGCACAAACATAGCGTTTGGATTTTCGACAAATTCGGGTAAAAGCGCTAGCGGAGTTCCATTTTCATCTGTAAAAACAGGTGTACTCCCAGTAGTATCAAATGCCATTCCTACAACATTTTCAGCAGTTCCGGCGGGACATTTTGACAACGCATCTTTTACAGTAAATTCCAATACATCAATATAATCCTGCGGATGTTGACGATATTGATTTTCGGAAGGAATACAATATTTTCCTTCCATCCAGCGTGGATAATATTTTACCGATGACGCTAATTCTTCACCTGTTTCAGCGTTTACAATCACAGCACGCGCGGAATCACTTCCATAATCAAGTCCTATTACGTATTTCATAAAAACTCCTTCTCACTCCTCCATAAGGAAGAATTTTAAAATGTTTCTTTAGTTATAAATATTTCGCTGTCCCCAATCCCTGTATGAGAAAGTTGGGAGGCTTGTTTTTTTATCTCAATGCTCTGTTAAGCATATAATACACTTCATTATTGCGTAAGTCTTGCTTGAAATTGCGCATTGTGGTGTCTTTGTCAATCAACAACATTTCCATATCAGCAATTTCAGCATAATCTTCCATATGTTCTTTGGTCAGGGCATAAGAGAAGCTTGAGTGATGTGTTCCTCCTGCTAAAATCCAAGCGCCTGCGCCTATTTCAAAATTTGGTTGCGGAATCCATAATGCACAAGCTACAGGAAGTTTCGGCAAATCTTTTGTTTTAATAACATCCACAACATTAACAATCATACGGAAACGATTTCCCATATCAACAACCGTACAAGCTACGCCTTGTCCTTCATCAGCCTGAAATACTAATCGGGCGCAAGTTCCGGCATCGCCTATGCCAAGAAAATGAACTTGTAATTGTGGTTTTTTAGAAGAGATAGCCGGATTGATTTCCAACATGTGAGCTTGGAGGATTGAGCTTTTTTCACCATCAAAATTCAAAGTATAATCTTCCAAAAATGAACTTCCACCTTGTAAACCTTGTCCCATCACCCACATTGTACGTACCAAAGCAGCTGTTTTCCAGTCGCCTTCAGCACCAAAACCATAACCTTCCTGCATCAAACGTTGTGAAGCAAATCCCATCAATTGATCCATTCCTTCCAACTCATCAAAACTGGTAGTGAATGCTTTTGCTCCTTTTTCTTCAAGGAATTTGCGAAGTCCTATTTCTTGAGCCGCAGCAGCACGAATGTGTTTATGTTTTTCCGTACCTTTTTTAGCATCTTCTGCTACGTCGTATGTTTTTTCATAAACTGCGACTAAGTTATCTATTTCTTCCTCAGTAACGGCATTTACGTAAGGAACTAATTTTGCTATCGGAGCATTATCTACGTGGTAACCTAAACGAATTTCCGCTTCTACTTTGTCGCCATCAGTTACAGCTACATTATTCATATTGTCACCAAAACGGATAATTTTCATATCTTGTGCATCAGCCCAACCCACACAGACACGCATCCAAGTAGCAATTTTTGCTTGTGTTCCCTTATCTTTCCAATACCCAACCACTATTTTACGTGGTTTACGTAAACGACTGGTAATAAACCCAAATTCGCGGTCACCATGAGCACTTTGATTTAGATTCATGAAATCCATATCAATAGTTTCCCATGGAATTTTCTCGTTGTATTGAGTGTGAAGATGTAATAATGGTTTTTTATAATCCATTAAACCATGAATCCACATTTTGGCTGGAGAGAAAGTGTGCATCCAGGTAATAACTCCCACACATTTAATATCACCGTTTGCTGCACGAAAAATCTCAGATACTTCTTTTGATGAATTGGCAGTTCCTTTATAAACAACCCTTACAGGTAAATTTCCTGAATCATTTAGCGCCTTTACCATTTCTGTAGAGTGTGCGTCTACAGTTACAACAGCGCCACCTCCGTACAAAAGCTGTGCTCCTGTTACGAACCACACCTCAAAATCATTATAGTTAATCATAGTTTTTGTTTTTAACACCTTTCAGCTTCCGATCGTGAAAGTATTAAGGTTGATTTATTGTTATTTTATTTTGTTTTGTTTCCTTTTTGTCCGTAATACGCATTCGGACCATGTTTACGATAAAAATGTTTCGTTATTAAATGTTCATTCATTGTTAAGCCGGGATTTACGCCATAAGCAATAAATGCCATTTTAGCAACTTGCTCCATAACTACAGCATTATGAACCGCATTTTCTGCATTTTTTCCCCAAGAAAAGGGTCCGTGATTTTTAACCAAAACTCCTGGAATATGATCAGGATTAAGTCCTTTGAAACGTTCGATAATCACATTCCCTGTTTCAAGTTCATAATCTCCTTCTATTTCTTTTTGAGTCATATCACGCGTGCAAGGAATTGCTTCACTGAAATAATCAGCATGAGTTGTGCCGATGTTTGGAATATCTTTTCCTGCTTGCGCCCAAGCCGTTGCATATGTGGAGTGAGTATGAACAACTCCTCCAATGTTGGGAAATGCTCGGTAAAGCGCTAAATGAGTAGCTGTATCGGAAGATGGTTTTAAATTTCCTTCAATGATTTTTCCATCCAAATCAACTACAACCATATCCTCTATTTTCATATCATCATATTCAACCCCGGAAGGTTTAATAACAACAAGCCCCGATTCTCTATCTATTGCACTGACATTTCCCCAAGTAAAAATAACCAATCCATGTTTTACCAAATCAAGATTAGCTTTGAATACCTTTTCTTTTAACGATTTAATCATTTCTTTTCCTGTTTAGTTTTGTGAAATGAGTTCTTTTTTAAAAAATTTTATTATAAGTGTAGGTTGTACACTTATATTTTTTGCAAATATAGATATAATTAAATAAATTAGTTTTTTTTATTATATGTTTTACAACATATTTTCCGTTATATATTTGTTTTGTCCTCTATAAAAAAATATTTATCCACCCAAAAACTAATAGAAAAAATTTATGGACTAAAAAACAGACACATAATCCAATAAAAAACGCCCGAAATTTGTAATTCAGGCGTTTTCTAAAATCTTTAGATTTTTAATTATTTTTTCTTCAACAAGTCACGAATTTCTCCCAACAATACTTCTTCATTTGAAGGTGCGGGAGGAGCTGCTGGAGCTGCTGCTTCTTTCTTTTTCAAAGAGTTAATTGCCTTTATCATCCAAAAAATAACCAATGCCAATAGTAAGAAATTAATTGCTACGGTAATAAAATTACCATAAGCAAACACTGACGCTCCTGTAGCTTTTGCGGCTTCAAGAGTAGCTTGAGCAGGGACTGGTGCTGCTCCTTCTTTTAACACTACATACAAACCGCTAAAATCAGGCTTACCAATAATAGCACCAACGATTGGCATAATCAGATCATCGATAATGCTGGTGACAATTTTCCCAAAAGCCCCACCAATGATAACACCGACTGCTAAATCGATAGCATTGCCTTTAATAGCAAATTCTTTAAATTCTTTTACAATTCCCATAATAATTAATTTTAATGATTTTGGCACAAATATAATTGTTTTATTTAAATTTCACATATTTTGTGATACGATATTCATAAAAACAACAAAAAACCTTACAGATTGCTCCATAAGGTTTTTTCTATCTCTATATTTTGAATTTTTTATTTTTTACTTACTGTTGAAGTAACCAGTTTCTTTTTGTCTTTATTTCTGGCGATTAATTTATTTACCTCATAAGTAACAGGAGAAGCAATATAAACAGAAGAATATACCCCAATTATTATACCGAATAACATTGCAAAAATAAATCCTCGAATAGTTTCGCCTCCAAAAATAAACATTGCTAACAACACAAGAAATACAGTCATCGTAGTACTAAATGTACGCCCTAACATTTGATTTACAGAATCATTAATAATGGTTAACCTGTCTCGCTTTGGATATAGGTGTACATTTTCACGGATTCTATCATAGTTAATCACCGTATCATTAATAGAGTACCCTAATACTGTTAGAATTGCCGCAATAAACGATTGGTCTATCTCCATTGAGAAGGGAAGAAATCCATGTAATAATGAGAAAACTCCCAATGTGATTACCACATCATGTATCAATGAAATAATTGCTCCAAGTGCATAACCCCATTCACGGAAACGAATTAATATATATAAACCTATTCCTAATACCGCTAAAACAATTGCCCAAATAGCTGAGGTTTTAATTTCGTCTGCCACCGTAGGACCTACTTTAGATGAACTTTTTATGTTATCTTTGACAAATTGATCGCGAGTTACGTTCTGTTTCAAAAGCGGTTTCAAATTTTCATATAGTTTCGTTTCTATTTCATTATCTGTAGTTGCGGAATTATCATTTATCTTATATTTTGTTGCTATTCTCACCTGACTTTCGTTTCCTATGGTTATTACTTGAGGCATATCTCCATCAAACGCATCTTTTAACATTGTACGGATATTGTCCGTTTTTACAGCTTGGTCAAAACTAATTACGTAATAACGTCCTCCTGTAAAATCGTTTCCTAAACTAAATCCGCGAACGCCAAATGAAATAAAGCTTATCAAAAACAGAAGTCCTGAAAGAATAAACATTTTTCTTCTTATCTTCATAAAATCAAAATTGGTATTTTGCAGCCAATGTTCAGATAATTTTGTATGGAACGGTAAATCTTTAGCATTTTCTCGGCGCGCATACGCTTCAATCATATAACGAGTAAGAAAAACAGCCGTGATAAACGTGGTAATAATACCAATACTCAACGTTACTCCAAATCCTTTGATTGGACCTTGTCCAAAAATTGTTAAAATAATACCGGTTAAGAATGTTGTAACGTTAGAGTCAACAATTGCGTTCAGTGCGTGTCTAAACCCTTCCTGAATTGCTTTTCGCATATTCATTCCACCACGCATTTCTTCCCTAATACGCTCGTAAATAAGCACGTTAGCATCTACCGCCATACCCATTGTAAGCACAATACCGGCAATACCAGGCAAGGTAAGCACAGAAGACAATGATGCCAAAATTCCCACCAAGAAAAAGACATTAGCAAACATAGCAAGGTCGGCAATGATTCCCGGAATAAAACCGTAATAGATAACCATATATAATATGATCACTATAAATGCAATGATAAATGAAATTAAACCGCTATGAATTGCTTCTTTTCCTAAAGATGGACCAACAACGTCTTCCTGTACGATATGAGCCGGAGCCGGCATTTTTCCCGATTTTAAAACGTTTGCCAAGTCTTTTGCTTCTTCAGTTGTAAAACGTCCGGTAATATTGGATTGCCCTCCGGAGATTTCATTTTGAACCGTAGGATAAGAATAAATATAACCGTCCAATGCAATCGCAATTGATTTTCCGATATTATCCTTGGTCATTCGAGCCCAAGTTTTTGCTCCTTCGGCATTCATACTCATACTTACTTCAGCATAAGCGGAATTTTGTCCAAAATCATCACGAGCATCGGTAATAACATTTCCTGCCAATGGAGCTCGTTTTTCCCTATTGGAATATTTTATAGCAATTAATTCGTACATTTGAGATTTTTCATCCAATGGTTTTACCGACCAGCGAAGTCCTAAATTCGGAGGAAGCACTTCTTGTACTTGTTTCATTTTGAAGTAACTGTTCACTATAGCGGTATCTTTCGCCTGAACATAACCAATTACGGGACCTCTTCCAATTTGTCCGCTTCTATCCGTATTAAGAGCTATTATTGAGAGTAAAGGATTTTCTTTTCTGAATTTTTCAACTTGTTTTAATGAATCAATCGCCGTTGTTTTATTGGTCAAATTTTTATTCTGCAAAGCAGCTTTCAAACTATCAACGCTTGTTGTTGGGGCAGTTTTTTCTGTTTCAGATTTAACCGTTTCCGCAGTTGTTTTTACAGTATCGGCAGTTTGTACTTGTTCCGAAGCATTTAAATTTGATAAAATTGTGTTAGCTTGAGCAATATTATTGTAAATTTCAGAGAAATCATACGTTTCCCAGAATTCCAAATTGGCAGATCCTTGAAGCAATTTACGTACACGCTCCGGTTCTTTTACGCCCGGCAAAGAAATAAGAATACGTCCTGTTCCTTCTAATTTCTGAATATCAGGTTGAACCACACCAAAACGGTCAATACGAGTACGCAACACGTTAAATGAATTGCTGATTGCTCCATCAATTTCTTTTCGGAGTACTTTTTTCACATCATCATTTGAAGTACTTAAAGAAATGCGGTCTTTCAATTCAAGCGTACTAAAGATGGTTGAAAGTTGTACATTCGGATCTATTTTTTTGTAAGATTGAATGAATAAATCCAAATAAGGTGTACCGCTGTTTGTTTTTTGAAGCTCAGAGGCATTTGCCAAAGCTTTGTTGAAATTCGGATTTGGATTATTATCGGACAATGCACGAAGAATATCCGGTTCGGATATTTCCATTACCACATTCATACCTCCTTTTAAGTCGAGTCCTAAACCTAATTGTTTTTCACGAACTTGGCGTAAAGTATAACTCAAAAATACTTTTTCGGTAGAAATAGAATCCAAATAATTGTAATAAGCTTTTTCTTGCACTGAAGCTAATGCGTTGTTTTTATCAATGGTAGATAATGTGGCAAAATTGGATGATTTTTTGAAATTATCCACTGCTTTTTGCGCAACAGCTTTGGCTTTACTTTCGTAAATGCTTGTTACAACGCTAAACGATAAATAAAAGATACATACTAAGGTAAGAGCAATTGCAAAAAGTCTTACAAGTCCTTTGTTCTGCATGGAGAAAAATATTTAAATTAAAACAATATATTATTTCGATTTTTGAAAATGAGTGCAAATATACGATTTTTTTTAATATTCACATAAAAAAATGAAAATCAGGTGTATGTTTTTTAAGGTGAAATCTTTTTTACCATTATTGTAACTGCCATCATAGTTAATTTGTAGATTAAAAAAGTTATTTTTGTGAAGGTATTGATTTATTTAGTCGTAAACGATATTTCATTCGTCGGGAAAAATGCCGAACTTGTCGATTTTTACTTGTAGCAAAAGCATTTGACCTTTACTTTTGCACCACAAACAAATAATTTAAAACAAATAATTATGGAAAATGAAGTAAAAAAATTCAGACATTACAATCCTGCTAAAAGATTTTTGTTTGGAATATTGGTAATTTTAGCTGGTGTCGTACTTTTAGGTATAAACTTTGGATGGCTTGATCCGGCTCTGAAAATCGTAATTTTTTCCTGGCCTATGATTTTGATTGTAGTCGGACTCTTTCAAATTGCTCAAAGACATTATTTCCCGGCTTTTATACTTTTTGGAATAGGTGTATTTTTCCTCTTACCTAAAATTGCCCAAGCATATCCACAGGTTTTCCCCGGAATTGGATCTAATTTTTCGGCTATTTATTGGCCTTTGTTGCTTATATTTGCAGGTATATTTATTTTGCTTCAATTTATTTTTCCCGGCAAATGGAATAGAATTCACAAGCAATGGCATCATCGGTGGGACGAGAAATGGAAAGAAAACAAAGAATCCGATTTCGATTATGAAAGTAAAAATATATCCGACGGATTTGATAAAAATGTAGTTTTCGGAAGTGTGGAACATATTTTTTTGGAAGAAGAATTTCCGGGTGGAGAAATCAATGCGGTGTTTGGAGGTGTAACGCTCGATTTGCGAAAAACCAAATTAGCAGTGGGCGATACATATTTGGAAATCAATGCTGTTTTTGGCGGCATTACACTTTACATTCCAAGTGACTGGTATGTAGTATCAAGATTTGACGGTGTTTTTGGAGGATTTGAAGACAAACGTTTGCTTCAGGAACCAACAGATAAAACACGCCGTTTAATTATTAAAGGAAGCTGTGTTTTTGGAGGCGGAGAAATCAGATAAAACAGTAATTTATGCCCAGGCAATTGCTTTACATATTTTTGTTGCTTTGCGTAATTTTTAGTTTCACACTATCGCTGGCGCTTTCGTATATGGTTTCGATTGCTTATTGGAAATTGTTCATCGACAGCTTTATACAAGCATTAATATTTTCGGGAACAACATTTCTTGTTTGGCAAATTATCCGATACGGAAATTATACGGCATTGTCAATTTACCAACGGGCAATAAATTACCTCGCACTCGGGAGTTTAGCAATAGGAGTTTGGTTAGCAACAAGTTACGGATTATTCTACCTGTTTTTTGGAGAAAACGACAGCGCCTTAATCGTCAAAACCTTTTGGATTAAAGGTTTTGTGGGAACTTTAATGTTCTTATTGATTATTCAATATTTCCATTATCAAACCGCAAAAAACACCTCTTCAAACGCAACAGAAGATTTTGTGGAAGAAAACTCGGAAGAAACAACCTCTGATGTTTCTGAAAATGAAATAATAGAACGCATTGCAATAAAAAACGGGCAAAAAATTCATGTTATCGTTGTAGGTGAAATTATTTTTATACAAGCTGAAGGCGATTATGTAAAAATTTATACCGAAAAAGGGAAATTTCTCAAAGAAGAAACAATGAAATATTTTCAGGAACATCTCCCCCAAAAACAATTTGTACGCGTACACCGCTCATACATTGTAAATGTAGGAATGATACATAGAATTGAAGTATATGAAAAACAAAATCAGCTAGTTACACTGAAAAACGGGGAACAGATTAAAGTAAGTTCAGCCGGATATAAACAATTGAAAGCAGCATTAAATTTATGATAGAAGTCTTCAAAACAAACGTAAAATTCAAAAAAGATGCAAAGCGCATTATTAAATTATTGAATTCAAAATTGAATGAGCACAATATCAATTTTGATTTAAGCGATTGCGATAAAATTTTAAGAATAGAAAATAAAAACGGTAGAATTTCCGTCCCTATGATAGAAAAATTATTATTAAATGAAGGGTTTTTCTGTGAAGTTTTACCGGACTGAAAAAAAGAAAATCCATAGATTAATTTCTATGGATTTTTTAGTTGCGGAGGTCCGACTCGAACGAACGTCTCACGCTCCATCGCCTGAGATTTGGAAGAAAATGTTTCGGCATAAATAACCTTCCAAGGCATAAAATTTCGTGTCCAACCTTTATTTTGAGGATGATTATGAGATTCTAAGCGCTTATCAATATCCGAAGTAAAACCAATATAGATTTTATCATACTGGATGCTTTTCAGAACGTATACTGCAAACATTTTGTAAAAAAATAAGGGAAATATATCATCTATACTTCCCTTTTTAGTTGCGGAGGCCCGACTCGAACGAACGTCCGCCAGCCGGCGGATATGAGCCCTACGGGTTATCCTTTAAAATTTCATTTCTGATAAACTCACGCCCACGAAAAGATTTTAACTGCTTCTCACGCTCCATCGCCTGAGATTTGGAAGAAAATGTTTCGACATAAATAACCTTCCAAGGCATAAAATTTCGTGTCCAACCTTTATTTTGAGGATGATTATGAGATTCTAAGCGCTTATCAATATCCGAAGTAAAACCAATATAGATTTTATCATACTGGATGCTTTTCAGAACGTATACTGNAAACATTTTGTAAAAAAATAAGGGAAATATATCATCTATACTTCCCTTTTTAGTTGCGGAGGCCCGACTCGAACGAACGACCTTTGGGTTATGAGCCCAACGAGCTACCACTGCTCCACTCCGCGATTTATTTGGACTGCAAAGGTAATACAAATATTTCAATCCTCCAAGCAGAATTTAGTTAAATCGATATTTTTTTATTTAAAACATTTATAGACGATAAAAAATCGTCTATAAATATATTTAATATGAAGTTTCTTAAAAATTTATTTTACATAATCACTCCATTTGGTATCAAGCATGTTTCCTGTTTTTTCAAACTGAATATGCATTCCAAGTGCAGCAGCCAAATTCAAAGGTGTGTGCACTCCTTTTTCCTCGCTTAGTTTTACGTAATCGCGAAGAAGTTCTTTATATTCGGGAGCAACACAATTATCAATAATTAATTGAGCACGTTGTCTTGGAGATTTTCCACGCAAATCGGCAACTCCATGTTCCGTAATTAAAACTTTTACGGAGTGTTCAGATTGATCGTTGTGCGAAACCATAGGAACGATAGCGCTTATCTTTCCGCCTTTTGCTGTTGATGGAGTAGTAAAAATAGAGAAATATGAATTTCTGGTAAAATCACCGGAGCCGCCAATTCCATTCATCATTTTTTGTCCTAGCACATGTGTGCTGTTTACATTCCCAAAAATATCGGCTTCAAGAGCAGTGTTAATAGAAATCAAACCCAAGCGACGTGCCATTTCCGGACTGTTTGAAATTTCTTGCGGGCGAAGTACAAGTTTATCTCTAAAGAAATCCAAATCAGAATAGATATTATCCAACACTTCTTTTGAAACCGTAAGAGAACAACCGCTGGCAAATTTTACACGTCCTTCACGCATTAACTGAATTACAGAATCTTGTATAACTTCAGTGTACATCTCAAAAGGTGGAATGTCTTTATTTCTGCCTAACGAAGCGAGAACGGCATTGGCTATATTTCCCACGCCCGATTGAAGCGGAACAAAACTTGCAGGTATTTTTCCCTTTTTCAATTCGGATGCCAAAAACATCGCAACATTTTCACCGATTCTGTCTGTAACATCATCGGTAGGAGTAAATCCGCCTGTTTCATCCGGACGATTTGTTTCCACAACACAAAGAATTTTTTTCGGATCGATTTTTAGAATTGTTGTGCCAATTCTGTCCGATACTTTATAAATTGGAATTTCTCTGCGGAAAGGAGGATCTTGTGCTTCATATAAGTCGTGGAAACCTTTCAATTCTTTTGGGTGGTAATGATTCCATTCCAATATTACGTGTTCTGCTAAATTAGCAATGGTTGGTGAAATTCCTACCCCGGAAGTTAAAACAACTTCTCCGTTTTCCTTCAAATCGCAAATTTCTAAAATCGCAAACTTTGGAGGTTTAATAAATCCGTAGCGTAAACTCAACGCTAAAGCAGAAAGATGTAAATCATAATATTCCACATCTCCCCTGTTTAATGCTTCACGCATATCTTTATTAGATTGATACGGAGTACGGAAACTTACTGCATTGGCACGCGCCAATTCTCCGTCCAATGAATCGCCTGTGGATGCACCTGTGTACATCCCGATTTTAAACTCTTTTCCTTCTTCGTGAAATTTTCGTGCTCGCTGTGCAATGGCTGTGGGTATGGCTTTGGGACATCCTGCGGGAGTAAACCCGCTGAAACCAATAATATCGCCATGATTTACATACGAAGCCGCTTCTTCTGCTGTTACAAATTTAAATGCTTGTTTCATAATTATTTATGTAGTTTTTTTATTTTCTTCAATTGAACGGCAAAATTACCATTTTTTTTACAATTAAAGAAATATTTCTTTAATAATATACCGATACAAACCGAGAACGAATTTTTTATGAAATTTTATGCTTTAAAATTAAGAAATTAAAGATATAATTATGATATTTGTAAAATAAATTTTATACAAAGATGTCAAATATCAAAAAATACATTTCAAAACCATAGTATAAAAATAAATTTAAACTCAGAATATTATGAATTCAAACGACATTCGCAATTTAGAGCCGAAGGCGCTCTGGAATAATTTTTACTCGCTTACACAAATTCCGCGTCCCTCAGGCAAAAAAGAACAAATCGGAAAATTTTTGGTAGAATTTGGAAAATCACTCGGACTGGAAACCATTCAGGATGAAGCAGGAAACGTATTGGTGCGCAAACCCGCCACAAAAGGAATGGAAGACAGAAAACCGGTAATTCTACAGGCGCACATGGATATGGTTCCACAGAAAAACAGCAATGTGAATCACGATTTCGAAAAAGATCCCATTCAAGCCGCAGTTGATGGAGAATGGGTACGAGCTAATCAAACCACACTTGGCGCTGATAACGGAATTGGAGTTGCCGCCGCAATGAGCATTTTACAATCTACAGATATTCCGCATCCTGCTATTGAAATGTTTATTACGGTGGACGAAGAAACCGGTATGTTTGGCGCTTTCGGATTGCAACCTAATTTTTTGAAAGGCGATATTCTTATTAATATGGATTCTGAAGATGAAGGAGAACTTTATGTGGGTTGTGCAGGCGGTTTGGACGCAAATATTACATTCCGCTACAAAGAAGTGGAACTTCCCGCTGATGATGTTGCGTTCAAAATTTCTTTAACAGGATTGAAAGGAGGACATTCCGGCGTTGATATTCATTTACAACGCGCAAATGCCAATAAATTGATGTTTCGGTTTTTGAAAGCAGCCGTAGCTGAACATGAAGCACGTTTGTGTTGTGTAGAAGGCGGAAACTTGAGAAATGCCATTCCACGCGAAGCTTTTGCCGTAATTACCGTTCCAAAAGGCGATGAAGACGATTTGCTGGAAACTGTGGCAGAATTTGAAGAACTTTTCATTGAAGAATTCAAAGGCGTAGAAGATAATATAAGTTTGAAGGCAGAAAGAACCGACCGCATCACAGGTTTGATGCCTGAAGAAGTTCAAGATGATTTAATTAATGCCATCACTGCTTGTCATCATGGAGTTTACAGGTTTATTCCCGAACTTCCTGAAGTAGTGGAAACTTCGAATAATCTTTCCATTGTTGCCACCAACAAAGATAAAATAGAAGTAAAATGCCTAATACGCAGTTCTGTAGACAGCAGAAAACAAGAACTCGCGTCAATGATTGAAAGCGTATTTTCACTTGCCGGAGCTAAAGTGGAATTTGCCGGAGGTTATCCCGGTTGGAAACCAAATCTTGACTCTCCGATTTTAAAAGAAATGATAAAAGTGTACGAAAAAGATTTTGGTAAAACTCCGAAAATTATGATTATCCATGCCGGATTGGAATGTGGAATTCTTGGAACACATTATCCCGATATGGATATGATTTCATTCGGTCCTACAATTCGTTATCCACATTCGCCTGACGAAAAAGTGAACATTGAAACAGTACAGAAATTCTGGGATTTTCTACTCGCAACACTGGCGAATATCCCAAAGAAGTAAAAAGCTTAAGATACTAAAAACCAAAGAAACACGAAGAAATTTGATTTTTCTTCGTGTTTCTTTTTTTATTGTGAATTTTTCTTAATTTTGCATGTATAATGCCTTTATATAATATGAGAAAAATATCACTAACTATCTTTTCACTCTTTCTGCCATTGATTGTAATGTGTCAATCTTTTGACGCGGAACTTATTGACAGCAAAACAAATATTGAAATATCAGACGGCAAATTAATTAAGAATGAATCTTTTGAGATTAAAATAAACAACCGAACCGGAGAAGAATACACAAAAATAACCATTCCTTTTTCAAAGTTATATAAAGTCAGTCAACTTGAAGCTTATATAAAAAACACACAAGGTGAAATTGTACGAAAATTAAAGAACAACGAAATCACCCAGCGAAGCAATATTTCTGATTTTTCATTATACGAAGACGATTATGTGAAAGAATTTACCCTGAAGCATAATAAATACCCTTATTACGTTTATTATTATTATCAAGTACAAGAAAATGAATTTATTAATATTGAAAATTGGATTCCAGTATTGGACAGTGAAATACCTACAATAAATGCGGAATTATCGCTAACAATCCCAAAGGATTATTCTATACGGTTTCAAAATAAATTTGTGGATAAACCCCATATTGATACCTTGGAAAAAGCTATAACATATCATTGGAAAACGACTTACAATGAAAAACTAAAAAAAGAAAAATACGCTCCTCATTTAAGCATTTTTTTACCATCTGTTTCAATTATTCCCAATGAATTTAAATTCGCGTTAAAAGGCTCTTTCTACAATTGGAATGATTATATAAATTGGATGTTCCAGCTAATTAAAAATACAAATACACTTACTGAAAACGAAAAATCTAAAATAACCTCACAAATTTCAGGAATTGAAAGCGAAACGGAAAAAGTTAGAAAATTATATCATTATCTGCAGGACAATACAAGATACATAAATGTTTCGATTGATAAGGGCGGCATAAAACCTTATCCTGCCTCGTATGTGTGTGAAAATAAATACGGCGATTGTAAAGCGCTGAGCAATTATTTCAAATCCGTTTTGGAATTTGTTGGAATAAAATCTTACTACACACTTGTTTACGCCGGAGAGCCCAACCGTAAACAAAACAAAGACTTTCCAGACGATATATTTAATCACATCATACTTTATGTACCTTTGAAAAATGATACCGTTTGGTTAGATTGTACTTCTAAAGGTCCGTTTAATTATTTGGGAACATTCACGCAAAACAGAGATGCATTGGTAATTGATGATGTAAATGGCGGTTTTGTTTATACTCCTGCATTAAAACCTGAAGATGTATTGGAAGTAAGAAACATAAATATTTCTTACGAAAAAGACCAGCCGACGAAAATTAATTTCAAAAATAATCTAAAAGGAGAAATGTTTGAAAAAATAAGGCAATTGGAACATTCTTACAACGAACATGAAAAAGATTATATTCTGCGTAATTATATTGTTGATGATGAATTGGAAATGACTGATTATCAAATTATAAAGAAAGAACGCGACGATAAAAGCATTCAATTGATTTATAATGCAAAATCATCAAATATTTATAAAAAATATGGAAATGAAATTGTTGTAAGCAATATCCCTTTTGAAATTCCAAAAATAGAAAAGCCCTCTGAGAGAAAACTTCCCGTGCAAATTGATTATCCTGTTTATAAATTAGATACTTTAAATTACAATTTCCCCGAAGGATATACTTTGAGCAATAAACCGGAAGATTTTTCCATTTTATCCATTCCATTCGGTTCATATAGTATGAAATTTATTCCGAAAGAAAACTTCATTCAGGTAATAAAAAGTATGCAAATATATCCGGGCGAATATCCATTAGAAAAATATCAGGAATTCTACAATTTTATAAATATAATTTTGAATTTTGAAAAAGGAAAACACATAATCTTAAAATCTAAAAATTAAATTCATTATGAAAAAAGGCGGTTATATCTATTTGATTATTTCTGTTTTGTTTATTACGACTTTTGTTTATGGACAAGATGAGAAATACGAGTACGGTAAAATTTCTCAAGAAGAATTCGACATGAAATCTTACTCCAAAGACAAAGACGCGGAAGCTGTTGTTTTATTTGATATAGGAAAATCATATTTTAACAGAACAGAATCAGGTTTTAAAGTTGTTTTTGAAAAACATACTCGAATCAAGGTTTTATCTGACGCCGGAATAAAATATGGAGAAATTGACATTCCTTTTTATCAGCAAGGAAATATTTTTGAAAAAATAGAAGATTTAGAAGGTTTTACTTACAATCCCGATGAAAAAACGTATGTAAAAAAGTCTATGTTAAATATTAACAATTCATTTGATGAAAAACTAAATGAAAACTGGAAACTTAAGAAATTTGCGATGCCTGATGTAAAGGCGGGATCAATTATCGAGTATCGGTATAAAATATATTCCGAATATGTTTTCAACCTGCGAGACTGGGAATTTCAATGGAAAATACCGGTGATTTATAGCAAATATATAGTGAGTTTGATTCCTTTTTATGAATACACATGGTTGTTTCAAGGAGGTAAAAAATTCGACGAAAAAAAATCTTACATAGACAAAGGCAATGATCATTATTTTGCCGGCATAAAATATCAGAACTACAATCACGAGTTTGTAATAAAAGATTTACCTGCTTTTAATGACGAGGAATTCATTACTTCTAAAAATGATTACATTACAAAAATAGACTTTCAACTTTCTAAGGTAAATCAAGTGAATGGGACATCTACAAAAGTAATTACAACTTGGGAGGAAATGAATAAAGAATTATTAAATAGCAAAGATTTTGGTAAATATATTTCAAGAGCTGAGAAAATTGGCTCAAAATCACAAACCGTTCAAAGATGGAAGACATTAACTGACGAAGAAAAATTCGATAATATAATTGAATATGTAAAGACCAATTACAATTGGAATGGAAGGGAGAGCAAATTTGCCTCTAAATCCCCCTCTGATTTTGAAAAAGAAAAAACCGGAAACTCAGCGGATATCAATTTATTTACTGTTGGATTATTAAAAAGTGTCGGAATAAATGCTAATCCTGTAATAGTAAGCACTCGTGAACACGGTAGAATTAAGTACGATTATCCTTACATGCATTTTTTTAATTATGTAATTATATTAGCAGACGTAAATGGAAAAAAGGTACTTTCCGATGCTTCTGAAATAATGTGCCTTAACAATAGAGTATCAGAAAGATGTATAAATAACAAAGGATTAATAGTACAAAAAGATAAAGTGGAATGGGTAAATACAACCATTCCAATTGTTTCAGAAGATAATACCAATATGAAATTTATAATTAATCCCGATAATTCAATAAAAGCGAACATCACCAAATTCAGTACAGAGTATTCTGCGTTAGATTATAAAAAAACTTGCGGAGAAGACAAAGAAGATATAAAAAACCATTTCAAATCCGAAACGTACGAAATAGTAGATTCCACATTTAAAACCGCTAATTTTAAAAAAAGAAATAAAATATACGCGCTCACGTTTGATGTGATAAATAAACCTGAAATCATAAACGAAAAAATGTATATCGATCCTTTCTTAAAATTTTCTCTGTCTGAAAATCCCTTGAAACAGCCGGAAAGGACTTATCCGATTGACATGATATATCCTAAAAAAAACACATTCAACACATACATTAATGTTCCTGACAATTGGAAAATCGATTATTTGCCGGATAATGTTAAAGTTGACAATGAATTATTTTCCATTGAATACAAAACCATAAAAGATAATAATAATATAAACGTAACTTTTAGTTATTTTTTCAAGAAACCGGTCTATAGCGAAAATCATTATTTGCTCATAAAATCTTATTTTAATGATATTGTAAACAAAGGAAATGAAAAAATCGTTTTATCAAAAATATAAATCAAATTAGTAAAATATGAAAAAACTATTATTAATTACATTATCAATTGTTTTTGCAAGTGTGCTTTTCGCGCAAAACACACTCCCCAAAGACACATTTATTTTTACTACGGTAAAAGAAAATAAAATCACTTCCATAAAAAATCAGGCGAATTCAAGTACTTGCTGGTCATTCTCGGGTTTGGCTTTTTTCGAATCGGAATTACTGCGAATGGGAAAACCTGAGGCAGATTTATCTGAAATGTTTGTAGTGCATCACTCTTATGAAGATAAAGCTGATAAATACATACGTATGAACGGAACTATTAATTTTGCGCCGGGAGGCTCATTTTACGATGTTTGGTATGCTCTAAAATACTACGGAATTGTTCCCGACAGTGAAATGACAGGATTAAATTATGGAACAGAAAAACACAATCACGGAGAATTGGACGCTGCTACAAAATCATTTGTAGATAACATTGTAAAAAATCCGAATAAAACGATTTCTACCGCTTGGAAATCGGCTTTTGATGGTATTTTAGACGCCTATCTTGGAAAATATCCCACAGAATTCAAGGTGAACGGAAAAACATACAATCCACTCACTTATGAGCAGTCTTTGGGATTAAATTTAGACGATTATGTTTCAATTACTTCTTTCACACATCACCCTTTTTACACCAAATTTGCCATTGAAATTCCTGATAACTGGCGTTGGGCTGAATCTTACAATATCCCACTTGAGGAATTTGCACGGATTTTTGATTATGCAATTAATAATGGTTATACTGTGGCTTGGGGTTCCGATGTAAGTGAAAAAGGCTTTACACGCAACGGAATCGGGTTGCTTCCTGAGACAAAAAAAGAAAACCTCGCAGGAACTGACCAAGCAAAATGGTTGGATATTCAAAAAGAAAAAAACGAGCGGAAATTTGACATCAAAGGTCCGTTACAGGAAGAAAAAGTAACCCAGGAAACACGTCAAAAAGGATTTGACAATTATCAAACTACCGATGACCATGGAATGTTGATTTTCGGGATTGCTAAAGACCAAAACGGAACGGAATATTATATGGTAAAAAACTCGTGGGGAACCGACAATAAATATAAAGGAATATGGTATGTAAGTAAACCCTTTGTGCTGGATAAAACCATCAACATTCTCGTAAATAAAAACGCCGTACCACAAGATATTAGAAAGAAATTAGGTTTTTAACTCTCTTTTTTTTGACATCATTATTAAGTTTAATACAATTTTTTAATCGCTCAAAATGTTAAATCGGTATTATTTTTGATATTATTTCAAAATCAAAACGAGCATATTCGCTTCACAAAGTAACGCTCTCCGATATGCCGCCGAGCATAAATTTTAAAATTCTTTATTGGAAAATGAAAAAAACATGGATTGGGTTGTTAGCTCTATTATTTACATTGAGTACAACCGTAAACGCTCAAACTGCTTCTATCGTTAAGAAAGAAACAAAAACGGAAGTGAAGAATGCAAAGAACAAAACAGATGCCACTCAAAAAGAAGTGAAAGCGAAAGAAGTAGCCGTAGAAACCAAGAAAGTTGATGTAAAAGCTGCTACTGAAACGAAAAAAGCTGATGTAAAAACAGCTGTTGAAACAAAAAAAGCAGCAGCAAAAACCACCGCCGATGCTAAAAAGACCGAAACAAAAGCGACTGTTAATGCTCAAGNAGTTCATTNAAAAAAAGACGGAACCCCGGACAAACGTTACACAAAACANGCAGAAACAAAACATCTGAAAAAGGATGGAACTCCCGATATGCGTTACAAAGAAAACAAAAAATAAAACAAAAAGGGCTGATATTCAGCCCTTTTATATTTCTCTTTCCATCCAAACACTACATCCCGTATGCGACGACTTTCCTAAAGGATGATCTAACTCCTTAAAACCAGTTTTTATATACAACGAAACCGCCTTATCGAATTCCGGTAAACTTTCAATATATATTTTCTTATATCCCAAAGTTTTTGCAGACTGAATATTTTGTTCCATCAACATTTTTCCAATCCCTTTTCCACGCGCCTCTGACTCAACATAGAATTTAACAAGTTCAACACAATCGCTGGACAGGTCTTCTTTAGGAAAAATCCCACAGCAACCTACAACTTTTCCATCCAATTCCGCCACCCAAAGTATAGATTTTTCTTTTTGAAAAAGTGCAAATAAATTATCGGTCGTTGGATCTTCATATACAGTTCCGGCAGTTGGAGCATTAAAATCACGAAAACATTGACGTATTATTTCTGCCAAAATTTTGTTATCTTGTTTTTCAATTTGTCTGATAATCATTGTGAAATCTATTTTCTCCAAAAATAAAGAAAGTTACCATAATTTCGGTAACTTTTATATGTTTTTTACATACATTTTTCTGAAAATATTTAATTATTCCACTTTAGAAACTACTATGGCTGTTTTTAAACATTAAATCTGAAATGCATAATATCACCGTCCTGCACTACGTATTCTTTACCTTCCACGTTCATTTTTCCGGCNTCTTTACATGCCGATTCAGAACCTAAGGTTACGTAATCTTGGTATTTGATTACTTCGGCGCGAATAAAACCTTTTTCAAAATCGGTGTGAATAACGCCAGCGCATTGAGGCGCTTTCCATCCGCGATGAAATGTCCACGCCCGCACTTCTTGAACTCCCGCGGTAAGAAAAGTTTGTAAATCAAGCAAATGATACGCCGCTTTTATCAAGCGTGCCACACCTGATTCTTGTAATCCTATTTCTTCCAAAAACATTTGACGTTCTTCGTACGTTTCAAATTCTGCTATTTCCGATTCTATTTTTGCCGCCACAATTAAAATTTCAGCATTTTCATTTTTTGTAGTTTCACGAACTGCATCCACGTATTTATTTCCTTTCACAGCGCTTGCTTCATCTACATTGCAAACATACATCACAGGTTTGGACGTTAGAAGATAAAGTTCCCTGGCTGCTTTTATATCATCTTTACTGTCAAAAATTACCGTGCGGGCAGATTCGCCTTTCAAGAGCGCTTCATGGATTCGACTATAAACATTAAATGCGCGCAACGCTTCTTTGTCGCCTCCGGTTTTAGCTTGTTTTTCCACCTTATTGATGCGTGCTTCAATGGTCTCGAGGTCTTTTATTTGTAATTCCGCGTCAATAATCTCTTTATCACGCACAGGATCAACACTCCCGTCAACATGAGTCACATTTTCATCGTCAAAACAACGCAATACGTGTAAAATAGCATCCGTTTCACGAATATTGGCGAGAAATTTATTNCCCAGTCCTTCTCCTTTGCTGGCTCCTTTCACCAATCCGGCAATGTCCACAATTTCTACAGTGGTAGGCACAATTTTCTGAGGATGAACAAGTTCAGCTAATTTATTTAATCGCTCATCAGGAACGGTAATTACACCCACGTTGGGTTCAATAGTGCAAAAAGGAAAATTTGCCGCTTGCGCTTTGGCATTGGAAAGACAATTAAAAAGGGTAGATTTACCAACATTAGGCAAACCAACTATACCACATTGTAAGCTCATTATTTTAGACTTTTAGATCGCTTTGCTTTCAGAGTCAAGACTTTTAGACAAAACAAAGTTTTAAATTCGGGATGCAAAGATACTACAAAAACCCTTAATCTCAAATTGCCATTCAGATATAGCTTATATTGGTTAATGACTAAAAACTTCCTCAATCACTTTTGGAAAATACTCATATTCCAATTTATGAACTTTTGCGGCAATATCATCAGGAGTATCATTTTCATCAATGGCGCATTTTGCCTGAAAAATAATATTCCCTTCGTCGTAGTTTTCATTCACATAGTGAATAGTTATGCCGCTCTCTTTTTCTCCGGCAGCTTTTACCGCTTCGTGAACATAATGTCCGTACATTCCTTTTCCGCCGTATTTTGGCAGCAATGCAGGATGTATATTGATGATTTTATTAGGAAAAGCGTTAATAATTTTAGCTGAAACTTTAAGCAAAAATCCGGCAAGAACAATTGCATCAATATTATGGAAATGAAGCAAATCCAAGATTTTATCCGGCTCGCGGAATTCCTCATTTGAAAATGTAAAAGAAGGAATTTCTAACTTTTTTGCTCGAGTATGCACAAAAGCATCGGCTTTATTTGAAACAATTATCGGGAAGGAAAACTCTTTTGAGTCTTTAAAATACTGAATAAGATTCTCTGCATTGGAACCGGAGCCGGAAGCGAAAATAGCTATGTTTACAGGCATTTGTATAATGGGTTTTTGCTCATCTGTCTTAAAAATGTGCAAAAAATTGCAATTTTTTAAACAAAATGTGCGGATATATCATGATTATTTCGTTACTTTGCACCGCAAATTTATAAAACAAATTTTATTTACTCATTAAAAAAGAAAAATTATGTCAGAAGTTGCAGAAAAAGTAAAAGCTATTATCGTTGATAAATTAGGTGTAGACGAATCAGAAGTAGTTGAAACAGCTAATTTCACTAACGACCTTGGTGCAGACTCATTAGATACTGTAGAATTGATTATGGAATTTGAAAAAGAATTCGGTGTATCAATTCCTGATGAAGAAGCTCAAAAAATTGCAACAGTAGGCGATGCAATCGCACACGTTGAAGCTTTGAAAAAATAAATTTCTTATAATTCTTTTTTATGGAATTAAAAAGAGTCGTGGTAACAGGTGTTGGTGCCGTAACTCCATTAGGTCTTTCTGCTGCGGAAACGTGGCAGAATGTTGTGAATGGCGTAAGCGGTGCTGCTCCTATTACACGTTTTGACGCTTCATTGTTCAAAACAAAATTTGCTTGCGAAGTAAAAGGATTTGACCCCGGACTTTATTTCGACAGAAAAGAAGTTCGCAAAATGGATCTTTATACTCAATACGCGTTAGTTGCAGCGAAAGAAGCAATTGAAAATAGCGGACTTGACCTTGAAAATGAAGATAAAGATGAAATCGGAGTTATTTTTGCTGCCGGAATTGGTGGAATTTCTACCTTTGAACAGGAAATAGGATATTATTATACCAACCAGGAACAAGGTCCTAAATTCAATCCGTTTTTTATTCCGAAAATGATTGCGGATATCGCAGCCGGACAAATTTCTATTCAATACGGTTTTCGCGGTCCGAATTATGCAACAACTTCCGCTTGTGCATCGTCAACGCACGCGATTGTTGACGCATTCAATCTTATCCGTTTAGGAAAAGCAAATGTAATTTTAGCCGGAGGAGCCGAAGCTGCAATTACCCCCGGTGGTGTTGGCGGATTTAACGCTCTCACTGCATTATCCACCAAAAATGACGAAGTTGAAAAAGCGTCTCGCCCTTTCAGTGCAAGCCGTGATGGATTTGTAATGGGTGAGGGTGGCGGATGTCTTATTTTGGAAGAAATGGAACACGCTATTGCACGCGGAGCAAATATCCTTTGTGAAGTTATTGGCGGCGGACTTTCAGCTGATGCTTATCACTTAACAGCAACACACCCTGATGGAGTTGGAGCAATGCTGGTAATGAAACGCGCACTGAAAGATGCAGGAATACAACCTGAAGAAATTGATTATATCAATGTTCACGGAACTTCTACTCCTGTAGGAGATCCTTCGGAAGCAAAAGCTATCAAGGATGTTTTTGGCGAACACGCATTCAAACTAAATATCAGCTCTACAAAATCAATGACAGGTCATTTGCTTGGCGCTGCCGGAGCCGTTGAAGGAATGATTGCAGTTCTATCAATTTTAAATGACATTGTTCCTCCTACCATCAATCATGAAGAAGGAGACAATGACCCTGAAATTGATTACAATCTGAATTTTACATTTAATAAAGCACAAAAACGCACTGTAAATACCGCACTTTCCAACACATTCGGATTTGGCGGACACAATGCAAGTGTGATATTCAAAAAATTTGCGAAATAAAATTGATCAAACGCTTATTTTTCAAAATTAAGCTCTTCTCGAATCCTCGGAAAGAGCTTTTTTATTCTTTTTATAATGTTTTGGGATTCTTTCCTAAAAACATTGAATACTACCAATTAGCAGTACGCCACCGTTCAAAACCTATCCGAACGGAAGACGGAACTATGCTTAATAATGAACGGCTGGAATTTTTGGGTGATGCTGTTCTAAACTCGGTTGTTTCTGACATACTTTACCATTCACATTCAAACGAACAGGAAGGATTTCTAACCAATGCGCGTTCACGCATTGTGAAACGCGAAACACTCAACCAATTATGCTCTGAGATTAAATTAGACAAATTAATTGTTGCCACCAAACATTTGAATTTAAACAAAGAACGAAATTTCAATATTAAAGGCAATACGCTGGAAGCATTGATTGGAGCTATTTATCTTGACTACGGATATCAACCTTGTAAAAAATTTGTAAAAAATAAACTGTTTCCTTTATTGGAACAATTAAAACCAATTCTTGATGCAAACGATAATCCTAAATCACAAATTATCGAATGGTGTCAGAAATATCATTTACAGTTCGATTTTATTTTGATTGACGAAACGGTTGGAGCAAACAATCAGCACAATTTTATTTCGCAATTAGAAATTGAAAAAACAACGATAAGCAGAGGAAACGGCGCCAGCAAAAAGGAATCGCAACAAAACGCATCACTTGCAGCCCTGAAGCGCATACAAGAAGAACCCGATTTTTTAACACAAATACAGAACCAAATAAGCGATTAAAGTGTTGAATATAAAAGTATTAATTGCTTACTTTTCATAACATACTCACGTATTTTACCCATAGCATTACAAAACTTCAAATTAATAATATGAAAGCACCCATTTTTACCAGATTAATCAACAATCAAGCCGTAAAATTTGCAGATAAAATTGCTCTTTACGACAGGAATGAACTTTCTGATCCGTGGAAAGGAATTTCCTGGAAAGAATTTTCATCAAAAGTGGATATTGTTGCTAAAGCTTTTTTAAGTTTAGGCATAAAAGAGCGGGATCGCGTAGGGCAATTTTCGCAAAATAAAAATGAGAACTTCATTGTAGACTTTGCCTTGTTTTCAATACGTGGAGTAAATGTTCCCATTTATCCTACCTCTTCATTGGAACAAGTAAAATTCATAGTAAACGATGCAGAAATACAATATCTTTTTGTTGGCGAAAAAGAGCAGTACAATATAGCTTTGGAGTTATTTGGAATAGCAAAAACATTAAAAAAAATCATCGTTTTTGATAAAAATGTAGAATTGCGCGATACCGAGAAATCGATGTATTTTGATGATTTTATGAATCTTGGCAAAAAACCGGATTTTGACGGCGAGCTTGAAAAAAGAAGAAGCGAAGCAGAGGAAAAAGATATGGCGGCTATTTTATACACTTCGGGCACTACGGGAAACCCCAAAGGAGTTATTATAATTCATGAAATGTATAATGAAGCTATGCGAACTCATACAATACGATTATCAAACATAACTCAAAACGATGTTTCCATCGCGTTTTTACCTCTAACCCATGTTTTTGAACGAACTTGGTGTTACTATTTAATCTACGTCGGCTCCACAATTTATATTAATCACCGCCCCACAGAAATCCAGCAAACCATTAAAGATGTCCGTCCTACCCTGATGTGTGCTGTGCCCCGATTTTGGGAAAAAGTATTTGTAGGCGTACAAGAAAACCTGGAAAAATCATCGCCCTTAAAATTAGCCATAGTGGCTTGGGCGGTAGCAACAGGAAAGAAGTATAATTTAGATTATTTACGCAGAGGAAAAAAACCGGACATATTTTTAACCGCCCGATACAAAATTGCCGATAAACTTATTTTTTCAAAAGTAAAAAATGTGCTTGGGCTCGAAAATGCCAATATGCTTCCTGCTGCCGGCGCTAAACTTGCGGATTCCATCGCTATGTTTTTTATCAGTATTGGTATTCCTATTGTTTACGGATATGGACTAACGGAAAGTACGGCAACCGTTTCGCACTTTATACTTAACAATTATAAAATAGGCACCGTAGGAACTGTAATGCCTGATCTTCAAATAAAAATAGGCGAAGACAACGAAATTTTGTTAAAAGGAAAAACCATCACACCCGGATATTATAATAATCCGGAAGCAAATAAAAATGCTTTTACCGCTGATGGTTGGTTCCGCACAGGCGATGCCGGCTCTGTTTCAAAAGACGGTAAAATTACTTTAATGGAAAGAATAAAAGACCTTTTTAAAACTTCCAACGGAAAATACATTGCTCCACAAGAAATTGAAACCCGCCTTGAATTAGACAAATACATAGAACAGGCAGCTACAATCGGCGACGAACGAAATTACGTTACTGCCATCATAGTTCCTTCCATTCCGGCATTGGAAGAATATGCAAAAGAAAACAAAATTTCTTATGGTTCTATCGACGAATTACTTAAAAACCCGAAAATTTACTCCTTGATACAGGAACGAATAGCCCTACAACAAAAAGGAATGGCGAATTATGAATTAATTAAAAAATTCACATTAATCAAGAAGGGTTTTACCATAGAAACCGGCGAACTTACCAATACGCTTAAATTAAGACGGGCGGTTATAATGCAAAAATATAAAGATGTGATTGATGCAATGTACGAAAAATCTGCATTCATTTTTTAATCATCTTTAAACTTGTTTTTTACACCTGTAATAAACTTTTATTTTCCGTTTCACGTTTTAAATACACTTGCTTAAAACNTAAAAAAATAGTACTTTTGCAAGAAATTTGAATTCACACATTACAAACCAAATAAAATTATAAAGTATGGTAAGTTATAAAGAACTCGGTTTGGTAAACACCAAAGAGTTATTCAAAAAAGCATTTGAAGGCAAATATGCAATTCCTGCATTTAACTTCAATAATTTGGAACAATTACAAGCTATCGTATCTGCTTGTGTTGAAACAAAATCTCCCGTAATCCTTCAAGTATCAAGCGGNGCGCGTAAATATGCAAATCAAACTCTTTTACGCTATATGGCTCAAGGCGCTGTACAATACGCAAAAGAATTAGGTTATGAAATTCCAATTGTTCTTCACTTAGACCATGGCGACAGCTTTGAACTTTGCAAAGATTGTATCGACAGCGGTTTTTCATCCGTAATGATTGACGGTTCACATCTTCCTTACGAAGAAAACATTGCCCTTACTAAAAAAGTAGTGGAATACGCTCACGCTCACGATGTAACTGTAGAAGGAGAATTGGGAGTGTTGGCAGGCGTGGAAGATGAAGTTTCTGCTGAACACCACACCTATACTCAACCCGAAGAAGTAATCGATTTTGTTACCCGCACAGGCGTAGATTCTTTGGCAATTTCTATTGGAACTTCACACGGAGCAAACAAATTCACTCCGGAACAATGTACACGCGATGCCAACGGTATTTTGATTCCGCCTCCATTGCGTTTCGATATTTTGGAAGAAATTGAAAAACAAATACCCGGATTTCCTATCGTATTACACGGTTCATCATCTGTTCCACAAGAATATGTAGAAATGATTAACAAATACGGCGGAGCATTGAAAGATTCTATCGGTATTCCCGAAGAACAATTGCGTCACGCAGCTTCTTCCGCCGTTTGCAAAATCAACATCGACTCCGACGGACGTTTAGCAATGACTGCCAAAGTTCGCGAAGTATTTGCAACAAAACCTGCCGAATTCGACCCGCGTAAATATTTAGGTCCGGCGCGCGATGAATTGAAAAAATTGTATATGCACAAAACAGTGAATGTTTTGGGTAGCGCTGGTAAAGCATAAGCGATAAAACCGATAATTTTTTGTAAAAAGGTTGCTTTGTGAAAACAGGCAACCTTTTTTTGTAGTTTCAATCCTTTTCTCTTATTAAAAATCTCCACAACTCAATAAAAAAAACCGCATCTCAAACAGAGATGGCGGTTTTTCTGATTTTTATTTAAGTAGTAAGAGAGATTTTTTAATTATAAAACAACTTTTCCTACACGGTTTGCTACTTTCACTATTAACAATCCTTTTACATTCACATTTATTGAATTTTGACCGTCAATAGTTTTTCCTTTGTAAATTCGTTGACCGGTTGTACTGTAAATTTCTACGTTATTGCCGGCAGTAGCTTCAAATTTCACCTTTCCATTACCTCCATAAACATTCAGACTGTTTTCGCTTATATTATCCACACCGCTTGAAGACATCTGGCGTGATAGAATAAGATTTGTTATTTCCCATGTGGAAGCAACATCAGCCGTACTGATATATTTAAAAGCAATGCTTACATTTGCTTGTCCGATAAACTGACTTGGAGCAGCGACAGTGCCACTGTTTACAAAAGTCCATCCTTTACTTGCAGGATAAGTAGGAATAGTAAGTTGTGTCCAAGTTGCTGTTGATGGCGCTCCTGAAGTATAATTTGAACTAATCCATAATGTGTGATTTACAGGAAAATCAACGACTTCAGCATAGTTTATAGCCTGATCGAAAGTAAGCCAAGCGCTTTCCACTCCACCACTTAAATCAAGGGAAGGAGAAATCAACCAATCTTCATTTACTACATTTCCACCTGAATATCCGCTCATTTTTGCTCCATAACTACTATCAGACACCCATAACTGATCGCCAGTAACACTAACTTGAGTCCATGGTTCTAATCCGGATTTAAATGTAAAAGTTTGAGTTTCCACGTTAGAAGCAGTTGCAGTACCGGTTAAAGGAATAGAAACAGATGCTGTTTCACTTACAACATCAAGTGATGCGGATTTACTTCCTTCAGATGTAGGAGTAAAAACCACACTCAAAGTACCACCGGCTGTAGTCAAGGTTCCGGTAACAGTAAACATAGCGGCGTCGGTTCCCGACACAGAATAAGTAGGAACAGAAGTTAAATTAGAACCTACAATAGAAACAGTTTTAGGATCTGTAGAATTTCCCATATTTATAGAAAAATCCAATGAAGTAGGTGTAGCGTTCAATGTTTTAGTTCCTGCAGCTGATACAACAAATTCAATATTATCTATATCTAAAGCATAAGTTGACGAGCTACCGGTTTTTAATGCTAAGAAATTAACTCCGGCAGTTCTGTTAAAGTCTGTTATCCCTGTTAAATCCAGTGTTACCTTAACCCATTTTCCGTCAGTATTAATTGTTCCTGTATAGCTGTTTGAAGCGCTGCTGGAAATTGTTACATCTGAAGAAGATAAAGCTCCAACATTAAATTTGTAATAATTTGAAGCATCTTTATATAAGTTTACGCTTAAAGACTTAGCATCACTTGTTCCTTTTACCATAAAAGTGATAGCAGTGATACTTCCTGATGGAAAAGAAGATGGAGCAAAAGCCGTAAAGACATAATCATTCGCTGTAGTAGTACCGGCAATGTTTAAAGAATTAGAACCGTTATACCCTTTACCAACACCTTGAGTTGCATAGGATTTTAAACCATAACTGTTTAGGTTATCGGTAAAAGTGGTCCAATTTTCAAAATCACCACCTGCAATTGCATAATTTTGTCCGTAGGCTATAACTGAAAGAAATACGGAAAATAATAATAAAGTAATTTTTCTCATAACATAAGTTTTTATTTGTGAATACTATATTTATAAATAACAAATTAAAAGCAAAAAATATTACATTACCCAAAATTTTTAAAGACGAAACCAACCGCCTACACTCCGCAGTGAAAGACGGTTGATTTTCTGNNTTTTTTGAGTATTATAAAACTACTTTTGCNGTTTTGCNTCCNACTTTCACTATCATTATGCCTTTAGCGCTGACAGTAATTTCATTTAATCCTTCAGAGGCGACTTTGTTTACTATACGTTGTCCTACGGCATTGAAAACTTGGATATTTTCGCCTGCGCCGGCTGAGAATCTTATTTTACCGTTTGAAGCGGAAATACCGGTTAATTCTTTGGCTGTATTTAATCCGGTTGATAATAAATTTACTGTAACCTCATCAGAAACAGGAGAACTGTTTACGCCGTCTTTTGCTACAACAGTGTAATAATATGTATTTGAGTTGCTTAATCCCGTTATTGTTTTGCTGGTAGTGGTTAAACCTGTAAACGGAGAACCAGATATATCAGTATCCACTGTCATTAATTGATCATCTAATGTATGCGCCCCTAAATGAGTAGCATCATCTTGAGCATAGCCATCCCATTCTGTTGACAATGTTGGAAAACCTGATGTAGGATTAGTGGTTACTCCACCTGTAACTGTAGATTTTCTAACAAGAGTTTGTTCTGAAGTTGCTAAAGTTCCAGCAGTCCAGTTTGAGCCAGGATCTTCTCCTATCTTACCGATGATGTCTAAAGTATCGCCTGTGGAAATTTTAATTAATGCAACGGCATCATTGCCATTGTAATAAGTAACTGTTGATGTAATATCTGAAGATGTATATATTGTTCCGCTTGAGTTCCCGATAACATACACATTTGCATTAGCAAGAGTTCCAGAAAGTGTTTGTGTATAAGTTGCCGATGTTCCTCCATTTGGATAAACTTCCACTTTATAATTACTTAAATTTACATCTGCTCCTGTTCCATTATAAATTTCAAGATACTTATTACTACCTGAACCCTCTACATATTCCGAGAAAAATAAATCGGTAGCAGTTACGCTCCCTGTAGTTGCTTTTGTATAAACACTTAAATCATAACTCGTAGCTCCGCTTACGGCATTCCAACTGGCTTTAAAACTGGTTTGAGTCACATCCGATTGAGGTAACTGTATAGGCACTTCTGGTTTTGCTAACGAAGCCGTTCCCGTTAAATCACGGGTTACCGTAGTTGCTCCCGGGCTGGATATTTCCAATAGTGCAGAATGTGAACCTGCTGCTGTTGGAGTGTAGGTAACAGTAACAGCGGTACTTGACGCGGTTCCCCCCGTTTGTGTTATGGAGGTTGGATCTACACTAAATTGCGCGGCGTCCGTTCCTGTAATGGCAAGCGTGATATTATCCGTTAAATTAATTCCGCTAACATGAATCGTTTCCGCGTCACTCGCTCCCACTTCTGCAGTCATTGCGGGAATGGAAGTTTCGGTAACGGTAATGGTAGGGGTTAAATCAATTGTATAAGTAGCGGACGCGATGGAACTTGGGTTTGCATCGTTTTGATCATAAGCAATGGCTTTAATAGTGGTAGTAGTAGATACATTTATAGGAGCGGTATAAAGCGTGCTTGCACTGGACGGATCCGAACCGTCTGTGGTATAATAAATTTTATCTGTACCGCTACCGTTAGAAATAGTTACGTTTTGCGCTGACGTATAAGTACCTTCAACAGGATCAAATGTAGGAGTAGCTGCAATTGTCGTCATACCATACACTGAAATATCATCTATGTATAATCGCGATGTGGTTGTAGGAGTTGTTGAATATGTCAATTGGAATTTTAATCTAACGTTTGCATACTCTCCTGTGGCGCTAACATTATAAGTATAAGTTGAAGCACTTGTTGACAATGTGAATGTTTGCGCGCCAGTATAATTACTTCCACCATCTGTTGAGTAAGAAACTATTACATTAATACCTGTAGTATTTTTAGCGCTAAAAGTAACTTTTGTTACATTTGCTAAATCAAAATTTGTAAATGTGTAACCATTTGAGGACGGAGTTGTTGTATACCATCTCATTTGCATAGATTGCAACCCCGTTATGGGACTTGTTGTAGAAGGAGTTCCAAAATAAGTACCCCACTGTTTTCCAGAAGCACCAGTATAAGCTATTGTTGAATTATTATAAACTGTGCTGGCTGTAAACCCTTCAGCACTCTCGAAGCCGCAGGTATATATAACAGATTCCGACTGTCCAAAGACATTTACACTTCCAACCATACATATCGCCAGAAGCATCATTTTAAAAAAGGTAATTTTCGTCATAAAAATAATATTAAGTAGTTAAACAATAATAAGTAGTTAAACAATAAATTTTCCACACACAAAAGTAGGNCATTATCATTTCTATAAATAAAACTTTATATTAAAATAGTGTGAATTCTTTAAATATGGGAAAAAGGGTAACAAAGTAATAAAATATAATTTGTTTTTCCAAGAAAAAAGTCTTAAATAATATTGTTAAAATAAAGAAACTGTGTATTTTAAAAACTTTATTATATTAATTCTGTCAAAGTTTGAAACTTTGACGGAATTTTCCCTTGGACGCTGAGATTTATAATCTCAGCTTTTAAATATTATAAGGACTTGTAGTCCGAAAATCTATCACTCCCAAGTTATTAATTTTCAATCATTTCTTTCCGTTTTCAACCACAACAAAAGTCTTTGACCATTCGTTGAGTTACCGGAATTTTTAGCGTATTCTGGTTTTTAATGTTTCGGTACTCTGTACCTCAGGTTCTAAATAGACTTTATATTACAAAGATTTCAGTGCGCTGTACCTTTAATTTTAATGGGTATCCATCTTAACTCCGTCAAAGTTTGAAACTCTGTCAGAGTTTTCACTGTATTTGGTAGAAACCGGGAACGTTTCTCGTTCAATATAAAAATATCTTACTAAAACTCTTTCTTAGAAATAAAAATATGATTATTTTTGCACCCGCATTGAATAAAATATTAAAAACTAAATCACTTGAATTCAACAAAAAAATTAAATTAAACTCATTTACATATATCCAAAAAATGAAAAATAAATACATCGACCTAATTGAACAGACCTTTGAATTCCCCAGCGAAGAATTCAATGTGGACGAAAACGAATTAATTTGGAACGATATTCCTTTAATGGAAGTGATAAAACAATACGGGACTCCATTACGTATTACGTATTTGCCTAAAATAACGCAAAATATTCAAAGAGCACGCCGTATGTTTAACGTGGCAATGGCAAAAGTAGATTATAAGGGAACATATAATTACTGTTATTGCACAAAGAGTTCACATTTTTCTTTTGTAATGGAAGAGGTACTGAAGAACGGCGTACATCTTGAAACATCATCGGCATTTGACATAAATATTATGGAAACGCTTTACGAACAAGGTATTTTAAAACCTGAGACATTTGTGGTTTGTAATGGTTTTAAACGTCCTCAGTATGTGGAAAATATTCAAANNCTGATAAATATGGGCTTTACAAATGTAATTCCTATTTTAGATAATATCTTTGAATTGGATTTACTTTTGAAAGATTTTGACAAGAAATTAAACGTTGGAATTAGAATCGCATCGGAAGAAGAACCTAAGTTTGATTTCTATACTTCACGGTTGGGAATACGATATAATGATATTATTCCCTATTATGAAGAAAAAATAGCCAAGAACAAAAAGGTAAACTTAAAGATGCTTCATTTCTTTATAAACACCGGAGTAAAAGACACGCTTTATTATTGGAATGAGTTAAGTAAAGCAGTTAACTTGTATTGCGAGCTGAAAAAAGTTTGTCCTACATTAGATAGTTTAAATATCGGCGGAGGTTTCCCGATTCAAACTCATTTGGATTTTGCATACGACTACGAATATATGGCTGAGGAAATTGTAGCACAAGTAAAAACTATTTGTGAACAAAACGGAGTGCCTGANCCGCACATTTTTACCGAATTCGGTTCTTACACTGTAGGNGAAAGCGGAGCAATGTTGTATTCCATTGTNAATCAGAAAAAACAAAACGACCGTGAGCTTTGGAATATGATTGACAGTTCTTTTTTAACCACGCTTCCTGATACATGGGCAATAAATCAACGTTATGTATTCCTTGCCATCAATAATTGGGATTCGGAATATGAACGGGTAAATTTAGGAGGATTGACGTGCGANAGTGAAGACTTTTATAATGCGGAAGTACATTCCAATGCCGTATTTTTACCAAAAATGGAACTCGGAAGAGAACAATATATCGGTTTTTTCCATATGGGAGCGTACCAAGAATCGNTGGGCGGTTTTGGAGGCATTCAACACTGTCTTATTCCGGGTCCAAAACTTGTAATTATCGATAAAGACGAAGACGGGGAATATTTCACCAAACTTTTCGCTAAAGAACAAAGTTATAAATCGATGTTGAAAATTTTGGGATATTGATTTCAGCTAAATTGTTTTATAATAAGGTTTATTTTAATTACTTACATTCAATCCCCCTAACCCCCTTTTCAAAGGGGGATTTGTAAAGTAGAACAAAAGAATATATTTGATTCTGATTAATGATAAAATCTATTTCTCCCTTGGAAAAGGGGGAATTGCAAAATGGAACGAAAGAATATATTCTATTCTGATAAATGATAAAACCTATTTCCCCCTTAGAAAAGGGGGTTAGGGGGATTGAGATAAATTCTCCCGTAATTTTATTCCATCTCATTTAAATTTATATGATTTTTACGTAAACAAAAAACGACTCAAAAATGAGCCGTTTTTTGTTTTTAATTCTTTATAATTTTTTTAATCGAGTTGTATCCAATTTTTCAACTCTCTTTTTTAATTTTATTTGATTGTAAACATTAAATTTCCGAATCAGTTTGATGCTGTCTAAAAAGGCGTTCATTTTACCTTTTGAACTGTCGTTCCCTAACAATGATCCGGTTAAAGATTCTATTTTCAACGTATCACGGGCTTTAAACGTTAAGGTATATCTACGAAGCAAACTATCGTTGTANGTTTTAGTATANATACTGTCTTTTTTCCCGTTCAAATAATTTATTTTTAGTACAATATGCGGATTCAATGAAGAATCACTCGGAGCTACTCTACGCAAAAAACTTAAAATGTAGGTATCGCCCACCATTAAATTATTGCCGTTGGGAATTTCAAAATCGATTTTTGTACGGGCGGAGTCTTTTGTTAGGTTATAACTGGCACGCAAATTCCAGATATTTGCTTCCTGAATGCCGTTTCCGCCTTCGTTAGGATGAAATTTTCCCCGTTGTACTTGCGCATTTAAAGTATCCAGACGGATTAAAACATCGGTATAAACCAACCCGAATTCTTTAGGATGTTTCGCGTACCAAACTAAGGACGAATCAAAGTCGGCTTGCTTAATTTTGTATTTTTTCAGAATTGCATCGTAATATTTCTTTTTTTCCTCCGGATTATTATAATTATATCCTTCCGCTTGCAAAATTCCTTCCGTTTTGTGCATTTCAGTCAAAATAGTTACCATTTTTTCCTCACTCAATACATTCCCGGGCTTGAAACAAGAAGTAAATGCAAGCAAAAAAAACAGAAAAAATACGATATGAAGGTTATTCTTCCGCATCGGGTTTAATGGCTTTTTTATTTTCGAGAGATTCATTCAATTCCTTTCTGAAGAATAATAAAATAAGAATAACGGAAACTGTTACACAAGAATCAGCCANATTGAAAATCCATTTGAAAAAGAGAGTGTTTCCTGCGCTATCGCTAATAATCGGGAAATAGAACATATCTACCACTTTTCCATAGAAAAAAGGCGCATAACCTCCGCCGTGAGATAAAAATGTAGCTGCAGCATACGGTGTGGATTCAGTAAAAAACATTCCGTAGAAAAGCGAATCTATCAAATTCCCGATAGCTCCCGCCAACAAAACAGAAACAACCAATATATAACTTGCACGTGCGTTTCGCTTTATCAACTTATTAATAAAAATTGAAAGAAGAACAATAGCAACCACGCGAAATGATGTAAGAAACAGTTTCCCTACAATTGTCATCCCAAAAGCGGCTCCTTCATTTTCAATAAAGGTGATTTTAAACCATGAAAAAACATCCACCGATTCCCCTAACAAGAAATGGGTTTTTACATAAATTTTCGACCATTGGTCAATAATAAGCAAAAACAAAATTAAAANAATGGATTTTATGCGTACGGACATTGTGTTTTGTTTGTGTATNATACAAAAANTCGACAACCGAACATAGCGTAAAGTTGCCGAATTGTATATTTCAATTTAACATAGAAATTATTTTGCTCCTCCGCCTTTGGCTTCAATGCTCAATGTTGCATGCGGAACCGCGCGAAGACGCTCTTTCGGTATTAATTTACCTGTTTCACGACAAANTCCGTATGTTTTGTTTTCGATGCGTACCAAAGCTGCTTGCAAATGTTGTATAAATTTCATCTGACGCTGAGCTAATTGTCCCGCCTCTTCTTTTGAAAGAGTTGAAGCTCCTTCTTCCAANACTTTAAACGTAGGAGAAGTATCAGTTACATCATTCCCGTCTAAATTATTAATGCCATCACGTAAAAGTTCATAGTCCTTTTGCGCTTTTTCCAGTTTTTCAAGAATTATCTGACGAAATTCTTCCAACTCAGCATCGCTATATCTTGTTTTTTCTTTTTCCGACATGGTTTTTTACAAATAAAAAGTTCAACATCAGCACCAAAATAAAGTGCGAAAGTACGTATTTTTTTTTAGAATACCAATTATTTTTTACAAATAAATTAATCACATTCTTGAAACATTTACTGCCACTATATAATCTTCAAAATCCAATTCGGTTTTTTCTTTCAATTCCGTAATTAATTGGATGGAATTTGCAAGTGTTTGTGTAGCAATATAATCCGAATATTCTCTCACGGCATCGTTAATTTCAGTATTTTCTTCAATTTCAATTTTGATTTTATCGGTAATATCGTAGCCGTTTGATTTTCTAATATTTTGAATGCGGTTTACCAATTCGCGCGCAATTCCTTCACGCAACAATTCATCGGTTACGGTNATATCAAGCGCAACGGTCAGTTTTCCTTCGTTTGAAACTAACCATCCCGGCATATCTTCCGTAATAATTTCTACATCTTCAGCAGTTAAAATCACATCTCCTGACGCCAATTTCAGTGTGTATTCACCGTTACGTTCTATTTCACTGATTTGTTGTTTGGAGAAATTAGCCATTTCCGATGCTATTTCTTTCATTTGTTTGCCGTATTTTTTACCCAGTGTTTTAAAATTCGGTTTGATTTTCTTTACCAGATTTTCCATTTCGGTATCGGAAGCTATTACCTCCAATTCTTTGATGTTTACCTCTGCTTTAATCAAATCGGCAATGTAATTGATTTGTTCAAACGTTTTTTCATCCGGAGCAGGAATTACAGCTTTTGAAAGCGGTTGACGCACTTTTTTCTCCGCTTTACGACGAAGAGCCAAAATCATAGAAGAAGTTTGTTGTGCCAACTGCATACATTCTTCCAGATTTTTGTCNATCAANGTCTCGTCATATTCAGGGAAATCTGCCAAATGAACTGAAATAGTTTTTTCTTTTCCGGTTGCATTATTTAAATCAATAAACAATCTATCAGCATAAAAAGGCGCAATCGGAGCCATCAATTTCGCAACAGTTTCCAAACAAGTGTAAAGCGTTTGATAGGCGGAAATTTTATCTTTATCGTACTCGCCGCCCCAGTAACGTTTACGGTTTAAACGAACGTACCAGTTGCTTAAATTTTCACCGACAAAATCGGAAATGGCGCGTCCGGCGCGTGTTGGTTCGTAATCTTCGTAATATGATTTTACATCTTTTACCAGTGTATTCAGAAGTGAAATAATCCAGCGGTCAATTTCAGGACGCTCCGCAACAGGAATTTCCGCATCTGCATAAGAGAAATTATCTACATTGGCATACAAGGCAAAGAATGAATATGTGTTATAAAGCGTTCCAAAAAACTTCCGACGAACTTCTTCCACCCCTTCTATGTCAAATTTTAAATTGTCCCAAGGAGAAGCATTCGTCATCATATACCAACGCAACGGATCAGAACCGTATTTTTCAATGGTTACAAAGGGATCAACCGCATTTCCAAGACGTTTCGACATTTTGTTGCCGTTTTTATCCAGCACCAAACCGTTTGAAATTACATTTTTGAATGCCACGGAATTTCTGACCATCGTACTGATGGCGTGTAATGTAAAAAACCAACCGCGAGTTTGATCAACACCTTCTGAAATAAAATCAGCAGGAAACCTTCCCTCAATCCCTTCCAAAGGAAGGGATGATTGCATTTTATCAACATTTATACTGCCTCGAGAATTGCTATTTCCCTCTCCTTTGGGGAGGGTTAGGGTGGGGCTAAACGGATAATGCAACTGTGCAAAAGGCATTGCTCCACTATCAAACCAAACGTCAATCAAGTCCAGTTCACGTTTCATTGGTTTACCCAAAGCAGAAACAAGTATGATGTTATCTACATACGGACGGTGCAAATCAATATTTTTCGGATCNTAATTTTCTGCCGTATATTCTCCTNTTTTGAAATTTTTAAACGGATTTTCTTTCATAAATCCGGCTGAAATTGATTTTTCAATTTCAATCATCAATTCTTCTACNGAACCTATACANATTTCTTCCGTTCCGTCTTCTGTGCGCCAGATAGGAAGCGGCGTTCCCCAATAACGACTGCGGCTTAAATTCCAATCCTGTAAGTTTTCCAGCCATTTTCCAAAACGTCCTGTACCAGTAGATTGCGGTTTCCAATTAATTGTATCATTCAACGCAATCATCTCTTCGCGACAAGCAGTTGTGCGAATAAACCAGCTATCAAGAGGATAATAAAGCACGGGTTTGTCTGTTCTCCAGCAGTGAGGATAATTGTGGACGTGTTTTTCTATTTTGAATGCCTTGCCTTGCTGTTTCAACATTACCGATAAATCAACATCAAGCGTAGCGTCATTTTCTGTTAATGTTTCATCGTACGCATTTTTCACAAAACGCCCTGCATATTCTTTATAAAGTTCAACATTCACGTTGTTTTTTACAAAATCAGCATCCAAATCTTCTAATTTGAAGAATTTACCCGTTTTGTCTACCATCGGCTGACGATTTCCGTCTTTATCAATCAAAAGAAGCGGTGGAACATTGTTTTGTTTCGCTACTTTATCATCATCCGCACCAAATGTAGGCGCAATATGTACAATTCCTGTTCCATCTTCCGTAGTAACAAAATCGCCTGTGATAACACGAAAAGCAGAGCCCCCTAAATCCCCCTTGGGGGACTTTTGATTATCTTGATTTAGATAAGGAGAAACCCAGGGAATAAGTTGTTCGTATTCTATTCCGGCTAAGTCAGCGCCTTTCATTTTTCCCAATAACTCGTATTCTATTTTTCCCATAACGGAAGGAAGCAATGCTTCAGCAAGAATATAATTGCATTCTTCTTTTGAATATGGATTTTGAGCTTTTACAAGCACGTAATCGATATTTGGACCGACTGCCAAAGCCGTGTTTGAAGGTAAAGTCCAGGGAGTTGTTGTCCAAGCGAGAAAGAAAACCTCCCCTGACCCCTCCAAAGGAGGGGAAATATGCGAAAATATACGTTTTAGCATTTTGTTTGTCTTGTGCTCCTCTCCCTCTCCTTTGGAGAGGGTTGGGGTGAGGCGAAACTGAACAACTGCGGTTGTGTCTTTCACATCACGATAGCAACCGGGCTGATTTAATTCGTGCGTACTTAAACCTGTTCCTGCGGCAGGAGAATAAGGTTGAATAGTGTAACCTTTATATAATAATCCTTTGTTATATAATTGTTTAAGAAGATACCAAAGGGTTTCAATGTAACGATTATCGTAGGTAATATACGGATGATCCATATCCACCCAATATCCCATTTTTTCTGTCAAGTCTTCCCACTCTTTAGTGTATTTCATCACTTCCGACCGACAAGTAGCGTTATATTCATCTACTGAAACTTTTTTCCCAATATCTTCTTTGGTTATTCCTAATTTTTTTTCTACGGCTAATTCCACAGGAAGTCCGTGCGTATCCCAACCGGCTTTACGTTGTACCTGAAAACCTTGCATTGTTTTGTAACGGCAAAAAACGTCTTTAATCGTGCGCGCCATAACGTGGTGAATTCCGGGCATTCCATTTGCAGAAGGAGGTCCTTCATAAAATACAAACGTAGGATGTCCTTCACGTATTTCGATGCTTTTACGGAACATTTCATTTTCGTTCCAATATTCGAGCATCTTTTTATTTACATCAGAAAGATTGAGTCCGGAATATTCTTTAAATTTTTTCATAAATTCAATTTACACGAATTTTACAAATAATGCGAATTGGTTTACTTATCAACAAATTAACCAATTAAGCACTATACAATTTAGGGGTGCAAAATTACAAAAATTTTATGGAAATGGAAAAGATTAAATGATGATGTATTTAAAACAAAAAAGCACATCTTAGTATAGATGCGCTTTTTGTCTATTTTCGATTTATGATTATTTTTTTGCGGATGCGTTCTTTTTCTCCAATTGCATCATTGCCATCATTTCGTTTACGGTTTTTTTCATTCCTTCAGTGGAGCCATCAAGGAAAATAACATTTCCTTGTCCGTTTTCTGCAAAGTTTTTAATAGCGTCTGTCCACATACTAAACAATAAGAACGAAGAATCCAAATCGGCTTCATTCATTTCTTTAGCTGCAGAAGCCATACCTTTTGCCATTTCCTGACGGAAAAGCGCAATACCTTGTCCGCGCTGCATCGCAGCTTCTTTTTCAGCTAATGCCGAGATTTTAATGGCGTTTCCTTCCGCTTCAGCGGCTTTTGTTTTTGTAATCAACAATGCTTGTCCTTCATTTTCGGCAGCAGCTTTCAAATTGTTGGATGCTACTACTTTTGCCATTGATTTGATAATTTCATCGTCGAATGTAATGTCATTTAACTGAATATCAATCATATGATAACCCCAAGATTCAAGCGTTTCATCCATGTGCATTTTTACTTCCTGAACAATTTCGGTACGAAGTCCGAGAATTTCAGCTTGTTTTTTTGTTGCCACAAAACTACGAATTGTTCCTTCAATGGTGCGTATTAACGCCTGCATAAAATTACGGTCGTCAACAAATTTGAAAGCCACGTTTTTCACAATTTCTTCCGACTGATTCATTACCGTATAAAGCACCATGGCTTTAAAATAAACATTTGCCTGATCCTGTGTAATTGCCTGAAATTCAAGTTCTACGGAACGGTTTTGAATGGAAATGCGACGATAAATTGCTTCCAGGTAGGGGATTTTCAGATGAAGACCCGGACCAACAACACGGCGGTACTTTCCAAACATTGTAATAACTGCCACATAACCTTGATTTACAGTAAAAAGACCTGTAATAATAACCCCGAAAGCTAATACTAACAGAATAATTAATGGTATTGAAAATGACATAATTCTTCTTTTTAATTGGTTAATAATGTTAAGGAACAAAGATATTGATTTTTTACAAATAAATTTAATTATGAAGTATTTTTAAAATAAAAAAATCACAGTTTTTTCTGTGATTTTGCGGAAAGGACGGGATTCGAACCCGTGAAACCCTTTAGGAGTTTACACGCTTTCCAGGCGTGCCTCTTCAACCACTCGAGCACCTTTCCTTAATTTGATAAATACTTTGTAATGAATATCTTAATCCTTGATTTATTGAGATTTTTGAGCTTTGTTTCTAACTTCATAGCTTCAGCGCGAGTTTCTTTTTCAATAAATCCAATTAATTCCCAAGGCAAATAATTTGAAGTTGACTTTACATAACCGTTATTATGCCGTTTCAGTCTTTCTGTAACATTGTTAGTTTGCCCAATGTAATATTTATTAAAAGACTTTGAATATAAAACATACACTTGATACATTTATAAATGCATTCCTTGCGTGCCTCTTCAATGCAGACGACTTTGTGTCTGCATCAAGACAAACTACGCTTCGTCTTGACCACTCGAGCACCTTTCCTTTTTATATTTTGGGACGACAAAGATAGGNAAAATCTCCGAAATTTCAATTAAAAAATAATTTTTCTGCCGTTGTTGTAGTTATTACTGACACTTCTTCGAAAGTAATACTGTAAGTTTCAGCAATCTTCTCACAAACATATTTCAGATAAGCGCTTTCGTTTCTTTTTCCTCTAAAGGGAACAGGCGTGAGATACGGCGCGTCCGTTTCAATAATAAAATTTTCTATAGGAAAATGTTTTATGGTTTCGGCAAGGTTGGAGTTTTTGAATGTAACCACTCCGTTAATTCCCATTACAAAGCCGCCAAAATNAANAATTTCTTTTGCTTCATCAGTGNTTCCTCCAAAACTGTGAAAAACGCCGCGAAGACCTTTATCTTTATAAGGAAAAAGAGCTTCCAAGGTTTCTCTGAATGAATCCCGCTGATGAATTATGATNGGTAAATTATATTCCAATGCCCATTCAATTTGCATTTGAAATACTTTGATTTGTTCTTTTAGGAAAGTTTTGTCCCAATATAAGTCAATGCCGATTTCACCGATGGCTACGTATTTTCTCCTTTTTAATTCTGAATATACGAGTTCTAACTCTTCTTCAAAACTTTCTTTTACGCTGGTAGGATGTAACCCGATTGCAGCAAAGCAATAATCGGGATATTGTTTTTCCAAATGCAGCAGACTTGGCAACGATTCGCTATCAACATTTGGCAAAATAATTTTTTCAACTCCGGCTTCTTTTGCTCGATTTATCGCTAAATCTCTATCGGAATCAAATTCTTCCAAATAAATATGTGAATGGGTGTCAATCATTGGCACATTAACTTATTGAAAAATTGGCGCATTGAAATCATTCCCATTCAATAGTCGCAGGCGGTTTAGAGCTTATATCGTACACCACACGGTTTACACCTTTTACTTTATTGATAATATCGTTGGATATTTTTGCCAAGAAATCGTGCGGAAGTTGCGCCCAATCAGCAGTCATCGCATCGGTAGAAGTTACAGCTCGTAATGCTACGGCATTTTCATAGGTGCGTTCGTCGCCCATAACGCCCACGGAATGAATTGGGAGCAAAATTACAGCTGCCTGCCAAACAACGTCATAAAGATTCCATTCACGTAATCCTCTTATAAAAATATCATCCGCTTCTTGCAAAACTTGAATTTTTTCAGGAGTAATCTCACCTAAAATACGCACCGCCAAACCCGGACCGGGAAAAGGATGACGTTTAATTAAGTGACTCATCATTCCCAATTCATATCCTACTTTGCGCACTTCGTCTTTGAAAAGTAAACGTAAAGGTTCACAAAGTTTCAGATTCATCTTTTCGGGAAGTCCTCCCACATTATGATGCGATTTTATTACCGTTCCGGTAATGGAAAGAGATTCAATTACATCGGGATAAATAGTACCTTGTGCCAACCATTTTACATCTTTTATTTTACGCGCTTCTTCTTCAAAAACTTCAATAAATCCCGCTCCAATAATTTTTCTTTTTTGTTCCGGTTCTGTTACGCCTTTCAAGGCGTTATAAAAACGCTCTTTTACATCAATGCCTATTACATTGATACCCAAATGCGTATAGTCATATAATACGGTTTCAAATTCATCTTTACGTAATAAACCATGGTCAACGAAAATACAGGTCAGATTTTTACCGATGGCTTTATGCAACAAAACTGCCGCAACCGAAGAATCAACTCCACCCGAAAGTCCCAATACCACTTTTTCATTTCCGAGTTGTTCTTTTAGTTCTTTTATGGTGGTTTCGATAAAAGATGCCGGCGACCAATCTTGTTTACATCCGCAGATTTTAAGAAAATTTTCTAAAATCAACATCCCGTCTAAAGTGTGATATACTTCAGGATGAAATTGTACTCCCCACGTTTTTTCTCCTTCAATTTTATACGCAGCCAATTCTACGTCATCGGTACTTGCAATTTTTTGAAATCTTTCAGGAAGCTTTGTTATGCTGTCGCCGTGCGACATCCAAATTTGAGAACCGTTGTTTATCCCATCGAGTAATTCATCTTTTAACGCTATATCAGACAGAGACGCTCTTCCATATTCGCGTGTTCCAACCGGTTCTACTTTCCCCCCTGAGCTTTGTACCATTAGTTGAGCTCCATAGCAAATTCCTAATACCGGGAAATTTTTTCTTATCGATGATAAATCTATTTTGAAAGAATTTGAATCATATACGGAATATGGACTTCCGGAAAGAATTACACCTTTGACCCCACTTGTATCAGCCGGGAATTTATTGTAAGGAAGAATTTCGCAATATTCATTTAACTCCCTAATTCTGCGACCAATAAGTTGGGTTGTTTGCGAACCGAAATCAAGAATAATTATTTTTTCCATATATTTTTTTTTGATTTTCTGACATCGGATTTCAGATGTGGGACATCAGGAAAAAAGAAAAATATCCGATGTCTAATATCCGGCGGTTGATGTCAAATTAAAAGAAATCTTCAATATCTTTTGTTTTTTCTTTTTCTTCCTGTTTTATCTTTGCTTTTTCAGCGGCTCTTATTATTGCGGTGTCATCTTTTTTATTTTTGTCTTTGCTCAACCAAATATCAACACGCTCCCCGGTTGAAAGAGAATCGCCCGGTATAGGACGCTGCTTGTAAACGTAATACTGATCTTCATCTCCCATTGGTTCTTCATCATAAATAATTCCACCTACAGTATAAGCCGCCGTTTTTATTGCATTCATCGCCGCATTTAAATCCATTCCTTTTAATGTGGGAACCGACGATTTTTCTCCTCCATAACCATTGCCTGCTATAAGAACGACGCTACTTCCTTCCGGCAATTTTGTGCCGGCGGAAATAGATTTTCCTTTGTATTGAATATCTAAAATCAAATCTTTATAATCTGACGGAGCATAAGAAACTCTTCCTATTTGAATTCCCATAGAGGTAAGCATAGCTTCTGCTTGTCTCAAAGAAATATCTACTAAAGAAGGTATTGTTACCTGCCGAACACGTTTTGAATTTACAATCAGATAAACAGAACGTCCGGATTTTACTATGCTTTGCGGGAATGGATTTTGTTCAATAATGGAACCTAACGGTGCATCTTTTGTGTAAACAGAGTCAATAATTTCCATTTTCAGGTTATGATTATCCAGCAGCATTTGGGCTTTTTCGGTGGTAAGTCCCTTTAAGTTAGGCACTTGTTCTGTTTTCCCGTGATTAGTATAAATACTTATCAAAATAAATGTTCCCCAAGCCAATCCCACTATAATAGCCAAAGCGATGAGGATATTTTTCAGAGCAAATCCTAAAAAATTATCGTTCCAAAAACTTTTATTATCTTTAGTCATAAGCAAAACAGATGAGAACAAAAACAATCAGAAAAAGTATCTGATAATTAAAATGCAAAAATAACGAAATTATTGTAGTTATTCAACCTTTAAAAATATAAAAATCTACCTATAGTGAAATGAACTTTGTTAAAAATCTGCTGTTAATACTTTTAAAACAATAAATTTTATGTTATGAAATACATTGGAGCTCACGTAAGCGCTGGAGGAGGCGTAGAAAACGCACCGCTTAACGCACACAAAATAGGAGCAACGGCTTTTGCTCTTTTCACAAAAAATCAAAAACAGTGGCAAGCGCCTCCTTTTACAGAAAAAAATATTGCATTATTCAAACAAAGATGCGAAGAATATCACTTTTCGCCCGATCAAATTTTGCCTCACGACAGTTATTTGATTAATCTCGGGCATCCCGAAAAAGAAGGTTTGGAAAAATCGCGCGAAGCATTTTTAGATGAAATGCAACGATGTGAACAACTTGGATTGAACCGTTTGAATTTTCATCCGGGAAGTCATTTGAATAAAATAAGTATTGACGAATGTTTGAGCAATATTTCCGATTCTATTAACATTGCTTTGGAAAAAACCAACGGCGTGATTGCTGTGATAGAAAACACAGCCGGGCAAGGCACTAATATGGGACACACTTTCGAACAAATCGCCCAAATTATTGATAAAGTAGAAGATAAGTCGCGAGTTGGAGTTTGTATTGATACGGCTCATACACTGGCAGCAGGTTACGAAATCCGCACCAAAGATGGTTTTGAAGAAACATTCAAAAAATTGGATGAAATTATCGGTTTCAAATATCTGAAAGGAATGCACATCAACGACAGTAAAAAAGAACTTGCTACACGTGTTGACCGCCACGATTCACTTGGAAAAGGATTGATGGGAATGGGAACGTTTGATTTTATAATGAACGATGTTCGCTTTGATGGAATTCCATTAATTCTCGAAACTCCCGATGAAGAACTTTGGGCGGAGGAGATAAAGTTGCTTTTCTCATTTGCGAAATAAAAATTAAGGTCAGCGTTTTGCTGACCTTTTATTTTTTCTTATTTTCCGTTACGTTTTTGAACATTGTAAAAAATCTTCATTTGATTGCCCAAAATTTTAGTAAATCCTTTCACATCGTCTGCCGTCCACGCTTTGTTCACTTCACCGTATTCGCCAAAATCGGTTTTCATCAAGTCAAACGGACTTTCAACTCCTACCAAAGTATAACTGTGCGGACGAAGAATAACACTAACGGTTCCCGTTACATTTTGTTGCGAACTTTCAAGGAATTTTTCAATATCTCGCATTACTGGTTCAAGGTATTGCGCTTCGTGCAGAAACATTCCGTACCACGTTCCAAGCTGGTCTTTCCAGTATTGTTGCCATTTGGTAAGCGTATGTTTTTCAAGCATTTTATGTGCGTTAATAATCAACATAGGCGCAGCGGCTTCAAAACCTACGCGTCCTTTAATACCAATAATTGTATCGCCTATGTGCATGTCGCGTCCAATGCCAAATTTATTGGCAATTTCTTCCAGTTTGTTGATTAAAAAGATTTTATCGTTTGATTTTTCTCCGTTTACCGATGCAATTTCTCCTTTTTCAAAACCAATAGTGACAGTTTCTTCTTCTGTTTTCACAATTTGGCTTGGATACGCTTCTTCCGGTAAAGTTTTTTCCGATTTCAGCGTTTCTTTTCCGCCGATGGAAGTTCCCCAAAGTCCTTTGTTGATGGAATATTCCATTTTTTTGAAGTCGGCGACAAATCCGTTTTCTTTCAAATAATTTATTTCGTACTCACGTGTAAGCGTCATATCGCGCGTAGGTGTGAGAATTTTAATTTCGGGAGCAAGTATTTCAAATGTCAAGTCAAAACGAACCTGATCGTTTCCTGCACCGGTACTTCCGTGAGCAACGTATTCCGCTCCAATTTCTTTTGCGTAATTGATAATGGCAATGGCTTGAAAAATACGCTCCGAGCTTACTGAAATTGGATATGTTCCATTGCGTAACACATTACCGAAAACCATATATTTGATGCTTTTTTCGTAATATTCCTGTGTTACATCTAACGCAATGTGCTTTACTGCGCCCAGTCTGTACGCTTTTTCTTCGATTACTTTTAACTCTTCAGGAGAAAACCCTCCAGTATTTGCTACTGCCGTATAAACTTCATATCCTTTTTCTACCGCTAAATATTTGGCGCAAAATGAAGTATCCAAACCTCCGCTAAATGCTAAAACTACTTTTTGTTTCATAAAGTCCAGCTAATCCCCAAAGGGGAATTTATTTTATTATTAATGAAAATTTTATTACTTTTTAGATAAAATCACTTTTTTTACCACCTTTTTCACCGCTTTTTTCACCTTACTTTTTGGACTATTCCCGTTTGCTTTTGCTTTTTCCTTTTCTTCTTTTTCTTTTTGCCAAGCAGGATCGAACAACATCCCTGTGCAAAGACAATGTTTGCGGTGCGTACGTTGCAAAATATCATAATTCACACAACTTTCACACCCTTTCCAAAAGGCGTTGTCATCGGTAAGCTCAGAAAAAGTTACCGGAAGATAACCCAACTCCGAATTTATTTTCATTACAGCCAAACCTGTGGTTAATCCGAAAATTTTGGCATCGGGATAATGTTCACGCGACAGCTGAAAAGCGCGTTGTTTGATTTTTTTAGCCAATCCGTTTCCTCTGAATTTTTCCACTACAATTAATCCGGAATTTGCTACAAATTTTTTGTTTCCCCACGTTTCAATATAACAAAAACCTGCAAATTCTCCTTCTTTGGTCAAAGCAATAATCGCTTTTCCTTCTTTCATTTTTTGTTCCACATATTCCGGAGTACGACGTGCAATCCCTGTTCCACGTACTTTTGCGGCATCCGCAATAGTTTCGAGAATTGTTTCCACATAAGGCAAATGAGATTCATTTGCTATCTGTACCGTAATTTCATTATTTACAATACTCATCTCTGCTTGTAATCTTCTTTTTTATTTTTCTTGAAAAATGGTATAAATTATTTTTGTAATTTCTTCGCGTGAAATTCCTTCGCGAGGAACCAATAAAAGCGTATCGTCGCCGGCAATTGTTCCCAACACCTCGTAAGTAGCGCGATTATCGATATCCCAAGCTACTGCATTTGCATAACCCGGTTTGGTTTTTATTACCGCTAAATTTCCCGAAAAATCCAAACTTAATACAGAACCACCTAAAGGTTTGTTTTCTTGTGGCTGCATTGTTTCAGGTTTTACTGCAAGCGGAAGCGTATATTTATACAATCCGTTCGACAATGGAGTTTTGGCAACTTTAAGCACTTTCAAATCGCGTGAAAGCGTTGCTTGAGTAACTTCGTAACCTTTCTCCTTTAGCAGAGATAACAGTTCTTCTTGACTTCCAATAATTTGCAAATGCAAAATTTCAGAAATTACACTTAAACGTTGTCTTTTATTCTTCATAATTGTATATTTATTACAAAAGGTGTGCAAAAGTAGTATAAAATTGCATAACAACAAAAATATTTTGCATAATTTGCACCAATTATCCATAATCAATGGATAATTATTCGTAATTTTGTATAAATGACTGTTTTTTGCACATTAATTATTCTTAAAAATGATAAGTTTTAAGAATTTTCTTTGTCTTGGTTCTTTATTCTTGGTTCTTTATTCTAAAAAAGGTATTTTTGTACTCTAAAATTGATAAAAATGAGTTTGGTAGAAAATTTAAAATCGTCAAAAAGCACTGCATTTTCATTTGAACTGCTTCCGCCGTTGAAAGGAAACGGTATTGAAGGCGTGTTCCGCACTATTAATACTTTGCGTGAATTTGACCCAAAATACATCAATATCACCACACACCGCAGTGAAATGGTTTTCAAAGAAACTTCCGCCGGACTTTTTGAACGTGTTTCCGAGCGTCATCGTCCAGGAACAGTTGCGGTTGCGGCTGCCATTCAGCATAAATATAAAATTCCGGTAGTGCCGCACATAATTTGCAGCGGATTTACAAAAGAAGAAACCGAATATGTTTTGATTGATTTGAAATTTTTGGGAATTAATGACTTACTTCTTCTCAGAGGCGATAAAGCCAAACATGAAAAGGAATTTTCTCCTACCGGACACAAATACGCCACTGAACTTCAGCAACAGGTAAACCGTTTTAATGAAGGATATTTTCTGGATGGAAGCAAAATGAAAGTAATTGATGAACCTTTCAGTTATGGAATGGCTTGCTATCCCGAAAAACACGAAGAGTCGCCCAATATCGACAACGATTTATACTGGGCAAAACAAAAAGTGGACAACGGAGCGGAATATTTGGTTACGCAAATGTTTTTCGACAATCAAAAGTATTACGATTTTGTGGAAAAAGCACGTGAAATTGGGATTGATGTTCCGATTATCCCGGGATTAAAACCCATTACGCTTATGAACCAATTGACGGTGCTGCCTAAAATATTCAAGTCAGAAATTCCGGAAGCGTTTGCAGCGGAATTACGCAAATGCAAAACCGATGCAGAATCCATAGAAGTGGGCGTGGAATGGTGCACAATGCAGGCAAAAGATTTGATTGCACACAATGTTCCGAGCATTCATTTTTACAGTTTAATGGCGACAGAAAGCGTAAAACGTGTGGCACGAAATGTGTATTGACGGACATCAGACTGATATATTCCGATATTTAGGAGATTATTGACTATTTCCGACTTCTAACTTCTAACTTTAATAAATTATGTTTAGATTTATTTTTCTTGTTTTAATATTTTTATTGATATACAGCATCATATCTTCGCTTTTCAAATTATTTTTTGGAAAAAAATCTTTCAATGACAACAAAAATGACCCAACCGTTGTGAAAGACGGACAATCTCACGAAAAAATTTTCAAAAAAAGCGAGGGAGAATATGTGGATTTTGAAGAGGTAAAAGATGATAGCGAGACAGAAAATACAGAAAATAATTTAACCTCATAAGCTACCGTTCTTATTTTAAAATAAAAATTTGAAATCAATCATAAACCATTCAATTTTAGTTATCTTTGCGCGATGAAAAAATATGTCATATACTTTATATGCTTTTCTATTGCATTTTTGGGAACGACATATTCATGTACATCTCCTGTAACACATTTATCCCAATCAATTATAAAAGAAAATAAAACCTTCAATGAAGTTTCTTCCACAAACGGGGTTAACGATTCTTTTATTTCATCCAACAACTTTTACGGCTTAAACCAAAACAGCGAAAACGTAAGATTATCCAATTATTCAAATCAACTATCAGTACGTACAATTTTCGGTTTTGATAAACTATTTCAATTAATATCTTTCTCTAAAAAAAATAACCGGAAGTATATTTATTGCTTCTTTGCCTTTAACAATCACTATTCCAAACGTCAAATGACAGGCTATTATTTCTACCATTTGCGTAAAATCCTCATTTAGACAAAAATCTTTTTTATTTACTTTGGGCGTTATTTTTTAGCCCTTATTTTACTTCTCTGTTTTTTATAACCAATAAATTACAGATGCGCTTGCTTTGTGTGTCTGTGTAAAATCAATTAAAATAATATGGAAACAAATAAAACAATAGAACAAGTCTTAAACGACTTTATTCCTGAAAAAATAATACAAAAGAAAAAGTCACCATTATTCTCATTTATCTACATAGCAATAGGCATACTCATTTTTGTTATCAATTCGAAAATGGAATATAATCCCAGTGGATTTTTATATCCTCTAAATTTATCAGCCGGATCAATCCTCATTGTTATGGGAATATTCAGTTTCTTTTATAGAAAACTCCATTATTACGATGTTCAAACAGGAAAAATGCTTAAAAATCACGATTTTTATTTTGATGCTAAAGAGCAGCATCAACTTGTTAAGATAATTGAAAATGGGAATGTTGAAGAAATAATCAATTTGAAAAAATCAGCCGTTCATTCACTAAAGATGAGAGTTTTGTCAACAAACGACGGAAAATGGTGTTTTGTGTGTGTATTATTATTTGTTTTGCAGCAATACGAACCGGTTAGCAAAGTTGTAAAGTACGATGCGGATAAGGCTAAAGCGTTATTTAACGCTCTTTCTATTTAGATTATTTTTTNAAAAAAGACGATATCTAAAAACGTTGAATAAACCTTTTTGGATATCGCCTTTTTCTTATTTCTTTCCTCTTGCTGTTTTCTTTTTCTTAACTGTTCCTTCCTGCGATTTGATTAACTCACGGCATTGTTCTTCGGTGAGTGTTTTCGCATCGGTTTTTTTCGGAATTTTGTAATTGTTTTTCTCAAAAGCAATGTACGGTCCAAAACGTCCGTTCAACACCTGAATTTCACCGTTTGCTCCAAACGTATTGATGAGTTTATTTTTATCCGCTTCGCGTTTTGCTTCGATAACTTCTATGGCTTTTTCGGTAGAAATTTCCAACGGATCTTCTCCTTTTGGCAAAGAATAAAATGCTGAATTGTGTAAAATATAAGGTCCAAAACGTCCTACGGCAACTTTCATCGGTTTTCCTTCAAATTCACCCAGTTCACGCGGAAGTTTGAATAAATCCAACGCCTCTTCCAAGCTAATGTTTTCGATGGATTGATTGGCTCGAAGCGAAGCAAAAACCGGTTTTTCTTCCTCTTCGGCAGTGCCAATTTGTGCAATCGGTCCAAAACGTCCGATTTTTACCGCTACTTGACGTCCTGATTTCGGGTCGGTTCCTAAAATGCGTTCACCAACCTGACGCTCAGAGTTCTTCATCGTATCTTCCACCACCGGATGGAATTCTTTGTAAAATTTATCAATGGATTTTGCCCATTTGATTTTCCCGTCGGCAATGCTGTCAAATTCTTTTTCCACATTGGCTGTGAAATTGTAATCCATAATTTGAGGAAAATATTCCGATAAGAAATCGTTTACCACCGTTCCAATATCGGTAGGGAAAAGTTTGGCTTTTTCGGCGCCGTAATTTTCAGATTTAGTGTGGTCGGTAATTTTTCCCGATTTCAGTTTTAATTCATTGAATTCACGTTTCAGAGCAGCACGATCGCCTTTTTCCACATATTTTCTATTCTGAATGGTAGAAATGGTCGGCGCATAAGTTGAAGGACGTCCGATGCCTAATTCTTCCAACTTGCGTACCAAACTTGCCTCTGTATAACGATAAGGACGTTGTGTAAAACGTTCTTGCGCCAAAATTTCGTTCGAAGTAAGTTTTTCTCCTTTTTTTATGGTAGGAAGAAGCGCTTCATTTTCAGCGTCTTGTTCATCGTCCGAACTTTCAAGATATACTTTCAAGAAACCGTCAAAAACAATTACTTCTCCCGATGCTATAAATTGATATGGACTTCCCGATACTTGAATATATATATTGGTTTTTTCCAGTTCCGCATCAGACATTTGAGAAGCAATGGTGCGTTTCCAAATCAGGTCGTACAAACGTTTTTCCTGATTTGTGCCCTCAATTTCACGCGCTGACATATACGTTGGACGAATTGCTTCGTGTGCTTCCTGCGCTCCTTTTGATTTGGTATTGAAATTTCGTGTGTGAACATATTTTTGACCTGCCATAGCCAAAATTTCCTGCTTCGAAGTGTTCAACGCCAACGACGAAAGATTAACGGAATCGGTACGCATATACGTTATTTTTCCCGATTCATATAGTTTTTGCGCCACAGACATTGTTTGAGCTACGGAAAAACCCAGTTTACGAGACGCCTCCTGTTGTAATGTAGAGGTGGTAAAAGGTGGTGCAGGCGATTTTTTTGCCGGTTTTTTCTCAATATTTTCGACTGAAAATTGTGCTTTCGCGCACGCCTCAAGAAATTTCACGGTTTCTTCTTTGGTTTGGAACCGTTGCGATAACTCCGCTTTCAATTCTACGTCTTTTCCATTCACATCTTTTCCACTGAAAACTGCTGTAACTCTGTAAGACGCTTCCGGCTTGAAATTATTGATCTCGCGTTCGCGTTCCACAATCAAACGTACCGCAACAGATTGCACGCGTCCTGCAGAAAGCGCCGGTTTTACTTTACGCCAAAGCACAGGCGAAAGTTCAAATCCCACAATCCTATCCAACACACGACGCGCTTGTTGTGCATCCACTAAATTTATATCAATATCTCGGGGACTTTCAATGGCGTTCAGAATGGCATCTTTTGTAATTTCGTGAAAAACAATACGTCGGGTATTTTCTTTTTTCAGTTTCAGTTCCTCAAACAAGTGCCAGGCAATAGCTTCTCCCTCGCGGTCTTCATCGGATGCCAGCCAAACAACCTGAGCCTCTTTGGATGCTTTTTTCAGTTCCGAAACAATTTTCTTTTTATCTGACGAAACTTCGTACTGCGGCGCATAATTATTTTCAAAATCAATACCCATCCCTTTCTTATCAGACAAATCTCGAATATGTCCCATACTGGACATCACTTCAAAGTCCTTCCCAAGAAATTTTTCAATCGTTTTTGCCTTTGCAGGCGACTCCACAATAACCAGATTATTTGACATAATTCACAAGTTTATAAGAAAATATTTTCTGAAATCGGGTGCAAAGTAACAAAAACAATTATGTATCTGCCAAATTTTCAGTGAATTATTTTTGATTTTTTTGAAGATAGATAAATTTGAAAGTGATAAAAATAGCTTTTTGGATTGAAAAAATAATTGAGTTTTTAAATCTATTTCAATTAGAAAAACATTATNTTTGTATCAAAATTCAGAAAATATTCTTTTTTTAGATACAGATGAAAACACACAATAATAATTCTTTCCGTTACGGAGAGGACTTTCTCACCATTGGCGCTGCCCTTCGTTTGGCACGCAACGAAACTAAGGGTAAACTCACCGCAGAAACACTTGCACGCGTAAAATCCAGCCAGGAAACGGTAAATAAAATTGTACGAAGGAAAAAAGTGGTATACGGTATCAACACCGGTTTCGGTCCGCTTTGTACTTCGTTAATAAGTCCGGAAGAAACAAAAAAGCTGCAATACAATCTATTGATGAGCCACAGCGTAGGCGTAGGAAATTTTATTGATAAAGAAATTTCCAAACTGATGTTGATTTTGAAACTCCACGCGCTTTGCAAAGGTTATTCGGGTGTGGCAGTGGAAACTGTTCAACGCATTCTTTGGCACATTGAGAATGAAGTAATTCCTTGCGTTCCCGAACAAGGTTCCGTAGGCGCTTCAGGCGATTTAGCTCCACTTTCGCATCTTTTTCTTCCGTTAATCGGAATGGGAAAAGTATGGTACAACAATGAACAGGTGCAAATGGAAGATGTGTTGAAAAAACTCGAAATGAAACCTGTGGAATTGGGACCAAAAGAAGGATTGGCATTGATTAACGGCACGCAATTTATGTCGGCGCACGCAATTGTTTTGCTCGAAAAACTTCAAAACTGCCTCGATCACGCCGATATTATTGCCGCGATGAATTTGGAAGCGATGATGGGTTCCATCAAACCTTTTGATGAAGAATTGCACCAACTGCGACCGCATTCAGGAGGAGTTTACGTGGCTTCACGTATGCGCAAATTACTTTCACATTCCGAAATTGTAAAATCGCACAAAAAATGCAACCGCGTTCAAGACCCGTATTCGCTTCGCTGCATTCCGCAAGTGCACGGAGCTTCGCGCAACGCATGGCTACATCTAAAAGAAACTATTCTCACCGAAATTAATTCTGTTACCGACAATCCGATTATTTTTTCGGAAGATAAAACCATCAGCGGCGGGCATTTCCACGGACAGCCGATTGCGCTTCCCATTGATTACGCGGGACTTGCAGCAGCAGAAATCGGTAATATTTCCGATCGGAGAATTTACCTTTCGATGATGGAAAGCGTACCGGGATTACCAAAATTACTAATGGAACATACAGGACTTAATTCCGGTTTTATGATTTTGCAATACAGCACGGCAGCTTTGGTGAGTGAAAATAAATCGCTTTGTTTCCCAGCCAGCGCCGACAGCATTCCTACTTCGCTCGGTCAGGAAGATCACGTAAGTATGGGTTCTGTTGCCGTACGGAAAAGTTTGCGGATTGTGGAAAATCTGGAAAAAATTCTCGGCATCGAAATGATGTGCGCCGCGCAGGGATTTGACTTTCGTAAACCGATGAAGTCCAATATTTTACTGGACGAAATGCACGATTTAATTCGTGAACATATTACCTTTGCCGAAACAGACCGATTGTTTTCCGAAGATATCGAAAAAGCCATCAAACTTATTCAATCCAAAGAAATTATCAAACGACTAAACCAAACAGCCAAAAAACATCATATTTCTTTGAAAAATGAAAGTGATAAGGTGTTTGGGGTGTAAAAACAAACCCCCTAAATCCCCCACAGGGGGACTTTTTAAGATGCTTAATAAAAATTTGAACAACAAAAATGTCAACCCCTGACAAAAAAGTCTCCCCTGTGGGGAGATTTAGAGGGGCTTTATTATGAACTACACAGAATTCCTTGAAAAATACGCCTCACATCCAAATTATCGTGCTCCAAGAGGCAATGAATTACACGCAAAAAGTTGGCAAACGGAAGCTCCGTTGCGAATGTTACTCAACAATTTGGATCGTGAAGTCGCGGAAGATCCTGAAAACCTGATTGTTTACGGTGGAACAGGACAAGCCGCAAGAAACGTTCAAGCCGTAAAAGACATTATAAAATATTTGTTGGATTTGGATGAAAATCATTCGCTTTTGGTTCAGTCAGGGAAACCAATCGGGTTGGTTCGTTCACATCCGCAAGCGCCTCGCGTACTGATTGCTAATAGTAATTTAGTTCCGGCCTGGGCAACTTGGGANCATTTTGAAGAATTAAAATCGCGCGGATTGATGATGTACGGACAAATGACAGCCGGAAGCTGGATTTACATCGGTTCGCAAGGTATTTTGCAGGGAACGTACGAAACATTTGCCGAAGCCGGACGAAAATTTTTCAACGGCGATTTGAAACACCGCTGGATTTGTTCAGGTGGAATGGGTGGAATGAGCGGAGCACAACCGCTAGCTGCAACAATGGCCGGCGCAACATATTTGGGAATTGATATTGACCCTGAACGAATTAAAAAACGTCTCGAAACTCGTTATGTGGACAAAATGACTTACAGTTACGATGAAGCTGTCGCGTGGTTGAAAGAAACTGTTGAAAAAGGAGAAAACACTTCNATCGGTTTGGTAGGCGATATTGGCGATACATTGGAAAAATTATTGAAAGACAATCTTATTCCCGATATTTTGACCGACCAAACTTCGGCACACGACCCGCTGAACGGTTATGTTCCCAATGGATTAACATTGGAAGAAGCTTTGAAACTAAGAAAATCAAATCCCGAAGAATATAAAAACCGTTCATTGAAAAGTATGGCTCGCCACGTTGAATTTATGCTCGAAATGCAAAAACGTGGCAGTGTTACTTTCGATTACGGAAATAATCTGCGTGAATTTGCGCGTCAGGGAGGTTGTAAAAACGCGTTTGATTTTGAAGGTTTTGTCCCGAAATTTATTCGTCCGCTTTTCTGCGACGGCAAAGGTCCGTTCCGCTGGGCTGCGCTTTCCGGCGATCCGGAAGATATTTACACCACCGACAAAGCGTTAATGGAACTTTTCCCCGAAAATACACACTTAATCAATTGGCTCACGCAGGCAAGAGAAAAAGTAGCGTTTCAGGGTTTGCCAAGTCGCATTTGCTGGCTTGGAATGGGCGAACGCGAAAAAGCAGGACTTTTATTCAATAAATTGGTTCGCGAAGGAAAATTAAAAGCGCCGATTGTAATTGGTCGCGACCATTTGGATTGCGGTTCGGTAGCATCACCAAATCGTGAAACAGAAGGAATGAAAGACGGTTCGGATGCTGTTTCGGATTGGACATTGTTGAATTTAATGTCAAACACGGCAGGCGGCGCAACCTGGGTTTCGTTTCATCACGGAGGCGGCGTAGGAATTGGATATTCACAACACGCAGGAATGGTGATTTTAGCCGACGGAACAGAACGCGCTGATGAGTGTTTGAGTCGCGTTTTATTCAATGATCCGGCAATGGGAATTTATCGCCACGCTGATGCAGGATATGAACAAGCGATTGAAAACAGGAAAAAAATGTCTGAACTGTGATTTTTGAATAAAAAAAGAGAATTCGAATTATCAATTTCTATATATTTTAAGGGTTTGAATTATCAATTGCCACGCCTTTTAAGGCGTGGATACAAAACAAAAACAATTGGCTTTAGCCAAAACTTAAATAAAATGCCACACATTAAAGTTTGTATCCATTTGGTTTTCTCAACTTACAACAGATTACCATTTCTAAATTCATCTAAATTGAGAGTTGAAGTTTGGAAACATATCAAACAAAACGCAAATGAAAAAGGCATATTTATAGACGTTGTTAATGGTTATGCAGAGCATTGTCATTGTTTGATTTCATTATCATCAAATCAAACAATTGAAAAAGTGGTTCAACTCATCAAAGGGGAATCTTCATTTTGGATAAATAAAAATAACTTGATTAATGATAAATTCGGCTGGCAAGATGAGTATTTTTCCGTTTCTGTTTCTGAATCAATGATTGATAAAGTAAGAGAATATATTAAATCACAAGAAACTCATCACAAAAAGAAAACTTTTGCAGAAGAATATGAAGAATTTATCCAAAAATACAATTTTAAGAGAATAAAAGATAAATAAATTTTGGCTAAAGCCATTTTTTTAGAAACAATATTATCCACGCCTTAAAAGGCGTGGCAATTGAACAAAGACAATGAAATTAATTGGTCCTTTCACCCAACTTCTAACAATGGACAATCTTCCTTTGCGGGGAAAAATATCTGATAATCAACTGGAAATAATTCCAGATGCGGGAATTTTGTATGCTGACGAGAAAATTTTGGATATTGGTAATTTTGAACAATTGAAAAAAGAAAATCCTGATGCCGAAATTCAATTTTTGGATGGGAGTTTTGTTTGCCTGCCGGGAATGATTGATGTGCACACGCATATTTGTTGGGCTGGTTCGCGCGCTGATGATTACGCAATGCGTTTGGAAGGAAAATCATATTTGGAAATTGCAGAAGCGGGCGGTGGAATTTGGAGCACAGTACAAAAAACTCGGGAAGCAAGTTTGGAAGAATTGACAAATTTAATCGTTCAGCGTGCGGAGAAACTGTATCAGCAAGGCGTTACAACCATCGAAGTGAAAAGCGGTTACGGACTTTCGGTGGAAGATGAATTAAAAATGCTGGAAGCCATTCAGTTGGCAAATCAAAAGACAAAATCCGAACTTATCCCGACTTGTCTGGCAGCGCATATCAAACCGAAAGATTTTCCGGGAAACGAAAGAGAATATTTGCAAGATGTTGTACAACATCTTCTTCCAGAAATAAAAAAGAAAAACTTAGCCCAACGAGTGGATATTTTTGTTGAAAAAGGAGCATTTTCTGTTTCCGATTCTGAATATTATCTTTCGGAAGCAAAAAAAATGGGATTTGATGTCGTTATTCACGGCGATCAGTTTTCAAACGACACGGCAAAACTTGCTGTGGAAATGGACGCGGTTTCCATGGACCATTTGGAATATGCCGATGATAGAGAAATTGAGATATTATCCAGAAGCAATGTTATTCCGGTAGCGCTTCCGGGCGCTTCAATTGGTTTGGGAGAGAAATTTGCGCCTGCACGTAAATTGCTTGATGCGGGCTGTTCATTAGTCATTGCTTCGGATTGGAACCCGGGAAGCGCGCCAATGGGGAATTTACTCGTTCAAGCATCCATTTTTGGTGCAAAGGAAAAACTTTCGATGGCTGAAACGTGGGCTGCACTCACCTGCCGTGCCGCAAAAGCGTTAAAAAGAGATGATATCGGCGTTTTGAAAAGAGGAAATAAAGCAAATTTTATTATTTTTGAAACGGAAAATTTTAAAGAGATATTATACAGCCCCCTAAATCCCCCTTGGGGGACTTTTTGTGGCGTTAAATAACCATTTAGAAATTGAGTTAAATTTAGGCAATTCTTAATTTCCTAAATTTCTTAATGGTAAACTTATTAACAAGAAAAATAAAAAACATTTGAACTAATTCAAAAACAATTCCGCTTCAAATTTCGCCCTGAAAGGGCAATATATTTCAGCCCAATGGCAACGCCTTGGGTTAATGAGCAAAGTAACCAAATTGCGCCCTGAAAGGGCAAATTAAAAACATTGTGTATGTCGCAATCACTCTCAAAAATGTATGTACATTTGATTTTTCACATCAAAACAACGAGTGTCGTTATTCGTGAAAAAGAAGAAAAAGAGCTTTATGCCTATATCGGAAGTATCTTAAAAGACATTGAATGCATCCCTATTTTGATTAATGGCACAAAAGATCATTTACATATTTTGTGTGTAATGTCGAAAAATATAACTTTAGCAAAAATGACTGAGGAAGTAAAAAGACACAGCAGCCGTTGGATTAAAACCAAAGATAATTATTACAAATCTTTTGCCTGGCAAGGCGGTTACGGTGGATTTTCAGTCAGCCCGTCTTTGCACGACAAAACCAAATATTATATTCAAAATCAGAAAGAACATCATAAAAAAATGACATTTCAGGAAGAATATTTATTGTTTCTGAAAGAATACAGAATTGAATATAATGAAACATATCTGTGGACGGATTAATTAAATTGTCCTTTCAGGACGCTTTTTTATGTGTTATATATCAACCCAAGGCGTTGCCATTGGGTTGAATTAAATATGGCTTTCAGCCAAAATAAATCTCAATTTTATGAACCAAATTATAGAATGCGTTCCCAATTTTAGCGAGGGAAACAATATGGAGATTATCCGCCAAATCGTGGATGAAATAAAAATGGTGGACGGCGTAAAAGTGATTGACATTGACCCGGGAAAAGCAACCAACCGTACGGTGGTAACTTTTGTTGGCGAACCGGAAGCTGTTTGCGAGGCGGCTTTTCGTGCCGTAAAAAAAGCATCGGAAGTGATTGATATGAGCAAACACAAAGGCGAACATCCTCGTTTTGGTGCAACCGACGTACTTCCTCTTATTCCGATAAAAAATATTTCAATGGAAGAAGTGGTGGAATACGCGCATAAATTGGGCAAAAGAATTGGCGACAAACTCGGAATTCCGGGCTATTTTTATGAATTTGCCTGCACAAAAGAGAAACGCAGAAATCTGGCTTCTTGCAGAGCGGGAGAATACGAAGGACTTCCGCAAAAACTCACTAATCCCGAATGGAAACCTGATTTCGGCCCGACAGAATTTACCGAAACCGTGAAAAAATCGGGAGCGGTTGCATTGAGTGCAAGAAATATTTTGATTGCCTACAATGTAAATCTCAACACCACTTCTACCCGCTGGGCAAATTCCATCGCTTTTGATATTCGTGAAAAAGGGCGTGTAAAACGGGAAGGAAATTCATTGACCGGAAAAATTGTAAAAGACGAGAAAGGCAACACCGTTTACTCGCCCGGATTGTTGAAAGGCGTGAAAGGCATCGGTTGGTACATTGAAGAATATGGAATTGCACAGTTGTCATTTAATCTCACCGATACAACAGTTACTTCGCTTCATCAACTTTTTGAAACGGCTTGTGAGCGCGCATCTGTGCGAGGAATACGCGTAACTGGTTCTGAATTGGTCGGTTGTGTTCCTTTGCAAGTGCTTTTGGATGCCGGAAAATATTTCTTAAAAAAACAACATCGTTCTGTAGGAATTTCGGATGAAGAAATCCTGAAAATTGCCGTAAAATCAATGGGATTGGATGAACTTGCTCCGTTTGACCCGAAAAAGAAAATTATCGAATATTTAATTGAAGACGATACGGAGAAAAAGTTGGTGAATATGAGTGTAAAAAACTTCACCCAAGAAACAGCTTCTGAAAGTCCCGCGCCGGGCGGAGGTTCCATTTCATCTACAATGGCTGCAATGGGCGCAGCTTTGGGAACGATGGTGGCAAATCTTTCAGCACACAAAAAAGGATGGGATGAACGCTGGGAAGAATTTTCCGATTGGGCAGAAAAAGGAAAAGCAATTCAGGAAAAATTATTGTTTTTGATAGATGAAGATACTCGCGCTTTCAATGGAATTATGGATGCATTCGGACTGCCAAAAAATACGGATGAAGAAAAATCTAAACGAGCAGAAGCCATACAAAACGCAACAAAATACGCTATGGAAATTCCGTTGCAAGTGATGCAAACCGCTTATAATGCTATGGAAATACTCCAAGCTATGGCAGAAATCGGCAATCCAAATTCGGTTTCGGATGCAGGTGTGGGTGCTTTAGCAGTTCGTTCTGCTGTATTAGGAGCCGGATTAAATGTAAAAATAAATGGTGCGGGACTAAATGATAAAACTTTCGCCAACACAATTATCGCTAAAGCAGAAGCATTGGAACAAAAAGCAATAGAAAAAGAAAAAGAGATTTTGGAAATAGTAAAAGAAAAAATTGAAAGAAATTAAACAAAATATATCCCGAATGACAAAATCAGCATAAGTACTCAAACCTGTGCTGATTTTGTTTTTATTAAATTCTTTTCAAGAATTACTTGCAATAGTCAAAATATCCTTCAGGGAAATCGGCAATGGTAAGTTTTTTAAGAATATTCTATATTTCTTCAGCTATGGAATGTTTTTTGTTTATGTAAACGAAATTCGTTTAATTTGTAAAATAATTTCTTTCAAAATTTTATGAATAAAAAAATAAAACAAATCACCCGTATATTATTGGCACTAACTGTGCTTGTAGTTATCGGATATTTATATTCAGTATTTATTAAACCAAATTACGGCGGAACAAATATTATTGGAGTACTTCTTTTAGGATTAGCTCTCGGAGGATTGATTGCATTTCTTATTTTTAAATTATACGCTGCCGATAGAAAAGAGAAGAAAATTATAGAAAGTTCACATACCGTCGTTGAAAGTATGCGTAAGGTTTTCAAAATTGTGTGTGCCGAAGGTCAATTTCACGAAATTTATAATTATGAAGAAACGAAAAAGCTTTTCAAAATTATTCCTTCCACAAAAAAAGCGCTGGTAATTGTGCAGGCAAAAGTGATGATTGGGTATGATTTTGAAAAATGCGTATGGGAAAAAGACGAAGAAAACCGTAAAATAAGGATTGTTTCTTTTCCTGAACCGGAAATTCTTTCTTTGGAACCGGAATTCAAATATTATTATTTTGAAGAAGATCTTTTCAACCTTATAAGTCGTGAGGATTTACATAAAATTCAAGACGCGGGGAAAAAACAAGTAATGGAAGCTGCCCTTAATAGTGATTTGAAAAAAATAGCGGCTTTACAAATGAAAACAATGCTTACCGAAGTAATATCAGCCAACCGTTGGGGATTGGAAAACGTAGAAAAAATCGACATGCTTCCTTCGATTATATCTCCAAGAAGTAAAGAAGAAAAGAAATAACTGTTCCAGAGTAATAAAAAATAATATTCAAATTAATCATCTAAAATAAGATGGCAAAAACAAAAACTGTGTACGTTTGCCAAAATTGTGGCATCGATTCTCCAAAATGGATAGGAAAATGTCCTTCTTGTGGAGAATGGAATACCTATGTGGAGGAAATTGTCAGCAAAGAACCTGCAAATAAAATTCCCATTGCCGGATTGGAATTTCAAAAACAAAAACCAATTTTGATTTCTGATGTTGAAGCGTTAAATGAGCCACGCATTAGTACAAACAATAATGAACTTAATCGAGTTTTAGGAGGTGGATTAGTAAATGGTTCACTTGTTTTAATTGGAGGCGAACCCGGCATTGGAAAATCTACATTAGTGCTCCAAACCGTTTTGAATTTGAAAGAAAAACGCACATTATATATTTCGGGTGAAGAAAGCGTACAGCAATTAAAACTTCGTGCAGAACGGCTCGGATACAAAAATCCGGAATGTTATGTTGTAGGAGAAACATCGTTGGAACAAGTTTTTGTACACGTTCAAAACATAAATCCCGATATTTTAATCGTGGATTCTATTCAAACTATTACTACCGAAACCATTGAATCTTCTCCCGGAAGCGTGTCGCAAGTACGTGAATGCGCCGCAGCTTTACTTAAATTCTGTAAAACGAGCGGAACTCCTGTTTTACTTATCGGGCATATCAACAAAGAAGGAAGCATCGCCGGGCCGAAAGTACTGGAACATATTGTAGATACCGTTTTGCAGTTTGAAGGCGACCAACATTATATGTACCGCATTTTGCGCCCCATCAAAAATCGCTTTGGAAGTACTTCGGAATTGGGTATTTTTGAAATGCAACAAAACGGATTGCGTGAAGTCAGTAATCCGTCCGAACTTCTTCTTTCGCAAAATCATGAAGGAATGAGCGGAGTTGCTATCGCTTCCGCTATTGAAGGCATCCGTCCTTTTCTTATTGAAGTACAGGCATTGGTAAGTTCTGCAGCGTACGGAACTCCGCAACGCTCCTCCACGGGTTTCGATTTGAGACGATTAAATATGTTACTGGCAGTGCTCGAAAAACGCGCCGGTTTCAAATTAGCTCAGAAAGACGTATTTATGAACATTGCCGGAGGAATTAAAGTAAACGACCCGGCTATTGATTTGGCGGTAATTTCAGCCATACTTTCTTCAAACGTAGATATTGCAATCGAACCTCACGTTTGTTTGGCTGGTGAAGTTGGACTTTCCGGCGAAATTCGTCCTATCAACAGAATTGAACAACGCATTTTGGAAGCCGAAAAACTCGGTTTTAAGAAAATTATTATCCCAAATATCAATCTTAAAAGTTTGGATTTAAAGAAAATAAAGATAGAATTAGTGCAAGTGCGGAAAGTAGAGGAAGCGTTTAAAGTGTTGTTCGGGAAAAATTAAAAATATTTCTTTGAATATTTTTTCCTAAAATTTGTCAATTCAAAAAATAGCAGTATCTTTGCATCGCTTTTCTAAAAAATAAGGGCGTTTAGCTCAGCTGGTTCAGAGCATCTGCCTTACAAGCAGAGGGTCGGCGGTTCGAATCCGTCAACGCCCACAAAGGTTGTCAATTAAAAGGCAACCTTTTTTATTTATGTGTACTTTTTATATCCTTTATTCAAAAAATACTGATAAATATTATGTCGGAGCTACTTGCGATGATATGAGTGAACGTCTAAGGAGACATAATGCTAAGCACAAAAAAGGATTTACGGGTAAATCTTCTGACTGGAAAATTGCTTATTGTGAGCATTTTGAAAATAAAGAGCAAGCATTTAATCGAGAAAAAGAAGTCAAGAAGTGGAAAAGCAGAATCAGGATTGAAAAACTTATTGAAGAAAAAACAATGTAAATCATCCCGATAACTATCGGAAGGTTCAGAGCATTCCGTTTTTACAAACGGAAGTGGTCGGCAGTTCGAATCCGTCAACGCCCACAATAAAAAAGCCGAATTTTTATTCGGCTTTTTTATTTAATTATATATCTTTCACTTTCAGTGGATTGTACGAAATTCCTTCGTCGTACACATCGGTATCTTCGTGTTTTTTCACCCAACGTACAATGTAATTCGTTAAAGGAAGTGCGATAATTTCGTATCCGGTTTTCATTAATGTTTGAGTGAGGATTAATACTAAGATGGCTTTCGTGGGAATCATCCCATAAAAAGCAATATTGAAAAATATCAAAGAATCAAATCCTTCGCCAAAAAGTGTGGAAACCACCGCACGAGCCGAAAAATTCCTCCCTTTTTGCATAATTTTCATTTTACTCATAACAAATGCATTAGTAAATGAACCAAAAAGAAAAGCGATAAAACTGGCAATGGTAATTCTCAGCGTGTTTCCCAGCACCAAAGCAAATTCATTTTGATGAGTAAAATTCTCGGAACCCGGCACAACAATGCTTAAACGGAACACGAAAACAGCAAAGAAATTCATCAAAAATCCGGTCCATATTATCAAACGGGCTTTTTTATATCCCCACACTTCTGCAATAATATCATTCAAAATATAGGAAATAGGAAAAATCAACAGCCCCGCAGTAGCTTCAATAGGACCAATATTGATAAGTTTTTGTTCAATAATGTTGGAAACAATAAGACAGGTAGTGAAAACGATGCCGCTTATCATAAAAGCGACTGAAACTTGTTTTTTCATTTTTCTTGTTTTTTTAACGTGGTGTTCAAGCACACGTGAATTAATAATTATTATTTGATTGTTTTTAATTGTTCAAAACTTTTTTACTTTTTAATCTTTGTTTTTTATTCCTTATTCCTTATTCAAAAAAGCGTGCAAAGATACTATTTTTTTCTGAAACTGAACTCATCCGGAACCGGGTCATAACCACTTCCTCCCCAAGGATTACAACTTAAAATACGTTTCGTTGCCAAATAAATTCCTTTAATTACACCATGTTTTTTTACCGCATCAATAGCATATTGCGAACAGGTTGGAGTGTATCTGCATGAAGGCGGCTTTAATGGTGAGATACTGTATTTATAAATATATACAGGTATTAACACAATGAATTCAACTATTTTCCTCAGCGTTTTCATGTTTTTGTGAATTTTGTTCTATTTTTTTTAACGCTGTCTGCATTTTTTCATTCAATTTCTGAAACGTTTCTATTTCCGCAGCAATGTATTGGAATGCGATGTGCAGTTTTATATCATTTTGTTCAGCATAAGCAATCAATTCATTTTTATTTAAGCGATAGGTTTCACGTATTAACCGTTTAATTCTATTCCTTTTTACAGCCCGTTTAAATTTCTTTTTCGATACGCTTACCATCACTCTTACGGGTACCTCTTCTTTTTCTATTTGCAAATACACAATCCGCAACGGATAAATTAAGAATGATTTTCCGTTTGTGTAGAGATTTTCAATGTTTTTGTTTCCACACAAATGTTCTTTTTTCGGGAAAGTGTACATTTTTTAGATTTCGGATTTCAGACATTAGACAAAAAACCGAACATTGTCAGAAATTTTAAAAAATCAAACTCTAAAATCTAAGAGTCCAGTGGCTGATGTCTATTGAAAAAATATCCCAAAAGTACGAAAAAACATACAATTGGGATAGGAAATATATAAACTTTAAATTATGGACTTATTTCTTCGCTTTTTCTTTTTTGCCGTTTTCTCTCAAAAAACTGTCCAGCGCCATTGTCATAGACGGGAATTCTTTTGTCGGAGCTTCCAAATCCAAGCGCAATCCGGCATCTTTTATTGCTTGCGCGGTATTAGCTCCAAAACATCCTATTTGAACATCTTCTTGTTTAAAATCAGGGAAATTCTTCAATAATGAGTTTATTCCTGACGGGCTGAAAAAGATAAACATATCGTAGTTAATATCTTCTCCCGGTTGAAAATCATTACTTACGGTTTTGTACATTATTGCCTGGCTGAAACTAATTTTACTGTTTTCCAAACAAGACATTGTTTCATCATTTCTAACATCGGAGGTGATGTAAAGATATTTTTCGTCTGCATGTTTATTAAGCAACACCGATAAATCGGAAAATTTTCCAGTTGGACTGTAAAATATCTTCCTTTTTCGGTACTGAATATATTTTTGCAAATATAAAGCAACAGTTTCTGACACACAAAAATACTTCATGGTCTCAGGAACGTTTACTCTCAATTCTTCACACAGTCTGAAAAAATGATCAATACCGTGGCGGGCATTAAAAATTATTGCTGTATGGTCTAAAATTGAAACTCGCTGTGTGCGAAATTCTTTTGCAGAAACCGGTTCAACCTTGATAAACGGACGAAAATCTATCTTAACATTATACTTCTCAATGATGTCAAAATAAGGGGATTTTTCTGTTGTAGGACGAGGTTGAGATATAAGTATCTTTTTAATTTTCAAGGTTTTACGTTTTTAATAATAAAAAATTACACTATCAAATTATACACTCGAAATAATAAGAATAATGGTAAAATTTCGAGGGTGCAAAGATACAAAAAAATATAAAAACAATCCAATATTTTTGTGAAAAATATTTGAAAAACTTTGATAAGCAGTAAAATATAAAAAATAAGCAGTAAAAAAACGGCTATCTGATTAAACGGAATTTGCCACATATTGGGGTGATATGTTTTTAATATCAAAACAGGAAAAAGGATTATGGAGGATAATAAAACGAGATTAAAATACGTATCTTTAAATAACTTTATTTGCTTCAAGGAGAAAAAAACATTTCCTATAAATTCTATCAATAATATTTTTATTATATAAAAAGCTACACTTATGCCAAATATTTTGGCAAAGGTAATAAATTGAAAATCTGTGGGAGTATTGTAAAACGCCTCGTACACAAAAAGAGAAATTACACCTAAAAAGAAAAGAGTAGAAAATATTTTATATTCTATTAAATTTATGGTAGATGTGGTATGATAAGAATATGAAGAATCTTTACTTTTAAAAATAGATTTTACATTTGCCCACAAAATACCGGCAGAATTTTTTACGCTTCCCACAAACAATAAAAACAGCATACAAATAACTATGAAAGTCCAAGATTCGGTATTGGGAAAGGAAGGTATTTGTTTTCCTTCGTACCCGGATGGTTTTTGAACAATAACCGCTTTCAACGAATTCGCTCTCTGTATAGAATCCACCCGTAATAAACTGTCTTTCAAAAGAGCCGAATCAACTTTTATTTTTGTAATGTGTGTGGGTTTTACAAAAACTTTTGGTTTGAATACGGGTTTTGATGTTTGTACCGTTTCAGTTTTGGTTGTGGATAATATGGGAGTATCGTTTTGAAACATTTTTCACTTAAATCTTGGCAAAATTTCTTGCAGTTTCATCCCATGATGTTGCATTGTTTATTGCTTCCATCACATCTTCGGCTTTTTCTACTACGCTCCACATTTCCTTGTGTTTTTCTATCATAAAATTTTCCTTCACGGCTTGCTCGAGTTGCGCTATTAGATGTGTATAATATCCATTTACATTCAAAATAACAATCGGTTTGTTAAAAATTCCAAGCTGTTTCCAAGTAATTACTTCCATGAGTTCTTCTATGGTACCGCAACCTCCGGGCAAGGCAACCACAGCATCTGCCAAATTTGCCATTTTTTCTTTTCGTTCGTGCATAGTTTCCGTCAAAATCAACTCGCTTATTCCATTGTGATGCCATTCTACCTCACACATAAAACGAGGAATAACGCCGGTAACTTTCCCACCTGAATTCATTATGGTATCTGCCAGCGCCCCCATTAAACCCACAGAACCGCCGCCGTAAATCAATTCAATATCGTTATCGGCAAATATCTTCCCTAACTTTTCAGCCGTTTCAAAGTATATTGAATTGATTTTACTGCTCGATGCGCAATATACACAGATTTTTTTCATTCGTTTTCTGTCTAAAAAATAATTCTGCAAAAATACGTTTTTTCTTTTTTATTTTCGCTTATTGATAAAAATAGAATTTTTATTTATTTTTTTGCAATCGTTTCTTTTTGCCAAAAATCTTTTTTACCTTTGTAGGGAATACCGAAATTTAACATTTCAAACATCATTACTTTAATCGATTTAATTTATAACACAAAGACTATGAAACTTTTAGACGAAATAATGCAGCGTGCAAAAAACAATTTGCAACACATTGTTTTACCCGAGGGGACAGAGCCAAGAACGTTGAAAGCTGCAGATATAATTTTAAAAGAGAAAGCTGCAAAATTAACGCTGCTTGGAAACAAAGATGAAATACTGAAATTAGCTGAAGAAAACGGATTGACTTACATCAAAGAAGCAGCAATAATCAACACTGAAGATGACATACAAGCAAAAGAATATGCCGATTTACTTTATAATTTACGAAAAGAAAAAGGAATGACGCCTGAAGAAGCATCAAAATTGGTGAAAGATCCGCTTTATTTTGCTTGTTTGATGATAAAAAACGGTGATGCCGATGGAGAACTTGCCGGAGCAAGAAACACAACGGGAAATGTATTGCGTCCGGCTTTTCAGATAATTAAAACTGTTCCCGGTATTAAAGTAGTTTCCGGTGCACTTTTAATGTTTACTCCTGCAACACAATATGGCGAAAACGGATTGCTCGTATTTGCAGATTGCGCTGTAAATCCCAATCCAACGGCGGAAGAATTAGCACAAATTGCTGTTGCTACAGCGCAAACAACCCGTGCTATATGTGGATTTGAACCGCGCGTAGCAATGTTGAGTTTTTCTACCAAAGGAAGTGCAAAACATGAATTATCTGATAAAGTAATTGAGGCAACGCGTATTGCAAAAGAGATGGTTCCGGATGTGCAAATTGACGGAGAATTACAGGCAGACGCAGCATTAGTTCCTTCGGTTGGTGCAAGTAAAGCGCCCGGAAGCGCTGTGGCAGGAAAAGCAAATGTACTTGTTTTCCCCGATTTACAAGCGGGAAATATCGGCTATAAAATGGTGGAACGTTTTTCGGGAGCACAAGCAATTGGTCCTATTTTACAAGGAATAGCCGCTCCGGTAAACGATTTATCGCGCGGATGTTCGGTAGAAGACATCGTAAGAATGATTACCATAACTGCAAATCAAGCCATCGGACTTAAAAATAAAAAATAGAGTATGCTCAACATATCAAGAGAACCTATTGAAAGGTACGGATTAAGTAAACGAATTAGAAAAAGAACACTTTTTTCTAAAATTGGCGTAGTTGGCTGCGGAAAAGATGGAAGCGTAATTGCAACCATTGCTGCTTCCCACGGAATAGAAGTTGTGTTTTTAGAACCATCAGAAGAACAAATAGCCAATGCATTTAAAAGAATTGAAGAAAAATTGGATGCAAAAATTCTCCATTGGGGATTAACCGGGAGTGAAAAGCGAACTATTCTGGGACGTATTACGGGAACAACAAATTATGAAGATTTTATCTATTGCGACTTTGTAATTGAGGCAATTCGTTACGATAATATGACAGGTGAAAGGCGTTTGAATGAACGAAAAGAGGTTTTCCTAAAACTGGAGAAAGTATTATCTCCCACCGCTATTATTGCTTCTAATGTAACTACTGTTGTTGTTTCGGATTTGGCTTCCGAAATGGAATATAAAGAGAGATGTATTGGGTTACATTTTCTTGCTAATATGCCTGAATCACAATTAATTGAAATTGTGCGTGGTTTGGAAACATCCGATGAAACCTATGAAAAAGTATGCAAGTTTGCTAAAATGATTAATCATCAGTATGTTGCAGTTTTAGAATCTGCCGGATTGGTTAGCGTAAGATTATTCCTGATACAATTAAACGAAGCTTGTTCCATGTTGATGGAAGGAATTGCTTCAGCTGAAGATATTGATAAAATTATGACGGTTGGTTACGGACATCGTCAAGGAATTTTCCGCACAGCAGACCAATTGGGAATAGAAAAAATAGTGAAATTGATGGAAAATATTTATGATGAATACGGACACGTAAAATACAAACCGTCGCCCGTATTATTACGTATGAACAGAGCAAAACATTTTGGAGTGAGTCAAAAAAGAGGATTCTACACTTACGATGACGAAGGAAATATTATAAAATAATGGAGGAATTAGGTATGAAAATATTAGTTTTAAACTGCGGAAGCTCCTCCGTTAAATATAAATTATTTGATATGGCAACCGGAGAAGTTCTTGGTTCCGGAGGAGTTGAAAAAATCGGGATGAAAGGTTCTTTCCTTAAACACACACGCCGAGACGGACAAAAAGTCCAACTTGAAGGAGAAGTGTTGGAACATCAATTAGCCATTGAATACATTTTGGGAGTTTTAACCAGTAAAAAACATGGCGCTATTGAAAGTTTGGAAGAAATTGATGCCGTTGGACATCGTGTGGTTCACGGAGGCGAACGTTTTAACTCCAGTGTTATTATTAACGATGAAGTGATAAAACAAATAGAAGAATGTATCGAAATAGCCCCATTACATAATCCGCCAAATCTGGCAGGAATTTATGCTATTCAAGAATTGCTTCCAAACACACCTCAAGCTGCCGTTTTTGATACTGCTTTTCATCAAACTATGCCTGAACACGCGTATATGTATGGAATTCCGTATTCATTGTATAAAAAATACGGTATCAGGCGTTACGGATTTCATGGTACAAGCCACCGTTATGTATCAAAAAGGGCGTGCGAATTCTTAAAACTAAACTGTACAAAACCCAAAGTAATTACAGCTCATATTGGAAACGGCGCATCCATTACAGCTATTGACAATGGCATATCTGTAGATACTTCTATGGGATTTACCCCTGTAGAAGGCTTAATGATGGGAACTCGTTCAGGAGATGTTGATTTAGGTGTTGTAACATACTTGATGGATAAAGAAATGATAGGAACATCTGCCACAACTACATTGTTTAACAAACACAGTGGAGTTCTTGGAGTGTCAGGACTTTCATCGGATATGCGCGATATAGAAAAAGCCATCGAAGAAGGGAACGAAAGAGCAGAATTAGCATTGGCTATGTATGAATATCGTATAAAAAAATACATTGGCGCTTATGCTGCGGTGTTAAATGGAGTAGATGTGATTGTATTTACAGGAGGCGTAGGTGAAAATCAAACTATTACTCGTGAGCGGGTTTGTGAAGGATTAAGTTATTTAGGCGTTGAAATAGACAAAGAAAAAAACAAAATTCGAGGTAAAGAAATAGAAATAACTAAGCCGGAATCCAAAGTAAAAGTAGTTGTTATACCCACCGATGAGGAATATATGATTGCTTCAGATACGATGGAACTAATAGAAAAATAAATTTCTAATATTTACTAACCAATATTTTCTGAAGGATGAGTTTCCACTCATCCTTTTTAATAATTTAAAATACGATTTTTAAGATGAAATACGGATTTTTTGCTTTTATACTTGCCTTTTTCCTATCGATGATGGCTTATATTCTTGTGCGAGGCGGACAGGCGTCAAATTATTTATCCCCCACGTGGAAAAACATTTATATCATTTCATCAATAGTACTTTTTTTGTTATTTTTTGTTGGAATGATTTTTGGAAATTATTTTCCACTTACAATAGCAAAAACGATTACTTTTTTGGGCGATAGTTTTCTTCTCGTTCTTGTTTATCTTACACTTTCTTTTCTTGCAACAGATATTTTACTGTTAATAAATAAGCTGTTTCCTCTTATTAAAACGGATATAATTTCATTTCGGTTTTGGGCAATGATGATAAGCGTGTTTGTGATTTTTGTTGCAATGATTATGGGTAATTATAAATTTAATCATCCAAATATTGTTCATCTTAAAATAGAAACAGAAAAAGCCAAGAAAAACAAAAGCATAAAAATTGTTGCTTTGAGCGATGTTCATCTTGGGATTTCAATTGATAAAAAACGTCTGAAAAAATACGTGGAAATGATAAATGAACAACAACCCGATTTAGTTTTAATTGCGGGAGATTTAATAGATCGCAGCATACAACCCGTTGTTAAACAAAAAATGGAAGAAGAATTGTTGCAAATTAAAGCACCTATGGGTATTTATGCTATTTTTGGCAATCACGAGCATTTTGGCGAAGGAACCGATATTATTGCGAATTTTTACGAAAAAGCAGGAATAAAATTATTGATAGACAGTGTTGTTTTGGTTCAAAATCAGTTTTACATTGCAGGTAGAGATGATAAAACCAATTATCATCGAAAAAATTTGGGAGAAATCTTGCAAAACATCGATAAATCTCAGCCAATTATTCTTCTTGACCATCAACCTTCTGATTTAAAAGCAGCCGAAGAAAACAAAGTAGATTTGCAGATTTCAGGTCATACACACAACGGACAATTTTTCCCGGGGAACTTAATTGTGAAACAAATGTTTGAGTTAGGTTACGGATATTTGAAAAAAGGGAAAACCAATTATTATGTGTCTTCCGGATTAGGACTTTGGGGACCTCAATATAGAATTGGAAGCCAAAGCGAATTGGTGGTGATTAATTTCAACTATTGATTTGAATGAACTTAATTGTTCATCATATCATCCACTCGAATAAACTCATATCCACGTATTTTCATTTCCTTTACTAAATCATATAAACGATTATAAAATTTATCGGTTCTTTTTGGGTCTGTTCCAATGTGCAATAAAAGGAAACACCCATTTAATGTTTGTTCTTCTTCGTATTTTAGAATGTTATTATAAATTATCTCCGAGGAGCGATAATTTTTCATGTCCGGTGTTGTATAATCGGCATTGGAACCAGTTCCCGGCGTGAAATTGATAATCTTTACTCCCATTTCTTTTCCCCAATCTGCAATTTGATTGTTATACCACTCATAAGGAGGAATAAAATAGCGCGGCTCATCAATCTTCAAGCCGGCTTTTTCCATTGCTTCATAATTTTCACTTAAATCTTTTTCAAATTTCTCTTTTGAAATGATTGTACTGTCACGTTTTGTCCAATCATTATACAATAAATGCTTATCGGAATGAGGACCCATATAATTTCCTTCTTCCTGTAGTTTTTTTGCAATGCGAGAATACTTTCTGTAAAAATCTCCCGTAAGAAAAAAACTCCCTTTTATGTTATTCTTTTTCAATGTATTTGAAATGGTTTTTGCTCCATCTGCAAATTCATGTCCCGTGAAAACCAATGCTATTTTCTTTTCCATCGGATTACCCCGAATTATTCCTCCTTCTATTTCTTTTTTCTTTGTTGCTTGAGCGTTTAAATATCCCAAATAATATGTTAAAGAAGCGGTTCCGTCCATTGTGGGCTCGTTGGAGGAATAATCGGCAAAATCATCATGATAAACAACATAATCGGATTGAAATTCTGCATAAGTATCATCTTTTGTTAAATGAACTCCTTTTAATGACTGGAAAATGGAAGAATAAATAGGTCCATCCACCAATCCTCCTGTTATTGGCATTTGGTGTAAATGAGTAAAAGCAGAATGAGGATCGGAAGGAAAATCACCATTTTCAGGATAACCAATAATCATAGATGTTCCCCACGGATTGCATCCAAAAAGCCAATCGCGCATAGCTGTTTCTATTTCAAGAAAAGAATCGTCGTTTGTCAATTCATTATAAAGTCGGCATTCAGTTATAAATGCAACTGTCAAATTATTCGAACACCAAATAAAAGGAATTCCGTTCATAAATGCATCATTTCCTGCGCGGTCTTTCACACGTTGGAGTTCACTTTTCATATTGCGGATAAATTCAGCTTTCGTGCGTGAATTGGTATTTTGTATTATGGTTTGATATTTTCCGAGATTGATAAACGGATACCATTGATAATGTTTTGCAGAGTCGGCTCCCATCCATGGTGTAATCGGTTCCAAACGACCATAATTTACCGCCTCCATCAAAAATTTATTATTGCCCGAGAGGGAATATATTTCAGATGCTGCCAATTGCATATCATCAGCCCAATTATCTTCTTCATAAAAGTAAGGAGATACACACGAAGCTGTTTGGCAAGCTCCGGGGTTTTCCGTTCCTTTTTTGTAGGCATCTTTTGCCTTTTGTTTAAGCATTTCGGCAAATTCAGGATAATATTTTTCTAAAGTTTTAGCTCCCAATGAAAAAGAAGATGCATATTTCCCCAGTGTAGAAGCTAAGCCGGTGCTTCTGTTTTTATATTTCCTCAACCCCTGCGGTTTAGGACTGCAAAAATAAACCGGGCGTTCTTTTCCTGTTCCCCAACCGTAATCCACTTTTTGTTGGGGAGGCAAAATCATTCCCGCGTGATCTCTATCGTCTGCTAACTGATTGAAATATGTTGCTGAGTCAGGATTCATTCTCGCCAACCAATCTAATCCCCATTTTGCTTCATCCAAAATATCTGGAATGCCGTTTTTCCCTTCCAATCCGTTTGCCTGATAATAATCACCAAAAACTTCAGGATATTGATTGTAAGCAAAAAGCATTTGGTAAACAGCATTAGCAGAAGTAGTTACGTATTGCAGATAATCTGAAGCGTCATGCCAACCGCCAATAGTGTTGTAATATTTGCCATCACGTTTTCCTTCCGGATCGCCAACGGTAATTCCATCGTGTGTATGGCAAGAATCTTTCAAGTACGGGTTAAATCCACAACGTTGCTGACGCATATATTTTAATGGAATGTCTGCAGCTCCAAAATAAATATCATTTCCTATTTTAAATGCTTCAGAAACTGCATCGTTTGTCAGGATTTTATATGTCCCGGGTATTGTAAAATTCGAAAAATCCAGTCTTGCAGAACTTTCAAATGCGTGTTGTTTTCCTGTCTGACGATTTTTTGTTCCGCTATAAACAATTTTCCCGGTTTTATCATCAATTATTTGAAATCTTGAAATGATTTTATTCTCTTTGCTTATCCATACCGCAACTTTTATGTCGTTTTCCAAGTAACCGATTTGATTTACTCGAATCCAGGAAGATGCATACGAGATACAAGATATCAGCGTTAAAATATAGATATTCAGGATTTTTTTCATATAATTTTCTCCAAATTACTTTTTTTCATTTTTATTATATGGATATGCGTAAAAATTACATTCGCTTTCGTCGCAGATAATTGAGGACAACTCCGGATTATTTAATACGTCTGTATAATCCATAGGTTTTCCATCAATATAAATTGTACGCCAAACCAATCTTATTCCGTGGCTATAATCCACATACCAATCTACGTGTCCTGTATATAAAGGTTGAATAGGTGTTCCGTCTAATTTATGCCAACCATATATAGCTACTCTGTTGGGTTTGCTGCTTTGAGAAATAGCTGAAGAAATAACAACATCTTTTTTTATTCCTGCGATTAATCCCTTTCTCCCTTTTCTTTGATTTTCGATAATTTGATTGTGTTGATAAAAAGTGAGTAAAGAATCTCTATTTATTGTTAACGGATAAGGTTCAAGTTTTACTTTTGCCGCCTTATAAATATCATTACAAATTTTTCGAGTGCTTAAAAAGCAATTAAACTTATCGGCTATTTTTTGAGCAGTTTTAGGTTGCATCGGCATTCGACAAAAATCTTTGTCGCTTCCAATCATCAGATAATCGGGCAAAACATAATAATATGCATTGATAATCTTTTTGTCCGACAGAGTTAATGTGACATTTATTTTTTCCCATTTTCGCATAAAATTAGGAAAGTTACCTGCTATTATCTCTTTTGCAATAAGATTTTCTCTTTCGTTGCTGCTAAGCAACAGTGTTTTTTTAACAAATTCGTTTCCGGTAATAGCATTTTTATTTTTAAGCGGTAAAATTCCATTTTGAATGTGATTTACAGATTGGCACGAAACCATCAAAAAGATAAAAAAGTAGATAATCTTATTCATAGTATCACATCAGTAATAAAAAAACATAAGAAGTTTAAGTAAACTTCTTATGTTTAATAAAATAAAATTTTTTATTTCTATTGTTGGTCAGAATCCCACCATACATTGATTGACCACACAGCGTCATCCTTATTCCATGCTTCACTTGACATATTCGCTCCGGGAACTTCGGCTCCAATTGCTTGCAAGTTAGCAGCGTTATAATTGAGTTCATGCGAACATTGTTGCCAACGTCGGAGCTGCTTACCTAATGGAATATTCTTTTGAGCAGCAGTGTTTTGATAATACTCGGCGGGAATTTGCCAATTCAAAAATACATTAGAATCGTAATCATAGCGACGCATATCATTATAGACCTCTAATGACCATAACATTGCCATACGCTTTTGAGTCATAATTTTAGCCAAAGTGATATTACTTTCGGTGCCAATTGCATTGGCAATATAATTATCCATATCACTTTGTTTCATTGGAGTAAATGATGGACAATCTGCTAAATTGGAATCTTCGCCCACCCAGACATTTAGTTTCTGATTCATCAATTCCATATTAGCTCTGATACCATCCTTATATGCGTTAAAAGCAGCAACCTTATCTCCTTGCTTAAACTTCACCTCTGCTCTGATAAAGCAAGCTTCGTGATAAGTTGCAATCCAGGTCGGAGAAGAAGGACGTGCATAGAAAATACCAGACTGACGGGATTTAGCATCACCTTTAACTTTTTCATACAACAAACTACTGAAACCACCATAACCTTTAGAACCACAAGTTGCCTGTACATAAATAGTGTCTCCTTTAAGAGAGGCATCTGTGGTATTGACATACCAACCGCCTTTACTTGCATCGTACGAGGTTGTGTATGGGTGCTTCTGAAGGCGAACTAAAGTATGCATATCAATACCAGCAGTACGTCGCCAATTACCAACCCATTTCAAACCTGTCGGTGAGTCCGCACCCTTTATTGAGTATGCCCAAGGAATTACGTGATCCGCGCGCGGGTCTTCTATTCCGGAACCAGCAAAATTACTAAAATTATCAATCATCATCTGAGTAACATAATAATTAGAGTTCATACCCAGCACGGAGTACATAGGAGAATAATCAACAGGTTCATTCCAACCGAGCACATCGCGTGACGGTCCATAATCATCTGTATGGTCGTAAATAACATCATCCGCATTGCTTTGTTGCGCTTTATCCAAACATGACAGAATTTCATCAGCATCCCACTTGCCTTCCTTATAACTTCCGGGCTGTTTCTTACTTAATTTATTAATCCAGCGCGCTTTCAGCAGATAAGCCATTTTTAACCACTTGCTTACGTCTCCATTAGCCCAAGTATCTCCTAACGAAAGTGCGGGAACATTTGGTGCCTGAGTTTTTTGTAACAGTTCAATAGCTTCATCTATCTCAGTAAGACAACCCAGGTAAATGGTCTTACCATTATCATATTTGGGAGTTGAGCTCGAGCCAAGTCCCTCTGTATAAGGCATTTCACCGTATAGATCAGTCATCAACATATAACCATATGCATGTATCAGGCGTGAAGCAGCGGCATAATACCATGCTTCCTGTTCCATAGCTTTATCATATAGTATCTGAAGATTGGAGCCTGCACCAACAAAAAACCACTGGTAAGGTGTTGTAACCCAAGATGTGGAAACCTGCCATTGTGCAGCATAACCATAAGTAGAAGTACGGCTGTTCATTGTCATATCACCCATTGCCATAAATGTACGCATACTTGCAAACTGATAAGCGTCATTTGCGTAGAATTGAATATGTGGCAAACGGTTTTCTATCGTTGCACTCTGGTCTGTAGGTGTATTCGGATCAACATTTACATCCAGCCAATCACTACAGGATGTAAAGGAAAACACACCTATAAGACTTATTATTATTGATTTTATTATATTTTTCATACTAATATAAAATTTATGTTGTTTTGCAAAATATTTTAGAAAGTTATATTCATTCCAAAGGATACGCTTTGAGTCGCAGGTACACCGCAATAATCGAACCCTACTGAAGATGAACCTCCGCGCCCTGAACCTGCAGCAGCAACTTCAGGATCTCCTTCGTAATTGGTAAACAATAAAAGGTTATTAGCTGATGCAGAAAGAGAAGCACGTTTAATAACCTTCAACTTGTCGAGGAATGTACGAGGTATATCATAGCTCACGGAAACAGTGCGTAAACGGAGCGAATTAACTTTGGTAATGTAATTTGCGGTTTCATAATTGTAATATCCGGTATAGTAACCTTTTATTATGTTTGCGCCACTCATCCTGACACCGTTGAAATCATAAGCCTGATCAGCAAACCATTCATAATGACGTACTTCATACACAGGTGCATCAGCAGTACCTACATTTTCAACCCCATCAATAACGAGATGATCTCGAACATCTCCCGAGAACTTGCTTGTACCGGTTTGAGTCATAGCGTATTTTGTTCCATTAAACACGTCTCCTCCAACACGGAATTCCCACAACATGTTGAATGTAAAGTTTTTGTAGGATATAGTATTGTTCCAACCTCCGGTCAACTTAGGTTCACGATTCCCAACTTGGTGTGCCGTACTTTTATCATAAGTAGGCATACCATTTTTGTCAAGAATGATTTCTCCATCTGTAGTACGTAAATATTGAGAACCGGAGATGGCCATAAAATCGCCACCTGAGAAAGAAGCTGCTTTGGCATTACCGTATTGAACATCTGTTACATACATAATGTCCATGCCAGGAAGTAGTCCGTCCATTGTACCACGGTTTCCTGCTATATTGATGCTCGTTTCCCAACTCCAAACCTTATTTTGAACTGGTGTGGCGCTAATTGCCAATTCCATTCCTTTGTTATAAACATTACCGGCATTAATAGAAGTAAAAATATAACCAGTAGATTGAGGTCCACGTGGTGAAAGAATCTGATTATAAGAGTTGTTTGTATAGTAAGCCACATCCATCTTCAGACGATTATCGAGAAAACGCAATTCCAAGCCAAGTTCTGTTGATTCTGTCATCTCAGGTTTAATGTATGGATTACCGCGTGTCCAACTGTTGCCTACTCCCACTTTACCACCAATATAAGTAGCTACAGGCCAAAGAGCAGTATTTGTTTCATAAGGGCCGGTATCTTTACCTACCCTTGCTCCAGAAACACGTACTTTACCAAAATTTAACCAAGACATTTTCGGCAAAAATTCAGTAAATACCACACTTCCGTTGAATGAAGGATAAAAATAAGAACGGTTCTCAATAGGGAGCGTAGAAGTCCAGTCATTTCTGCCAGTTACTGTAAAAAATATAGCGTTTCTCCAATCTGCTCGAAACTCTCCAAACACGCCAACCAATCGCTTATCCGATAGATAAGTTTTGAAGTTTCGATTATCAGATGTAGCGTTATCGGTAGCGTAAAAGTTCGGCACCTGAAAATTCCATGCCATCTCATAATGTGTATTTGTATGAGTGTTATCAGTTGATGTTCCCAACATTAAATTAAGATCGAAATCGCCAAGTTTTTTATTAAGATTAGTCATCAAATTGGTTGACAGATACTTGAAGCGTAATGTATTATCACTCATCATACCATTTTGCCATTCCAATTTGACAGCACCTTCAGGAGCTATTCGGGTATGGTTTTCTGTTGTATAAGAGTCAACACCCATTCGGTAAGCTATCCACCACCATTTTGTGATATCAGCTTTCACATTAAAGTTGCCGGTAAAACGTTCGGTTGAATCGTATAATTTGTTTTTGTTGATTATCCAATATGGATTATCACGTTCATCCCAAGGGTCGAGTAAGTCACCAAACATACGATAACGCGTTCCGTCTTCGTTGAGATAATGACTCATATCGTCACTTGGGGACCATGTGTTAACTGCGTAAAGCGCTCCAGTACCTTGAGAATTATAAAGTGCAGCAGAAGTAAGGGTTTTTTGTGTAGCGGCATCGGAATAGGCGGCATTAGCACTAAAAGTGAAGATACCATATCTTTGCTCGCCATTAAAACGGAGCGTGGATTTAGTATAACCGGTAGTAGGGATAATACCACCCTGATCGTAATAAGAACCGGATAAATAAAAATTACTGTTCTTTGTTCCGCCGGATACACTAAGATTTGTATCGTAGATACCTCCATTCTGATAGAAATTACCAATGTTATCATACACAAGATCTGACGCACTCATCTTTTCTCCCCATGAATTATAGGAAAAATTATTGAATATGGTACCGGTATAGTTTCCGCCAGAATCATATTGGTCTTCCATATAACCTCTTTTATATTTTGTCTGGGTTTCCGGCAGATATTTTGCCCACGAAGAGATGTATTTAGTCGAAAAGTTTACTTCTACAGCTCCTTCCTTTCCCTTTTTAGTAGTAATAAGAATAACACCGGCAGAAGCCCGCGAACCGTAAAGCGCGGAAGCGGCAGGACCTTTCAACACTGATATGTTTTCTATATCTTCTGGGTTGATATCCATCACGCGATTAGACATAGTGGACGAACTTGATCCGGCTCCGTCAAACGCCGAGTTTCCTACCACCGATGATGAGTTATCATAAATAACGCCGTCAACCACAAAGAGAGGTTGATTATCACGAGTTTCGCTAGCAGAAGTACCACCCCGTAAAATAATCTGCGAACCACTACCGGCAGCGCCTGAGGACTGCGTTACATTTACACCGGCAATTTTACCAGAGAGCGAGTTTATAACATTCACTTGCTTGTTACGCATCAACTCTTCCGATTTTACATCTTCAACAGCATACCCCAAAGCCTTGCGGTCTTTTTTTATACCCAATGCTGTTACAACAACTTCATCTAATTGTGAACCCTTATTAACTAAAACAACCCGTGGATTAGAAACGATAGGGATTTCCTGTATCTCCATTCCAACGTACGATATAATAAGATACTTGCTCCCAGCAGGAACCGTTAGGGTAAATTTACCCTCGGCATCTGTTGCTGTACCTTGCGAAGTCCCTTTTATTAAAACTGAAGCTCCAACAATTGGTTCTCCGTTTTCGTCCGTAACAGTTCCCTTTAGAGGAGACTGTGCAAAGAGTATTCCTGAACCGACAAAAAACAGGAACAAGAGTAATTTGATTTTGTTTTTCATAGATTTACCACTTTAAATATTAATAAATAGATTTTTAAAAGGCATTGTATATTTAAAAAATATTATTAGGCAGCAAATATATGTATTTTTTTAATATAAATTAATAAAAATAACGAATTTAACAGGAAAATTTTAAATATGATAGAGGTTTTTTGAAAAAATATAAAAAAGGAATTAACTAAAAGAAAGATTATTAGATTGTTATCCGTCTTTTCCCTTTAAAAAAATTCTTCATCAATTGCTTGCATTCATCTTCCAAAATTCCGCATACAACTTCTGTTTTTGGATGTAAAGCATTGGGTGCAAAACGAGAAAAACCTCTTTTTTCATCAGGTGCGCCATAAACAATTTTGCTTATTTGTGACCAAGCGAGCGCTCCTGCACACATTACACAAGGTTCAACTGTAACATAAAGTGTGCAATCGATAAGATATTTTCCTCCAAGGAAATTTGCAGCGGCGGTAATGGCTTGCATTTCGGCGTGAGCGGTAACATCGTTGAGCGTTTCGGTAAGATTATGTCCGCGGGCAATGATTCTATCCTGACAAACAACAACAACTCCTATAGGAACTTCGTCTTTTTCAAGGGCTTTGTGAGCTTCCAAAAGAGCTTGGCGCATATATTGAATATGAGCTGTGTCCATTAAATATTTAAATCAAAATTAATTTTATGGAGATATTTTGATTTTTTGTCTTTAAACAACAAATATATACTCCTGATTTCAACGATTTTGAAGTGTTTGTCCTATTCCAATCCACAGTATATGTGCCTGCATTTTGGGTCTTATTGATGATTGTTTCTATCTTTTGCCCTGATAGATTATAAATGGAAATATCAATATCCTCATTTTTATAAATAGTATAGCTTATCTCCGCATTATTGATAACAGGATTAGGAGAGATACTTAAATTTGTATTTTTTTGTGAAAGAATAGAAATCCCTGAAGAATTTTCATATATTTTTGCTGTATCCATATTGGCAATTTGAATATTGTCAAACCAAAGTTTTTTTCCTGATAATGAACCCTGTTCCGAAACAATTTCAAATCTATCCACAGCTTTCCAGTCAAAAGCTCCAATTGGATTATACCAGTTTCCTGTATCCCAAGAACCTCCCTCGTAAAAATTTGTGAGAGGAATATAAAGTTTATGCCATTTATTATCCCAAGTAATTTTACTGTCGTTTATTGTATAATTCATTCTCCAAGGATGATCGGCGCTTCCTGTTTTGGTATCAATAAAACGCAAATCAAAAGATGTATTTGATGAATTCCCTCTCACAAGCAGACTTAAAGCATAGGTATTTCCACGTAGCTGGCTTAAATCTTTGTCCGGCTGAAAGTCAAATCCAACCGTTCCATATTGGTTACAATCTCGCCAAAGTAAACATCTTTTTCCATTGTTTGGATTTTCTGATGAATAAAAATCGATACTTCCTCCATTCAAATTACTTGATTCAAGTATTTTTTCACCTATAAAATCTGTATAAATAGGAAATCCTACAGAATCAGGGCGCAGAGTATAGGTTTTTTGTGGCGGAGAATTTAATCCAAGCGCATTAATGAGCGGAATATTTACATCGTAATCAAACAATTCATTTGAACCTTTTTGGAATAATCCAAAACCATTTTGAAAATCCCACGTTGTCCAAGGAATACCTTTTTCTTCCAAATATTTACGAACTTCGCTGTACCAAAAAACTCTATCGGCATCGTTAGAATTTGGGATATAAACACCAAATTCCCCACAATAAACATTGGCATTTCTTGCTGTCTTGAAATTGACAGCAAGATCGATTAATGATTTTACTTTTGCAACATTTCCATCGTATTTGTAATTATTAAGTGCGCTTTCTATCCAAGTTCCGACAAGATCAGACGGTGTCGAAGGCATTGTGGAAGCATTATAAGGAAAAGGAACATTGGCTAATGATGCCATTGAAGGAGAACTCCAGGTTGCTCCTTGATGCGTAAAAACAAATGGGTCGTAAAAATGGAAAGTATAAATCAGTTTTGTGTCAGTATAATATGGCAGAGAACTTAACTCGCTATAAGTGTTCCAGCTTGCTCCTCCTACAATAATAAAATGACTTTTATCTGAAGCTCTGATAGCGTTTATTGCTTTTTGTTGAATTTCACCCCAAGTTTGTGTCGTGATTCCATTGGGTTCATTCATTATTTCAAAAGAAATGTACTGTGAGCGATTGCTGAAATGTTCAGCCATTTGAGTCCAAACTTTTACTAAAATTGATTCTAAATCGGGATTTTTACTTGCCAAATCATCTGTAGAATGATTGTCAAGTATTAAGTGCATTTGTAATTCTTCAGCCCAATTAACAGCTTCATCTAAAAATTCTAAAAAAAGAGGATCTAAAGTGTAATCAGGATTTCCGGAAGTCATTCCAAATAAATTTATTGGAAGACGGATAACATCACAACCTAAACTTTTGATGTTTTGAAAGTCCTTTTTTGTATATTTTGAAAACTGAATTTGACGAGCATTTGAAGTTTGAAACCATCCCGTAAGATTCACTCCTCTACTGAAAGGAATTTGTCCTTGCATTGTATAGAAAAATACAATAAAGGAAACGATAAAAAGTGTAATTTTTCTCATAAGGACAGACTTTAAAACAATCGAAATTTAAAGTTAAAAATCACGCCTCATCTTCTTCCAATACCAAATTATCTATAATAAAATTTTGACGTTCTGAAGTGTTTTTACCCATATAAAATTCGAGTAAATCACTTACAGCATCTTCTTTTTTCAATGTTACCTGATCCAAACGAATGTCTTTTCCTATGAAATGCTTGAACTCATCGGGTGAAATTTCTCCTAATCCTTTGAAGCGTGTTATTTCGGGATTTGCTCCCAAACGTGCAATGGCGTTCAATCTTTCTTCTTCCGAATAGCAATAAACGGTTTCTTTTTTATTTCGCACACGGAAAAGAGGCGTTTGAAGAATATAAACGTGTCCTTTTTTAATTAAATCGGGAAAATATTGTAAGAAAAAAGTAATTAACAACAGGCGAATATGCATTCCATCCACATCGGCATCAGTAGCTACAATTACTTTGTTATAACGTAATCCTTCAATACCCTCTTCTATATTCAAAGCAGCTTGGAGCAAATTAAATTCTTCGTTTTCGTACACAATTTTTTTTGTCAAACCATAAGTGTTGAGTGGTTTTCCGCGCAAACTAAATACCGCTTGTGTGTTTACATCGCGACTTTTTGTAATGGAACCGCTCGCAGAATCTCCCTCAGTAATAAAAATGGAGGTGTTTGCAATGGCTTCGTTTTTTGCTTCGTCTTTTGTAAGCGTATCGTTGAAATGGAAACGACAATCGCGAAGTTTTTTATTGTGAAGATTTACTTTTTTAGCACGCTCGCGAGCAATTTTTGTAACTCCGGCAATAGCTTTTCGTTCTTTTTCCGATTCAAGAATTTTTTGATACAAAATATCGGCAGTTTCACTGCTGCGATGTAAATAATTATCCAATTCTTTTTTTACAAAATCAGATACAAATTTATTTACCGTAATGCCCTCTTTTGAAATATCGCGCGAGCCAAGTTTTGTTTTTGTCTGGCTTTCAAAAACCGGCTCTTCAACACCAATGGCAACTGCTGCAATAATCCCATTACGGATATCGGTAAGCTCCATATTTTTGTTGTAAAACTCTTTAATAGTGCGCGCAACTGCTTCACGAAATGCACTTTGGTGAGTTCCTCCTTGCGTGGTGTGTTGTCCGTTCACAAACGAATAATATTCTTCTCCGTATTGATCGCTGTGAGTGAAAGCAATTTCAATATCTTCACCTTTTAAATGAATAATCGGATAAAGCGGTTCTGCTGTCATATTTTCATTCAGCAAATCGGTTAATCCGTTTTTAGAAAGAATTTTTTTGCCGTTGTAAGCAATAGTAAGCCCGGTGTTTAAATAAGCAAAATTGCGAAGCATTGTTTCCACAAATTCATCGTTGTAAGTGTAATTCGGAAACATTGTTTTGTCCGGCTCAAAAATTACAAGCGTTCCATTGCTTTCTTTCGTATCCGCTAAATTTTCTTCATTAATTAAAATGCCTTTTTCAAAATAAGCGCGACGACATTTCCCATCACGGAAACTTTGAACGGTAAAGTTTGAGGAAAGTGCATTTACAGCTTTTGTTCCCACACCGTTTAATCCTACCGATTTTTTGAATGCTTGAGAATCAAATTTTCCTCCCGTGTTCATTATAGAAACAGCTTTTACAATACTGTTCAAAGGAATTCCACGCCCGTAATCGCGCACGGAAACTATGCCTTCTTCTATTTTTATGTCGATACTTTTACCAAATCCCATTCGGTATTCATCTATGGAATTATCAATCACCTCTTTCAAAAGCACATAAATTCCATCGTCGGAATGCGTACCGTCTCCCAATTTTCCGATATACATCCCTGGACGGCGACGAACGTGTTCCAATCCTTCCAACGTTACAATGTTTCCATCGCCATAATTAACTTCAACAGCGGTCAAATCTTTTACTTCTTCCATATATCAATAAAATTCTATATTACAGATTTTTCTTTTAAAATAATTTTCAATGAATCATTATCGCGTAATCCAACCTTCAGGATTTAAGAGTTGGCGCCCTTGCCAAATTTGAAAATACAATTCGGTTTTTCCGGTTTCATCATCAGAATAAATTCTTCCGATAGGTTGTTTTGTTGATACTTTTTGGTTCATTTTAACATAAACACTGGACAAATTTCCATAAACGCTTCTATAATTTCCGTGTTGAACGATAACGGCGTTTCCTCCGCCGGGAATGCTGAACACAGATGTAACTAAACCATCGTAAACAGCACGTGCGTTTGTTCCGGACGGCGATTGAAAATACGTACCTTTATTGTTTACGGTTACTTGTTTAAGCACGGGATGCGGTTGAACTCCAAAATGTCCGCTTACCGAACCTCTATCTACAGGCCAAGGAAGACGACCGCGGTTGCGTTCAAAATTTCCCGAAAGCAAATTTTCTTCACGCGTTTCTTTAGAAATTTCATAAGCAGGCAAAGTTGGTTCTTTTTCTTCTTTCACAGCAACTTCTGAAGATGTTTTAGTGGTTTTTCCGGTTTCTTTTGATCTTTCTGCTTCTTTGCGTCTTTGTTCTGCAAGTTTTTTCTGGCGAGCTTCTTCCGCTCTCTTACGTTCTTCTGCTTTACGAATTTCTTCGGCAATAATTCGTTCTATTTTGGCATTTATTTCGTTTACTTTGCGTTGATTCCTCTGATATTCCGATGAGAGATTTTTTTCTTTTTTCTGCAAACCGGTTAACACAATTTGTTCGTTTTTTTGGTCTTTTTGTAATTTTGTAGTTTCAGCTTTTTTAGCTTGTACGGCTTGTACTTTCGATAATTTATGTTGTCCGAGACTATCGGTTTTTTGTTCTAATTTTTTCTGAATTTCTTTTATTTTGTTTCCTTGTTGTTTTTCATAAGCGGTAAATTCGTGTAAGTAACGCATTCTGCGTATACTTTGATCAAAATTATCGGCAGAAAGTATAAACATCAGTTTTGAATATACGTTTTTGTTTATTTGCGCTTTTTGAATAAGCCGTGTGTAATCTTTTTTCAGTTTTGCAAGTTCTTTTTCGAGTGCGGCTTGTTCTGAGGATAATTTGGTAATTTTATTCTCTAAAATATTTATTTCCGAATTATAATTGTTTATCAATGCTTTTCTCTCAATCACGCCTTGTTTTAAAACATTGAGTTTTTTAATCGATTGTTTTTCGTTTTTTTGAGTTTCCCTTAATATTTTGCTTGTTTGTTCCAGTTTTTTCTGAATTTGCTTTCGCTCTTTCTTTAATTGTTCTACGGTTTGAGCCGAAACAGAAAATTGGCTGATACTGAAAACGAAAATTATAATTATATGAACTATGTTTTTCTTCATCATTAAATTATTGTGAGAATTTTATTTTTTAAAAAACGCGTCTAAATTTCCCGGTGTGTATCTTGCTAAGTTTGTAGGTTTTAATGTTAAAGGTTCATTGAATGCTAATTTTTGAATATCGAAACTAAACGATGCTTTTATAATTCCATTATCTTCTGCTTTAATTGATGTTTTTTGCGGGAAAAGATATTCACCGGTTTTTTTAAAGTCAGAATAATCGGTGTAGAGAACGTAATTATAGTCCACAGCTTTTATAATTACCTGTGAAATTCTAGTAAGTAGCAGCGAGTCTATTTTTGTTTCCTGCATAGTTTTTTCACCGTTTGCAAGCAGCGTAAGTGTTGTAGGAGAATTTTCCTTCCAGCTGAAATCCTCCGGGAGATATGCTTTTTTCTCGGCTAAAAATAACCTGTTGCTTATAATGGATTGAATATCATTATAATTTATATTTATTCCGAAATGGTTTTTGAAATAGGCATACGTGTTTATGTAATATCTTTTATTCATTTTGTCAATGAGAATAAATTCTTTTGGCGTAAGCTCCAGCTTAAAAAGTTCAATTCCCATAAAAGGCATTAAAGAAAGATGAATTGCAGAATCCGTTACCAATTGGCAAGCAGCTCCCATAGACATTTCACGCCCTTTAAAATTCACATCTACCGACATTTTTGAAGCGTTTGCCGAAAGAAAACTCGGTTGATTTTCTTCCAATGTTTTTACCATTTCTACAGCAGAATTGATGGTAATTTTAGGAGTTTCTACAGGAGGTTGTTGAGTTATTTTTTTTGTTGTGCCGCAAGCAGCAAACGTAATTATTATAAGTATTGCAGAAATATATTTTATCGTTCTCATTTTAATGTAAATTTATTTTTTAGTGTAAATGCAGACGAAATATAGTTTGTCTGCCTCCCCGACAGAGTTTTCATCAGGACTATAAACTCTTCTTAAGGTCTTCAATTTTCTTTTTCAGTTCGTCGTCTTTTTTCCCTGAATCATATGCTTTTTGCCACATCTCGAGGGCTTTAGCATTGTCTTTTAATGCAAAAAGAATATCGCCGTAATGTTCTAAAATTACACCGGGTTCGTGTTCTTTGTCTAAATTATCAACGGCTTTTTGTATATAAAATTTTGCTAACGAATAATTTCCTTGCTGATAAAGAATCCAAGCGTAAGTGTCTAAATACGTGCTGTTAGTAGGTTCTTGTTCCACCGTTTTTGCACTCATACGCTCCGCTTTCCGCAATTCTGTTTTTTCTTCGGATAAATAATATGCATAATTATTCATTACATAAATATTGGTAGGATCGGCATTGAGAGCTTTTTCGTAATTATCAAACGCTTTTTCTTTTTCTTTCATTTTGTAGTAGATATCAGCCATTTGAGCGTAAAAATTACTTAATACTTGCGGAACACTCGTATCTATACTTTTTAAAGCATCTTCGTTGGTTTTCAGCGCCTCATCATATTTTCCCAATTGATAAAAAGCGATAGAACGATAAAAATAAAACTGTGGAGTTTCCGGAAGTTGTTTTAATGCTTTTTCTGTTAAATTCAGAATCCCCAACGTATCTTCTTTTTCGGATAAAATATTTAATGAATTTAACCACGCCTGTTCATTTTTAGGATTTATATTGATTACACTTTCCAATTCCGAAAGCGCTTCGTCATTTCTTTTCTGATGTTGCAAAAAGAGAGCGTAATACATATGCGTTTTTTCATCCAACGGATAAGAATCTACCAAAATTTTAAACAAATTCTCAGTTTCAGCAATTTTTTCTTTATTATAAAGCAATTTTTCCACATATTGTCCCAAAATTTCCATTTTTGTATCGGAAGGAAGTTGTGGATTTTTTAATGCGGAAACAATAGCGTCCATCGCTTTTTCGGGCAGATTTTTTTGTTTGTAATAATTTGCCAACGATACATATACAAAAGGATTGGACGGATCGGTTGCTAAAATATTTTGATATATTTGATATGCTTTTTCTTCTTGTTTTAATTGCAAAAGAATATCACCTTTCAAAACCTGATAACGTGTTTCTGCAGGGTATTTCGCAATGAGTTTGTCAATTTCAGCCATTGCCTTTTGATTTTTATTCAATGCTGAGTATAGCTGGAATTTTTGAAAAGACAAATAGTCGTTTATTCCGGTAAAAACTTCCAAATCGTCTAATGCTTTTATGGCTTTATCATATTCTCCTGTTTGCTTGTACAATGATGCAAGCATTGTGTAAACTTCCTCTTTTTCAGGAAATTGTTTTTTAAGTTCCAATGTCTGATTTATTGCTTCTTCATATTTTTCTCTGGAAGAAAGCGTAGAAATTAACTGAACGCGATACCACCAATTTGTTGGGTTTGCATTCACTGCCTTTTGAAATGCATAAACCGCTTTGTCTGTTTTATCCAGATTGGAATACAAAATACCCAATTCGCTTTGAACACTGCCATTTAACGAGTCAATACTTTCACACATTCTCAGCGCTTCCATTTCAGCATCGTAATGCTCAAGATTTTTTTGACGCATAGCTTCAAAAAAGTAGTAATCAAAACGAGTTTTTTCGTCCGAAGATAAAATCTGCTGTTTTAAATTCTCTTTTTTAGCCGGTTTTTTTGCTGCAAATGCAGTAGAAAAACATCCCAAAACAAGGATAAATATGATAATTTTTATTTTTGACATTTTTGTATTTTTCTCAAACAGCTTGTATCATTTTAAAAATATGCAAACTACAAACTGTAAATTAATGTTTTCCGGTGTGTCCGAAACCGCCTGCGCCTCTGTCTGTTTCATTTAAAAGTTCTACTTGTTCCCATTCAGCTTGAGCGTGACGAGCAATAACCATTTGACAAATACGTTCACCGTCGTTTATCACAAACGGTTCATTCGACAAATTGATTAAAATAACACAAATTTCGCCACGATAATCGGCATCAATCGTTCCGGGAGAATTTAAAACGGTAATTCCCTTTTTTATTGCCAGCCCGCTTCGGGGACGGATTTGCGCTTCGTAACTTTCGGGCAATTCTATATATAATCCTGTAGAAATCAATTTTCGTTCCAAAGGTTTTAATTCAATCGGTTCATCAATGTTGGCTCTTAAATCCATTCCTGCCGAAAAAACCGTTGCGTATTCCGGCAACAAATGTTTCGATTTATTTACTATTCTGATTTTCATCTGTTTACAATTATCCTAATATAAAAATAAAAATTTATGCAAAAATACGAATTAAAAATTAAAAACCGCTCAACAAACTTTGCCAAAGTTTTAAAACGTTGGTTAAGAATAATATGAAAAAAGCCGATTTCAACAGAGTAAAATCGGCTTAATCAATAAATACTTATTTTTTTAAGTGGTTTGGTCGTCAACTAAAGCGTCCGGTGCATTCTTTTTCACAGATTCAATTCCGTTTTCACAAGCTGCAACGCTTTCGTACATTTCGCTCGTTCCAATAACTTGACCGTTGGTAGCTGTTAAGTTGAAGAATGGTTTTCCGTTTGAAGATTCTTTTCTGTCAAAACGTTTATCATCCAAACTGTTTTTACGAACAGATTCTATTCCGTTCATACAACTTGATTTCGCTTCGTAACCCTGACTTGACAAAATTACTTGACCGTTTCCGGCTTTCAACACAAATTGAAACTCGCCATTTTTTCTTAATGTTACTGCAAATTTTCCCATAATTTAAAATGTATTTTTTTTATTTATATTACCGGTTCAAGATATTGGGCATAAGAATATCCTTGTTCACCGTCGTTCGTGCGTACTAACCACCATTGTTCATTTGCTTTGCTAATAAGGGTAATAATTTCTCCTTTAGCAGCTTTTCCTACAATTGGTTGATCTGTCCCGGGACCTTTACGGATATTCAAATTTCCTTCTTGTGTGATTACTCTTACTTTTCCGCCTTCTGTTACTTTAGCGTTAACATTTAATACTAAATCCCCCGATTTGAAGTTTGGATCAATACTTTCATAAATACTCCATAGTTTGTCTTTTACTTCTCCACTTGGAACTTCTCCATCAATATGAAGAACTCCTCCTTGTTCTACAACTTGAAGCTCGGTGGCGCCAGCTTGTTGTGCTGCGTCGACAATAGCTTTATATTTATCTTGTAAAGTCATAATAATGTACTTTATTTAATGGTTAAATTATTTTCAACCTTTACCGGTTTTAAAGCACTGATTTTTTGCATCAATTTAGGTAAATCCATTTTTTTTACTTCGCCAGTCAATGTAATTACTCCGTCTTTTACTGTAAAAGTTACGGTAGGGTTATCTTTTAATGCATCTTTTAGTTGTGTCATTAAAGTTTCGTCGGCTGCGCTAATTACAGGAGGAGGAGGAGTAACAGTTAAACTATTTACTACTGATTTTACGCCTTTTACCTCTTGAGCGGCAGCAGCAATAGCGGCACTCGTAGCCTCGTCTTTTACTTCGCCTGTTAATGTTACCACTTGTTTTTCTACGCTCACCGATACGCCTGTAGCATCCGGATTAGTTGAAATGGCAGTTTGTACAGCTTTTTGAATGTCGGCATCTTTTGGCGCACAAGAATTTAATCCCAGCGCAATAAAAGCAACCAAAGCCAACATAGAAACGATTTTTTTCATGTTGTTTGTTTTTAGATTGTTAATAAATATTTTAGTTGTTAAAAAATATATTATTCCAAATTATATAACATTTTTGGATTTACATTTGTTTAAGAGCGTTATTAATTACATTATAGAACAGCAAAATTCATTCCAAACAATTGATTTTTAGTTAAAAAGGAATAAAATATTTAACACGTTTTTTAATTGTCTAAATAAGAATCAGACATAAAAATTAAAAAATCTAACTCGAATTTTCTGTCAATTATAAAGTTATCGTTTATCTTTGTATCCAAACAACATTAAAATCTCAAAAATGAAAAGAATAATTTCAACCTCAAATGCGCCCGCTGCAATTGGTCCTTATAGTCAAGCGGTAGAAGCAAACGGAATGCTGTTTATTTCAGGGCAAGTTCCGGTAAATCCATCAGTAGGCAAAATTCAAGCTACAGATATTACTTCTCAAACAGAGCAGGTTTTTGCAAATATCTTAGCTATCCTTACTGAAGCGGGATACACTTTTGCTGATGTTGTAAAATCTACCGTTTTTCTTTCAGACATCGCCCATTTTGCAGGAATGAATGAGGTGTATAAAAAATATTATCCAACAGAATGTCCTGCTCGTTCTGCTTTTGCCGTAAAAGATTTGCCACTTGGAGCGCTTGTCGAAATTGAAACGATTGCCGTAAAATAACAATGATTTTGTATAAAATCTGTATTGTTAAAAGATTTCAGAAAAATTACAAACGTTTGAGTGAATAATTATTCGTTTTGACAGTGATTGCTTTTAGAATATAAAGTATCACTGTTATTTTTGTTTTATAATCTTTTTTATAAAACAAAACCATGAAACACATTACAATTAAACATTTCTTTATTCTTGTTTTTTTATTAACAAATTTCTCTTTCTTTTTTGTAAAAGCACAAAAAGTTCACACTTCCTATCTTTGGCATATGGATCAGCCAGTTTATTGGGCTGATAAAAGCCAAGACAAACCGGATTCAAAACAGTTTGTTGAAGAATCGCAACGATTAAAAATGAGTGGCGGAAACATGTATCCGGGAAGTTCCGTATCACATCCTACCAATAATTTAGAAGAAATTTTCACCAAAGACGACCGTAGAAATGCTTATCAATCTGTGCCTCGTGATGCTGTGAACAGTATTAAAGATTTATCCAATGCAGGAGCACAGTTAAGTATTTCAGCAGGATTAATGGAAAATATTCAATCTTTAGGAGCTAAAAACCAATGGGGTTACGGAAGCGGATGGATGAATCCGTATAAAGAAGCAAACAGTTGGAAAACTTCCGGTGGTTTCCCACGACTGGATATTGTCGGCTTTACTTACGACCATGCATTATCTCCGCTTGTAAGCGAACGTACATTGATAAAACAAATCCAAGCTCATCAATATGCAGCAAATAAATATTATGGATATGTTTCAAAAGGTTACTGGCCCGCTGAATGTGCTTTTTCCGAAAGAATTATTAAAGCGCTTGTAACCTGCAATATTCAGTGGTCGGTAATCGCAAACAGTCATTTGGCACGTACACTATCTGATTATGTTCATCCGTACAATATTAACGGTAATGTTGACGCCCCAAACAAAGCCGATCAAGTTACAACAACAGGAGATCATTGGTATTCAGGAGCTATTGATGGGCGCGGAAGTACACTTGCAGCTCCATATTGTTATCAAGCACACAAAGCGCAATACATTGATCCCGCTACGGGAACTTCTTATAAAATAGATGTAGTTCCAATGTGTAATTACATTAGTTATGAAGATGGATACGGAACACATGGAACAAGTGATATTGCATCCAACATTGAACCGTACAGCAACACATCGCAACCATCTATCGTTCTTATGGCTCACGATGGAGATAATGCTTGGGGCGGAGGAAGTAGTTATTACAATGAATCGGTTACTGGTTTTACGCATTCAGCTGCATCTGCAGGATATGAACCAACCACAGTTCAACAATTTCTCACAGACCATCCCGTTCCTGCAAATGATATTGTAAAAGTGGAAGACGGAGCATGGGTAAATGCAGATAGTGATTGGGGACATCCACAGTTTATCAATTGGTTATGGCCTCTTTATTCTAAAACCAATTATCGTTTTGACCCCAATGGATGGACTGAAGATGCACGAAATTGGGCTGTGATTACTGCTACGGAAAATTATGTAACCATGGCGGAAGACTTGGAGGGTGGAAATTTATGCATCAATTACATTGCTGATGGTGGAACATCTGCAACAAATGCTGAAAAAGCGTGGCATTTTTATTTCGGCGGATTAAATTCCGGTTTTATGTACTATGGAAAAGCGGAAGATATGGAAGTGAAACCTTCTATGACAGGAAATATCGCAATTGATTATGCACAAAAAGTAATTGATGCAAATCCCGGTATAGATAACACACCTCCTTCAGTATTTATTCCACAACGTTTTCCATACAATCCCGGAGGATATATTTTTGGACCCACAACAGGTTATAAAAAGATTGCTGCATCAAGCGATTTTGATATTTGGACTTATGCTTACGATGTAAATGGCTTAGCTTCAGTTACTTTAAAATATCGTTTAGATAAAGATGGAGATAATCCTGTCAGCAGTATTCAAAATGAAATTTACGCTGGAGGAAGCGAAGTTGAAGCGTGGCAAGATGTAGCAATGACACGTCAAGCAATGGCAGCCGACCCAACAAATGATGCAGAACTGAATTTCTTTATTCTTCCAAAAGCAAAAGCCGATTTGTGTTATGCTGCTATTACCGGATTAAAAGATAAATTAGTAGATTATTACGTGGAAGCTGTTGATACCAAGGGGAATGTATTTAAAACGCCAATTCAACACGTATATATAGGAACAAACGATGGCGGCGGTGGCGGTTCCACCGATGTTTCTTGGGAACCAACTTCTCCTACAACTGCAAATACAATCACCATTACTTGCAAAAATGCTACTTCAGAATCACTTTTACATTGGGGCGTAAATGGAAATAGTGGAACTTGGACAACGCCAAACGCAGCATATCAACCAACAGGTACAATTGCAGCTACAGGTGGCGCTGTGCAAACTCCTTTTGTAAACGTAGATGGCGTTTGGAAAATAACATTGGGACCGTTTAATAATCCGGCTCAAGCAGTTTCGAGTGTCAATTTTGTGATAAAACACGCAAACAATGTTTGGGATAATAACGGAGGAAGCAACTATAATATTACAGTTTCACCAGTTGTAACAGATAATCCGACAGGAACAAGTATCACAAAACCGTTGGATGCAAATGCTTCTTATACATTCTCTACTTCTGATTTTGGATTTTCCAGTCCGAAAGGGAATACATTCAAAGGAGTAAAAATTATCTCGCTTCCCGCAAACGGAACTTTGACGGTAAACGGAACTGCTGCTTCCGTAAATCAATTAGTTACGGATGTTACAAAAATGGTTTACACTATTTCGGCTTCCTCTTCTTCATTTACCTATAAAATTGTAGACAGCGCCGATTTAATTAGCGATGCAAATTACGTTGCAACTTTTAATTTGAACAGTGCAAATGCAATTACAGTGAAATTTAAAAAACCAACAGATTGGGGAACTTCGGGAGTAAATCTTTGGGCTTGGACTTCAACAGGAAATTTATTTGCTTCCTGGCCCGGCATAGCAATGACTGAAGGAAATGACAATTGGTATTCATATACATTTGACGCTTCCGTAACCAATGTTAATGTAATTTTTAGTAAAAATGGTTCGCCGCAATCGGTAGATGTTACAGGCATAACTGCCTCCACTTGTTATGAATATGATGCGGTAAGTGGAAACAAATTTACAGTTAAAACAACCATTTGTTCCGGGACGGGATTATTTGACAAACAAGTAATAAAACAAATTACAATTTTTCCACAGCCGGCAAAAACTCAATTTGTAGTGAACTTACCAAATTCGGGAGATTTCGGGGTTTATACTTTGAGCATTTTAGATATAAGCGGAAAAACCGTGCAGACTAATTATTTTGAAGGCGAAACCGCAGAAATTCCTTGTATGAATTTAAAATCAGGAGTGTATGTGGTAAGAATTATAAATGAAAACAAAACAAGTATTTACACCTCAAAATTGGTGAAAATATAAAATTATTTTGTAGATAGAGACGATGTATATATCGTCTCTATCGTTAAATATTTCACCTTATTGTTACCATTGTCGCCCCAAAACCATATTCACGAAACGAAGCATCCTGAAAATAATAATTCTTGTAGCGTGATTTCAGTTCTTTTTCAATTTCTTTGCGTAGTACGCCTTCCCCTTTTCCGTGGATGAAAACTATCTTTTGCCCGCGTTTGTTTTTGTTTTCTTCCAATGTTTTATGAAAAACCTCCATTTGATACTGAAGCATATCGGCATTTGAAAGCCCTGCAATATTATCTATCAGTTGATTGATGTGCAAATCAACTTCAATCACTTCCGATTGTTTTGGTTTTTTTAGTTCAATACGCGGACGCTTCTCTTCTCTTTTTTCAAAAATAGCTTCTTTTATCTTTTCAGGATTGATTTCCGACAATTGTTTTTCTTGTTTGGCTTTGGTAATATCAATCAGCATACACAAATCATCGAAATATTCGGTTTCAGTAAAGCTGTGAAGTTTGTAAAATTTTACGGTGTTAAGTTTCAGTATAAAATCAATTACTGATTGTTCCGTATAAGTTTTCTCTTTTTTGAAAGGAAGAATTTGCACTCGCAGATTTTCCCAATTGTTGAGTTCCTCTTTTTTTATTTCAGCCAAAAACTCTTGCAAATTGGGCTCAATAATGCCGTTTGCAATCGATTTTCTTACGTTTTTTTCTCCAATCACAAAATTGTAATACAGAAAATAATTGCTGTCGTTTACCAAATAACATTCGTACGAGGTGGTTTGCAGTTGTTTTATATCGGCAGGAAAAAATGCCAGCAACGCTTTCAATGTTTCACCTTCAGCGGTTTCTACAATTGGGATTTCTTTTTTCTCAACTTCAATAACTTTCTTTGCTTCAGGAATATTTGATTGCGCTTGCGTAGGTTTTGAGGTAAATTCTTTAACAGGAAAATTTGTTTTTTCGTTTACCGCCTGAATTACAACACATTCCCGTTCTAACGCAGGAACTTCAAATCCGTCTTCGTCTTCCACGTAAACCAATCCTTTTTTCTCGTCGATGCGTGTAACTTTTCCACCGCCCACCGCATTCAAAAACCGAACGTTATCACCTATTTTTATCATAAAGCCCCCTTTAAGTCTCCCCTTTGGGAGAGACTTTTAAATATTGAAGTTTATTTGTATTTTTGTGCAAAATTACAAAATTTATTTCCACTTGAAGAATTTCGACTATACCGACCCGATTTTTATTGAAGATTTCAATTACAATTTGCCTGATGAACGAATTGCAAAATATCCATTAGAAAAACGCGATTCGTCTAAATTATTGATTTTTAAAAACCACCAAGTTTCAGAGGATAAATTTTACAATATAGGTCAATATTTGCCTGAAAATGCTTTGCTTGTTTACAATAATACGCGCGTAATTCAGGCGCGTTTGATTTTCCACAAACCTACCGGAGCCAGAATTGAAGTGTTTTGTCTGGAACCGATTTCTCCTTCAGATTACGCTTTATCTCTTTCATCTACAAAAAGTTGCGTGTGGAAATGTTTGGTAGGAAATCTAAAAAAGTGGAAAGAAGGAAAACTGTCTCAGGAAATAAATTGGAACGAACAAAAAGTGATTTTTTCAGCTGAAATGATTTCTACGGAAGAAAATACATATCACATCCGTTTTAGCTGGGACGATGAAAATATTTCTTTCTCCGAAATACTGATGGCTGTAGGAGAATTGCCGATTCCGCCTTATTTGCACCGCAAAACGGAAGAAAACGACAAAAAAACATACCAAACCGTTTATTCCAAAATTGAAGGTTCGGTTGCGGCGCCTACGGCAGGACTTCATTTTACTCCGGAGGTTTTTAAAACGCTAAAAAAGAAAAATATCGAAACGGAAGAACTTACGCTTCACGTAGGCGCAGGAACTTTTCAACCGGTAAAATCGAAAGATATTACAGACCACACGATGCACGCCGAAACTATTTCAGTGAAATTAGAAACGATTAAACATATTCAGCAAAAATTGGGAAATATTGTTGCTGTGGGAACTACTTCTGTGCGTACATTGGAAAGTTTATACTGGATAGGAGCAAGCCCCCTAAATCTCCGTCAGCTGACAGAGGACTTTTGCGTGATGCAGGTTAAACAATGGGAGCCTTATCAATCTCACGAAAATATTCCTCCACATCAATCATTACAAAACATCATTGATTATTTGGAGGAAAATCAATTAGATACGCTTCACGCCGATACACAAATAATGATAAAACCGGGATATGATTTTAAAATTGTGGATGCGATGATTACTAATTTTCATCAACCAAAAAGTACATTATTGCTTTTGGTCTCAGCTTTTGTAAAAGGGAAATGGAAACAAATTTACGATTATGCTCTTGCAAACGATTTTCGTTTTTTGAGTTATGGAGACAGTTCCATTTTATTTTCTTAAAGTCTTGGTTCTTGATTTTAAATTCTAAAAGTCTAACTCAAACTTCCATTCCCATAATTTTACGGTATAAATCCAGCGCGTAAATATCGGTCATTCCTGAAATATAGTCCAAAATAGCTTGTACTTTCCCGTAAACGGTTTTACTACGTATTTCGTATTGGCTTGGGATTCTATTCAACAATTGTTTGGAATACGATTTTTGCGGGTTTAAAACGGCTTCAATAAAGTGTTCGAGCAAGGTAAGGATGATTTTATATCCGGCAAGTTCAATATCAAGTACTTCCTGCGATTTATAAATTTTATTTACGGCAACTTCCGAGCAAGTTTTATAAGCTTTCGATGAAATCGGAGAAATTTGTTTAATCAACGAACCTTCAAATGTGCCGTCAAGAATTGATTTTTCGTTAGCAAGAAATACATCGGAACATTCTTTTATCAATTGCCCGATGACAGATGAACGCAAATAAGCGATTTGTTCGTTAGTATCGGAAACTAATGTCAATGTATATTCCCTCCGTTTTTTCTTCTCGTCATTAAAAAATCCAAACATTAACTCTTTGGTTTCATCGGTAGTTAAGAGCCGTAATTTATGTGCATCTTCAATATCCATTAACTGATAACAAATATCGTCGGCAGCTTCCACCAAATATACCAACGGATATCGGACAAAACGATTGGGATTATCTTTTCGTTTTGGGATTCCAAGTTCACCCGCAATTTTCTCAAAATCAGTCTTTTCTGATTCAAAAAAACCGAATTTTTGTTTGTTTGTATCGGCATAAATTGATGAATACGGATACTTTACAATGGAAGCTAACGTACTGTATGTAAGAACAAATCCGCCTTTGCGACGACCATTAAATTGATGTGTAAGCAAACGAAAAGCGTTGGCATTTCCTTCAAAAATAGTACAATCTTTCCATTCAACATCGTTCATTTTTTCTTTCAAAAAATGTCCTTTTCCTTCCGAAAAAAAAGTGGCAATAGCTTCTTCTCCGGAATGTCCGAAGGGCGGATTTCCTAAATCGTGCGCCAAACATGCCGCCGCAACAACCGAACCAATTTCACTTAAAAAATCGGATTCATTCGGGTTTTTCTTTATCAACTCGCGACTAACAATCGTTCCCAGCGAACGTCCTACACTGGACACTTCCAAACTGTGTGTCAACCTGTTATGTACAAAAATGCTTCCCGGCAATGGAAAAACTTGTGTTTTATTTTGAAGGCGGCGAAAAGGAGCAGAAAATATCAAACGGTCGTAATCGCGTTGAAATTCATTGCGGTAATCGCGGTAATGGTCCTGATACGTTTCCATTCCCAAACGGAGCGGCGAAAGTAATTGGTTCCAATTCATTTATATTGAATGTTTTTTAAGAAAAATCGTTATCAAAGATATAAATTTCCTCTTTATTTTGCTGTTTAATTTGAAAAACTATCTTTTATCTCGGCATAGAATAATTTTTCAATTCTCTTCTTAAAACTTTGCTTTTGCTGTTTGTAACGCTATCCATTTCTTTCCAAAATTTATCGCTATGATTCATTTCTCGTGTGTGGCAAAGTTCGTGAAGAATCACATAATCAATCAAATATTGAGGTAAAAGCAGTAAATAAAACGAAAGATTGATGTTTTTTTTACGGTTACAGCTTCCCCAACGTGTTTTAGACGACTGTATTTTAACATCAGCGTAACGAAAACCAAATTGCTGAGCTAACTCATAAGTTCGATATGGCAACAAACGTTTTGCTTCTTTCCGAAGAAAATAATTGATACTCTTCCAAAAATATTCTTGCGTTTTTTGTTCTTCACACACCAAAAAATCGGGATATTGAATGGTTAAAACACCTGATTTTAATGAAGAAAAAATATCCTTTCTTTCTGTTTTATATACTTCTACGGCAAATGTCAGCGTTTTTAACGGTTTTTCTTCAGTAATAACAATGCTTTTATGTTGGATTTTTGCTTGCCGTTGCCGAATTTTACCGCGTACACTCTCTACAAATTTTATCCCATCTTTTTCCGAAAACCCTTTGGGAAGAACCACACGAATTCCGTCCGGCAAAATCATTGCCCGCATACGTTTTGCTTTTAAACTAAGTTCAAAAGTGATGTTGCCGAGTTCTTTATCCTGAATCATTTTACAAAGTTACAATTATTTTACAGTGTTTTATTCGGGAATTAACAGAAACGTTTAACTTTGCAAAAATAAACTGACAATAATTGATGGACTGGACACAACGCACCGAACTTTTAATAGGTAAAGAAGGATTGGAGAAATTAAAAAACTCATCCGTGCTCATTGTGGGTTTGGGAGGCGTAGGAGGCATGGCAGCCGAAATGATTTGCCGTGCGGGAGTAGGAAAAATGACTATTATTGACAGAGATACCGTGAGTGAAACAAATATTAATCGCCAAATAATTGCATTACATTCCACTGTAAATCAATTAAAAACGGAAATATTTGTAAAAAGATTATCGGATATAAATCCCGAGTTGGAATTAAATGTAATCTCGGATTGGCTGGATGAAAACAATACGGAACAAATTTTAAATGACGGAAAATTTGACTTTGTGGTTGATGCAATAGATACGCTTTCACCAAAAGTATTTTTAATAAAAACTTGCGTTGAAAAGGGAATAAAAGTTGTTTCTTCAATGGGTTCGGGAGCAAAAATGGACACATCGAAAGTGAAAGTTGCTGATATTTCTAAAACAAACTATTGTCCTCTGGCAAAAGCTGTACGTCAACGTTTGGCAAAAATTGGAATTAAAAAAGGAGTTGCTGTTGTTTATTCCGATGAAACCGCAAAAAAAGAAAGTGTTATTGAAACCGATGAAAAATATAAAAAATCCACTACCGGAACCATTTCGTATATGCCGGCGTTATTTGGATTACATATAGCGGCGTACGTTATAAATCAACTCATTGAAAATAATATTGAATAAAATGATAACCGCAAAAAACATTCACAAAAGTTTTGGCGACCTTGAAGTGCTGAAAGGTGTTGATATCGATATAAAAAAAGGGGAAATTGTTTCCATTATAGGTCCGAGCGGCGCCGGAAAAACTACGCTTTTACAAATTTTGGGAACACTGGATAAACCTAACGGTGGCGATATTAAAATTGATAATATTGACGTGAGAAAAATGGGAGCAAACGAAGTTTCCAAGTTCAGAAATCAACATATTGGTTTTATTTTTCAATTTCACCAACTTTTGCCGGAATTTACCGCGCTTGAAAATGTTACAATCCCCGCTTTAATTGCCGGAACCGATGCTAAAAAGGCAAACAACCGTGCAGAAGAATTACTCGCTTACTTGCAGTTAAGCGATCGCTTATCACATAAACCTTCGGAACTTTCCGGTGGCGAAAAACAACGCGTAGCTGTGGCGCGAGCGCTTATAAACAATCCATCGTTGATTTTAGCCGATGAACCTTCGGGAAGTTTGGACACGCAAAATAAGATGGAGCTTCATAAACTGCTTTTTGACTTGCGTGATAAATTTGGACTAACGATTTTAATTGTTACCCACGACAAAGAATTAGCGCAACTTTCGGACAGGGTAATAGAAATGAAAGACGGGAAAATCAGCTTATAAATTTCTCAAACATCATCGCTCAATATTCAACACTAAAACAGTACCCTCGCCGGGAATCGAACCCGAATTTAAAGTTTAGGAAACTTTCGTTCTATCCATTGAACTACGGGGGCAAAATTTAGAGATGCAAAAATACATAAAATAGTTACGAGTTACAAGCTACTCGTTACGCTTTTTTCCTGAATAAGATAATATGTCAAAAAAGAAAGAAAAATATTATACCGTTTGGAACGGAAATAAAACAGGCGTTTTCTGTTCGTGGAAAGAATGTTCCGACCAAATAAAAGGTTTTCCTGATGCCAAATACAAATCTTTTGACACACGTACAGAAGCGGAAGAAGCTTTTTCAAGACATTGGAGCGAGTTTATCAATCTTCAGAAATCAGAAAATAAGACGATAAAAAAATCTTATTTGGATTTGCCCGTTGAAAAACAACCTATACGTGAAAGTATTTGCGTAGATGCCGCCTGCAGTGGAAATCCGGGAAAAATGGAATATCGCGGAGTGGATTTTAAAACCGGAATGGAAATTTTTCGTCAAGGACCTTATGAAAAAGGCACAAACAATATTGGAGAATTTTTAGCCATTGTACACGCACTAGCGCTTGTAAAAAATTATGAAATTCCCATTCCCATTTACAGCGACAGCAAAATTGCAATCGGTTGGATTGCACAGAAAAAATGCAAAACAAAATTAGAAGAAAACTCCAAAAATAACCAATTGTTTAGTATTATTGAACGGGCTGAAAAATGGCTCAGAGAAAACTCCTATAAAAACCCCATCCTGAAATGGCAAACCGAAATTTGGGGAGAAATTCCCGCTGATTTCGGAAGAAAATAGTCTGAACCTTGATTTCCTTGATTATTTTGTTTTTGAAAATTTATTTAAATACGGAATTTGTTTTAATGGAAAATCTGTTTTTATCGTGTACCAAATAAATATTGCCATTAATACTGTTTTCAGAGCTAAATTTACAATCAAATAACGTGTTTCGATGAAAGTGCTTATGCCAAACAACACGAGCGTTAGCACTAAATAAATTCCAAGTTTCTTTAAATTATAATTTATCGGCATAAATTTTTGTCCAAAGAAATACGAAAGCAACATTACAATAAAATATCCGGCAAAAGCGCTCCACGCCGAACCCCAATAACTATACATAGGAACAAAAATAATATTTCCCACAAAAATAATAACTGTTCCGATAGCTGAAAACCACGCGCCGTAATGATTTCTGTCCGTTAATTTGTACCAAATAGAAAGATTGAAAAATATTCCCTGAAAAATAAACGAAAACAAAATAATGGGAACGACATCCAAACCTGCCCAATAGGTGTGTTTGATGATGAATTTAATCAAATCCATATAAAGTACCATTCCTAAAAATATCAGCAAAGAAAAAATAACGAAAAATTTCATTGCTTCCGAGTATGTTTGCAAACTGTTTTTGTCCTTGTTTTTTGCAAAAACAAAAGGTTCATAAGCATACCGGAATGCTTGTGTAAACATCATTATCACCATTGCAATTTTTGAAACAGCTCCATACACACCTAAATCTGCTTTTCCCTGCTCGCCTATTTGAAGAAACGGAAAAAGAATTTTATCCAAATTTTGATTTGCAATTCCGGCAATTCCTAAAAACAACAACGGATAAGAATAATTCAGAATTTTTTTCAACAGTCCAAAATCAAATTCAAATTTTGCCGTAAACATATATCTCGATAAAATCAGCGTTTGAAGTGTGGTTGCAATAAGATTTGATATAAAAATATATCCAACTCCATAATGCGGATCATAAAACCAAGAAACTGAATTTGGAGCCACTTTCATCAACCACGGACAAAGTACCAGGAAGAAAAGGTTTAGAACAATGTTTAGAACAATGTACAAAAACTTCATAGCGGCAAACGCAATGGGACGTTTTATAAAGCGCAAATATGCAAACGGAATGGAAGAAAAAGCATCCATTGCAACAGTTAAACCAAGCATCCAAATAAATTCCGAGTGGTTTGAATAGCCCAGCGCATTTGCTATGGAACGATTAAAAATAATCAACAACACCGTAAAAAGCAACGAAGTAAAACCAACCGACAACAATGAATTTCCGTAAACTTTATCGGCATTTTCCGTTTCTTTATTTGCAAATCGAAAATAACCGGTTTCCATTCCATAAGTCAAAACCACCAATAGTAATGCAGTCCAGGCATATAAATTGGTTACAATACCGTAATCGGCTTGTTTTTCCAACGTATATGTGTAAAGCGGAACAAGCAGCCAATTCAAGAATTTTCCTAAAATACTGCTTACACCATAAATGGCGGTGTCTTTCGCCAGGGTTTTCATCTCTTTTGCCATAAACAGCCCCCTAAATCCCCCTTTGGGGGACTTTTAGTTATACTTTAATAAATTAAAAAATATAATTTCCTTGCTTATCTACTGAAAATTTTAATTCCTTTTTCTCTTTTTGAAATATGTCGTATCCTTTTTTCAGATTATTCCAAAAATCTTTCCATTGAGGATAGCTTTGTTGATATTTCTTCAAATTTTCATTTATCATCCTGAAAGGAAAAATATATACCGGAATTTTATTTTGTCCGCTTGCCTTGGCAAAAAGCGCATACAAGTAAATTTCTTTGATTTTATCGTCTGTCATTGGTAAACAACCGATAGTAACGCATTTTCCGTGAATAAAAATATCGCCTCCTAATCGTGGAAAAGTACTTTTTATTTTATCCGACTGATTTGGATAATTAATTCCAAGCGACAAATAATACAAGCTGGAAGGATTAAAATTATTGATGTAGTAAAATCCTTCAGGAACTTGATAGTCTCCTTCTTTTTGTTTTGGACCTAAAACTCCCGAAAGTTTACAGATATTGTACGTGGCAATTTTCTTATACGTAGTTTCTGTTTTACTCTTTGCATAAATTTCAAAATCCTTTTCGCCTTTATATGCCACGAAAAGTACGTTTAAATTATTTGTTTTAAAATTATTTTCTGATAAATTTCGATTGACTATATCTCCTTTTTCTTCCAATGCAAGTCTTACCCGAGCATATGTTTTTTGCTGGGATAAAAATGACTTACTTTGTGAAAAAGACAAAGTAAAAAGCGAAACAAAAAAAATCCAAATTAAAAATCTCTTCATTTTTTGAAAAAATTAATTACTTTTTCTGCCCATTTAAATTCCGGAGAAGGTTCAAAATCTTCTTTTTTCAAGTAACCTTTTTCAAGAAGCAAACCTACCGCTTCTTCTGCCTGACTTTCAAGCACATCAAGTTTTACACCATCATTCACATTGCTTATGTACGCACGGTTTATAATCTCGTCCCGTCCAAAACATTGAATTCCACAGGATTCGAGATACGATTTTGCCATTTCAAATTCCATTGATTGAAAAAAATGTGCAATATTAACTCTTTTTTCCATAATATATATATTTTAGAATAATGTTCCTTGATCTCCAAATTTCACTTTTCCTAAATGTTTATAAGCTAATTCTGTAACTTCACGTCCACGCGGAGTTCGTTTCAAAAATCCTTCCTTAATTAAAAACGGTTCGTATACCTCTTCCAATGTTCCGGGATCTTCGCTCAGTGCAGTAGCAATAGTTGTTAATCCAACCGGACCTCCTTGAAATTTATCAATAATGGTTGTGAGTATTTTGTTGTCAATTTCATCCAAACCGTATTTATCAATATTCAACGCTTCCAACGCATATTTGGCAATTTCCAAATCAATTTTTCCACTTCCTTTCACTTGAGCAAAATCTCGCACACGCCGCAGTAAAGCATTTGCAATACGAGGCGTTCCACGACTACGACCTGCAATTTCCGCAGCTGCTTTTTTATCGATTTCAACGCTTAAAAGACGTGCAGAACGCTCTACAATACCTCGTAAAACATCATCATCGTAATATTCGAAATGGCAATTAATTCCAAAACGAGCTCTTAACGGACTTGTCAGCAAACCGCTTCTTGTTGTGGCTCCAATCAATGTAAACGGATTTAATTCTAATTGAATGGAACGCGCACTTGGTCCCTTATCTATCATTATATCGATACGATAATCTTCCATTGCCGAATATAAATATTCTTCTACAATGGGACTTAAACGATGGATTTCATCGATAAAAAGTACATCGTTTGGCTCCAAACTTGTCAACAAGCCAGCCAAATCTCCCGGCTTATCCAAAACCGGACCGGATGTAATTTTAAAACCAACATTTAATTCATTCGCAATGATATTGGAAAGAGTGGTTTTTCCCAAACCCGGAGGTCCGTGCAACAAAACGTGATCAAGCGATTCGGTACGCATACGCGCTGCTTGTACAAATATTTTCAGATTTTCAACGATTTTATTCTGACCGTTGAAATCGGAAAAAGTAAGCGGACGCAAAGCGTTTTCAAATTCCTTTTCGTTGTTTTGATTATTTCGTATGTCAAATTTTTCTTCCATTAATTGAATGTAACTTCTTCTTCTAATTGTTCTATTTTTATTTTTTGACCCTGTCTAAAAACTAAAATCGGCTTACTAAAATAGGTAGTTGTAATTTCTAACCAAAATTCTCTATATTTTTCGTTTATTGTTTTACCTATTATAATTAAATACTCGGTCTTAGTAAAATTCCGAGGTGTAATAACAATGAAACTTACGCTGATAATTGGTGGCTTATTGAACGGAGATTTTTGCCAATCCTCATTTCTCGGATAAAAAGTATTCACATATTTGAAGCCTTTGGAATTTAAATATTGTCTAATTTCTTTTTTATACGTGTACAAATGACGGTAATAAATTAACCTTATTTGATGGTAAATCAAAAAAATAAACACAGAAATAAGTAATAAAACTCCCAGTATTTGTAAAACTGTTTCCATAAACTCATTTTGTCAATTCTCTGAATACTTCTTCCATTTTTTTTCCCAACGGTTTCAAAGTAAGAATTTTATTATTCGTTTTTACAGCAAAATCAAATATATTGGAACGTATATCCTTTTCACTTGTTAATGTAAACGTTTTTTCGTCTTTTGTTTGGATGTTTTTTATCGATTTTATCGATTTCAAAGCGTCTTTCTCTAACTTGTCAGAGAATTCTACCTCCAAATGAAATTCGTTTTTGCCAAATGTGGAGATTTCTTTCACATCGGGATAATCTGCTACAATCTCACCTTTGCTGATAATGATTACCCGGTTGCAAACGGCTTCAATTTCCTGCATAATGTGCGTACTAAAAAGCACGGTACGGTTTTTACCAATTTCTTTTATCAAATTCCGTATTTCAACCAACTGATTTGGGTCTAAACCTGTGGTTGGTTCGTCCAAAATCAATACTTCGGGATTATGAATTAACGCTTGCGCCAATCCTACACGCTGGCGATATCCTTTTGAAAGCTGTCCGATTTTTTTCTTACACTCGTTCCGCAAACCAACCAAATCAATGAGTTCTTCTACGCGTTTCCTTTTTTCTTTTCCGAGTTTATATGTTTCAGCCACAAAGAGCAGATATTCCCTTACATACATATCTGTATAAAGTGGATTTTGCTCCGGCAAGTAACCTACGTTTTTTTTCGTTTCCAACGGATTTTCTTTTACATCAGTTTCGCAAATTTTTGCGCTGCCACCATCGTAATTCAAGCTGCCTGCTAAAATTCGCATAGTAGTAGTTTTGCCCGCTCCGTTTGGACCTAAAAAACCCACAATTTCACCACTGCCAATTTTGAAACTGATATTTTTTAATACCTGTTGCGTTCCGTAAGTTTTGGATATGTTGGAAATTTCAATAGACATTCTTGCTTTACGAAAAAATTATATTTGTGGTTTTTTGATAAAATTTTGAAACACGGACAAAAGAATGTACCATAAAATCAGAGGAGCTATTGCTCTTTGCTGCAACAATAAAATCAACAACAGACAACCGCCAAGGAAAATGAATTGAGCTTTATTGTTTTTCCAATTCAGATTTTTAAATTTCAGTGAAAACATTGGAATTTCCGCTACCAATAAATAAGAAAAAAAGAAAATTATTCCGATTAAAATAAAAGGATGAGACACAAGCCATTGCGATAAAGACAAAGCCAAACCTGCCCAAAAAATAGCGTTGGCAGGTGTAGGCAAACCAATAAAGGACGAAGATTGACGCTCATCAACATTAAATTTTGCTAATCTCAGCGCCGAAAAAACCGGAATAAGAAATGCTAAGAAGGCGTAAAGCATAAAACCATTTGCAGAAAGCATAGAAAAGGCGATAGCTCCGGGAACTACTCCAAAACTCACTACATCCGCCAAGGAATCCAATTCTTTTCCTATTTCGGAATATGCTTGTAATAACCTTGCAACCATTCCATCTAAAAAATCGAAAATAGCGGATAAAAAAATAGCTAAAGCGGCTCCTTCGTAATTACCATTAAAAGCAAACCACACGCCGACACAACCTGAAAACAGGTTCATACTTGTGATGATATTGGGAAGTTGTTTTATCATAGTTAATGTTCAGCGTTATAATTATAGTTTACAAAATTAATCGTATCTTTTGCTTGATTTTCGTCAAATTTAATCCATTTACCGTTTAACATAGTTTCTTTTATTACTTTTGAATATCTAATACCGCAACAAAATTTATAAATTCTTACCTCCTGTGTGTGACTTCCAATCGCACCTTCATCAAAATATTGATACAAAATTTGTTCATTTTTATTTTCTAATGATTGAAAAATAATTTTCTCTTCATCTGCTGTTTTACTTGACCAAATTACAATAAAAAACCAAGGAATCGATAAAAGAATAGTAATTAATCCAAAAAGAGATATCAATCTATTGATTAATCCTTTCTTTTTATAAAAATTCAAGATCAGAATTACACCAATAAGAAAAGGTGAAATAATTGAAAATAAAATTAATACAAATTGTAAAAATCCACTTGGGAAATCAATTGGAAATCTATAAATAAAAGTATTAATTATGTTTATTAAAAAAATGAATACGCCTATACTAAGTAATATTTTCAATCCTTTATTCATTAATCATTGTTTTTCTTTACTATCCATCCAAATTGTTACGGGTCCGTCATTGATTAAATTAACTTTCATATCGGCTCCAAATTCGCCTGTCTTTACATTTTTCCCAAGTAAAAATGCTGTTTCGTCACAAAATTTTTCATACAAAGGTACTGAAATTTCAGGTTTTGCAGCATCAATGTAAGAAGGACGATTTCCTTTGCGTGTGCGCGCGTGAAGCGTAAACTGACTTACAACCAAAATTTCTCCATCAACATCCAACACCGAAAGATTCATCACTCCATTTTTATCATTAAATATACGAAGACTCACTAATTTTTGTGATAAATACTCGATGTCTTTTTCATCATCGGCATTTTCTATTCCTACAAAAACCAACAACCCTTTTTGAATTTCAGATTTGATTTTACCATCAATCTCAACCGATGCTTCTATAACTCGTTGTATTAATAATCGCATATTTTATAGACATTTAGAATTAAGAATTAAGATTTATAGACTTTTTTTGAAATTATCTATTCCTTAATTACTTATATTTTCTTAGAATGGATATCCAATTGCCAAATTCAGAGCAAAATCATCTCCTGTGGGTTTAATCCTCCATCGCTCTGTTCTGCTCAAAGCCGGATTATAAAGTTTTAATCCCAAATCTAAACGTATGACAAAATATGTGAAGTCCAATCTCAGTCCTGTACCATAAGCAACTCCGAACTGGTTAAAAAAAGAACCTAATTTGAAGACACCTCCGGGTTGTTCTTTATAATTTTTTATTGTCCAAACGTTTCCGGCATCCAAAAACAACGCTCCGTCCAGTTTCCAAAATATTTTCCCACGATATTCCATATTTAAATCAATTTTAATATCACCCATTTGAGTGTTTAAATTGATATAATTTTTGATAGAGTCAGAATACGTTCCCGGACCTAATTGATATGCAGTCCAACCCCTTACACTGTTTGCACCTCCTGAAAAATATCTTTTTTCAAAAGGAATAATACTTGCGTTTCCATAAGGAACGGCAACTCCAATTCCTGCATGATATACAATTCGGTTATTCTGGTCAAAGATCTGGTGATGAGAAATGTTATAGTCAAATTTTGCGTATTGAGCAAAACGAAGATTAAACAGAGTGTAATATGACTGTGTCCCGTCCTGAACGGGTTTGTTATTAAGTAATTTATTTAAAGCATACAAGGTATTTCCGGCAACTTCCACATTATAATTCATTGAAGAATAATCTTTTAACGGATTTAGTGAATTAAAATTCGTATAAGAGCCATTGTAACCCATCCGCATTATAAAATGGTCTTGAAAATTATATTTGAAGTTTGAGTTTTCGGTAAAAAACCGGTCTTTATATTCTTGCGAAATCCAAGGATAACGCACATAACTTAGATCAATCAAATCAAAGTTGTGTTTAATGTTTGAAAGTTCGCTCCAACTGTACTTTAATCCTCCTCCCACAATAATTCCCGTAAATTCTTTTGGGCGTTTTCGATAACTGAAAGTAGTATTTATTTGTGTGTTTGCCCTAATTTTTCTTTTTAAATCCGTAGTTGCAAACGGAAAAAGGAAAGTAGGAAATTTTATTCCCAAATCTGCTCCAAGTTCTATAGCGTTTTGACCTACACCTTGATATTCATAAGCAAAACGACCTTTTGCATTTACTGCCTCTGAACCTCCAAAAGCATTTTGATGACCGTAATTTATATTGGTTCCTGCTCCCCAATATCCTGCAGAATATGTTATTTCTCCATCAGCAGATATGGTTTGCAATTTATTGGGAGTAAGCGTTATATAAGTATCCAGTTTATTGCTGTCCTGTTGTTGAAAAGCAATATTTACGTATTTTACAGCGCTCAAAGAATTCAGCGAACTGTATGTTTTTTCTACCGATTGATCGCTATAAAATTTACCCGGAATTAAATGGGTGGTTTCTATAAGTAGATTAGGACGGAGATTTTGTTTTTTTTCATAAATAAACTCATAGTTTCCTTTAGAGACAGAATCCAATTTAATTTTTTCATTCGGCTGATCCAATAATTTATCGGCTTCGCTGTAAAAATGAATTTTGTTAATAGTATATTTCTTGAAAATGGGACTACTCAAAGTGTCTTTTATATTTTCAATATCATTATTTAACTCCAGAACTAAATCTATTTGATGCGTGTTCAATGTGCTATCTGCATAATAATGAAGGTGTTCCTTAAGAAAGTTAAAATAGCCCAAATTACGAAACTTTTTTGTTATACGTTCTCTTTCTGCATCCAAAACATCGCTGTCGAAAAGTTTCCCTGTTTTAATTAAACTCTCGGCGGTATCAGAAGCAATATTGAAGATTTCTTTTTGGGCAATATTTACAGTATATCCACGAAGACGATACGGTTTATTGGAAGTAATGACGTATTTAACATTTATCATTTTTTCTTTTGGATAAGAAACCTCGCTTTTTACTTCGGCATTCATAAAACCTTTATTAACAAAGTGTTTCTGAATTTCTCTTTCAGAGACATCGGTAAGTTCCTGATTATAAATTACAGGTTCATCGCCGATTTTTTTTAACCATCGGTTAATACTTTTTGTGCTGTCTTTGCCCGATAAATTGTAAATTCCGAGTTGAGTACGCCACAAACCAAGCATTTTTGTGTTAGGTGTTTGCCGCAAGTAATTTTGAATATCTTCCTTGGACACTGCTTTGGTATCCGATTGAATTTTTACCTTGTTCAATAAATATTCTCCGTTCGGGACGTATTTGGTTGTATTACAGGATAACATAAATAATCCTGCCAACAAAAAAAGAAAGTATTTTATTTTTTTTGGTTGGAAATTCATTGTTTTGTGGGCTGTCCGATTCAAAAAACTTTTTGCAAATATACTGTTAATTCTGGTTTTCTTTATTAGTTTTGCAAAGTAAAATAATACTGAATATTAATAAAAACGACAAAAAAAGAAAAAAATGCTTTCAAAGGCGAAAATAAAATGGATAAATTCACTTTCGGATAAAAAAAACAGAGATGAAGAAANCGTTTTTGTAGCGGAAGGAGTAAAATTAGTTTCGGAACTTCTGTCTGTAATGAAATGCCGTTTTCTGTTTTATACCGATGAGAGTTTAATACCTGTTCGGTTTATGCGAAAACTTGCAGAAAAAGAACTTGTTTCCACTGATGAATTAAAAAAAATATCTTCTCAAAAAACGCCGCAAGGAATCATTGGAATTTTTGAAAAACCAAAATATAATATTGATTTTTCTTCGCTTGAAAATCAATTAAGTATTGCTTTAGATGACATTCAAGATCCGGGAAATTTAGGCACAATTATTCGTTTAGCTGACTGGTTTGGGGTGAAAGATGTGTTCTGTTCGCTTCACACAGCTGATGTTTACAATCCCAAAACCATTCAAGCTACAATGGGAGCAATTGCACGCGTGCGGGTTCATTATGTAAGTTTACCCGAATTTTTGAAAAAGTTATCGGAAAAAATTCCCATTCACGGAACTTTTATGGATGGTGAAAATATTTACGAGCAAGATTTGGCTTCGAACGGAATAATTGTAATGGGAAACGAAGGGAACGGAATTTCCAATGAAATTTCTGCTTTCATCTCTAAAAAATTATTGATACCAACCTTTCCTCCCGATGCAAAAACATCCGAATCGCTTAATGTAGGAATTGCAACAGCCATTACTGTGGCAGAATTTAGACGGAGAATAAAATATTAATTATGAAAAAAATAATTATTTTGATATTTATCTTAACGATATTTGTTATTGCAATTTTGACTAATCCCAATGAAAAACAACACAAAGAATTATCTCAACAAAAATTAGAAGAAATTGTAAACGTAGAGATGTCGAAATATGGTTTGAGAAAAGATATGATCACTTGTTTGGCTTATGAAACAGGACAAATTTTCGGTAAAGAAATCTTAAACCAAAACATAGATTCTAATAATTATATTCTATTTTCGACGACTAATTTAAAATGGGAAAACATTGCTGTCCACTTAAAATAAGCTGAGTGACAGCTGTTTATAATTTTGCTCTTTGACATCGCTGGTATCTATATTGGTAAATAGCTCATTTATAGGAGTTTTATCTAAAAGTGAGATTCCTAATATTTGTAAAATTTCGTAAGTTGAACGGTCAATTTGTAAATTGTGTCCCACAATGGTCACTATACAATAAGCGATAATTGCACAATATATTTGTATTCTGACAGCATTTTCAGATGTTCCCCAAAAGGACTTGATTTTGAGATGCTGTTTGATCCATTTAAAGAATAATTCTATTTGCCAACGGTTTTTATAAAGCAACGCAATTTGTACTGCCGAGAGTTCAAAGTTATTGGTCAGAAAGATGAATGTTCTATTCATATCTTTGTCATAAAAAGCAACTCTTCGTAGTTTTTCCGGATAGTATTTTGAAGGGAAATACCCTTTTAAGAATCCGGTTTGGTCACTTAAAACTCCGGTAGATTCATCTACCTCATTAGAAGTTGATACATCAAACTGAAGATTCTTTTTAGCTCTTATTACAAAGTATGAATCCAGTTGAGTAATCTTATAGAGTCGGGTAAAATCAACATATCCTCTGTCGAAGATATAGTAAGCTCCAACCTCGTATGGGATTACATCCATTGCGTTCATATCGTTTACCGATGCAGTTGTAATGTGTATAAATACAGGTATTTGAGTGGTTATATCATAAAGCGTGTGGATTTTTATTCCTCCTTTGTTCTTTCTGAATTTAGCCCACCAGAATACCGACAGACACAAATCGATAGTTGTTGAATCGAAGGCGTAAACTTTACCTTTTATCTCAAAATCACTATTGTTTCGCTTTTGTCTGGCAACATCAATCAGATAATAAGCAAACTCCTCAAAGATTCTATAATCCCGATTCTCGTTTGCCTTTGAAAGATTACTACGGGTAACACTTTTACCGAAACCGAGATGGTAACTTTTCTTGCTGTGTGCATCAATTGCAACTATAAGATCACGCAAACTATCACGATTGGTTAATTGACCAAAAATCATTACCAGAAGTTGATTCCAACAAGTGAAATGTTTTACATATTTGTTGCCATTATACTTCATAACAAGATTATCGAAAAACCTCTGTGGTAAAACCTCAACGATTTGTGCATATACATATTTGCCTATATTCATTGTTCCTAAAATTAATGAGGAACAAAAATATATTTTCAAATCGTCACCGGTAAAAATTACTTGTAAAATATAGATAATCAGCTATTTCAAAGAACTTTTATTTATTTTTAGTGGACACTAATGATGGGAAAATAATAATTATATAGTTGGCATTGGAATTTTTGGTAAGATTATTATTTTCAAAAGATTAGAGAAAATTGTTAGAGAAAAAATTAGTGAGACAATAGGTAAAGCATTAAAATTGACTACTCCAAATACAAATAATCGTAATGAATAATCGGTTTTTGGTTCTTTTTCCCGATGATTTGTTGTGCTTTTTCGCTGCTATACTGCGTTTTACCCATCCCTATTACTTTTCCGTTTTCATTCAGCACTTTTACAATATCATCTTTTTCAAAATTTCCTGAAATAGAAGTAACTCCTACCGGAAGTAAACTTACCGCTTTTTCTCCCACCAGAGCTAATTCCGCGTTTTTATTGATATGAATTTCGCCCTTTGCAAAATCATCGCTGTGCGCAATCCATTTTTTTACGCTCGAAACTTCTGATTTGGATGCAACAAAATGAGTATAAATTACATTCGACTCATTTTTAATTAATTGAAGCAAAATATTGTCTTTTTTCCCGTTTGCAATAAACACTTCTATGCCCTCATCGGCAATTTTTCTTGCTATATTGGTTTTTGTTTGCATTCCGCCCCTGCCAAACGTCGATTTGGAAGATTGAATATAATCGGCAATGTTTTCTCCTTTTTTAATTTCACGTATCACTTTTGAATTAGAATCGGAAGGAGAACCGGTGAAAATTCCGTCGATATTACTTAAAATAATCAACGCTTCCGCTCCAACCATCGAAGCTACCAATCCCGAAAGTTCATCGTTATCGGTAAACATTAATTCTGTAACCGAAACCGCATCGTTTTCATTTACAATCGGAATCACATTGTTTTCCAACATCAACTCAATGCAATTTCTTTGATTTAAGTACAATCTCCGGCTGCTGAAATTATCTTTTGTGGTAAGAACTTGACCTACTATAATATTATGTTCGCGAAAAAGTTCCCAATAATGATTTATCAATTTTGCCTGCCCAATGGTAGAAAAAAGTTGACGTTGGTCAACGGTATCCATTTTTTTAGAAATTCCCATCACACTTCTTCCTGAAGCTACCGCGCCCGAAGAAATCAACACGATTTGAATTCCTTTTTTATGAAGATATGCAACCTGATCTACAATGGCAGACATACGGGTGATATCCAATGTTCCGTCCGCGCGTGTGAGCACATTACTTCCTACTTTTATGGCAATCTTCTTAAACTTCATTATTCATTATAAATTACATTCAAAAGTGTGGTTCCCACAGCTTGCAATGTATTTTTATCAATATTCTCCATCGTATCATTTATTGTATGCCAATAACTACCAAAACCTGTGGGTGTATTTCTATCGTATTGAATAATGTCGACAGAAGGAATTCCGGCTAATTTATTAACATACACATGATCGTCGGTAATGGCTCCGCCTGCTTCATTCACAAAATACTGTCCAAAACCAAGAGCAGACGCTTGCNTCCAAATTTTATCCACAACATTTTGAGCGTAATAATCTGAAATTTGCTCTCGGTAAAATGTTGCTTTCGGAGCGCCAACCATATCTAATAAAATTCCGTATTTTGCTTTGTAACCTTGAACGTGTGGATTTTTCGCCCAATATTGCGTTCCGAGACACCAGGAATCTTCATTTCCCGAGATATTTCCATAGTCTTCTGCATCAAAAAAAGCAATATCTACTCCTACGGTGGGATTTTGTTTCCCAAGATTTCTTGCAATTTCAAGCAAAATTCCTACGCCACTTGCTCCATCATTTGCGCCCAAAATAGGAGTTTTATGATTTTTTTTGTTAGGATCATTATCAGCCCAAGGACGTGTGTCCCAATGTGCAAAAAGTAAAATTCGAGCTTCAGCATCCGGATTATAACTCCCGATAATGTTTTTTGATTTCAAAATTGCACCATCGAAAGCGGTTAAATCTGCATTTTGGATGGTTATTTTCGCTCCAAATCCAGCAAGTTGCTTTTCTAAATAATTCCCACACTCAACGTGCTGCTTGGTGTTTGGCACGCGCGGGCCAAAATCCACTTGTTGCTTTACATATAAATATGCTGAATCTGCTGAAAACAGAGGAACCGAAATCTGCCGTTCGTTATTTGCTTTTTCTGTAGATTTTTTTGCGTTCCCGCAAGTGGAAAACAAAAGTGCAATGAAGACAAATAAAACATTTTTCATAAGGGATTGAATATTGGAGTTTTGTCTACACAAAGATAATTATTTTATAATCATTTTTAAAATGTCCATTTAGCTCCTAAGGTAGGGCAGATTTTTAATCCGTAAACAGTTCCAAAATTTGCTCCAAATTCCCATTCTGAACCTAGTGAAAGGTGCGGAGTAAAGTTATACCAAATCTGAGGCTCGGAAAGAAATACAAATTTTGTATCAACCGGCGTGATATTTTCTCCCTTAGCATTGTAAAAATTAGTATTATCTTCTCTCCAAAAATCGGCAAAACCATTCAATGACATTTTTTTGTTGAAAAAATCAAGATTCCAAACGCCGGTAAGTTGAAATGAAGCCGGATTTTTTCCTGCAATGTATTTATAAAGTACTTTAAAATTCAAAAATTTTGTAAAATCTTTACTGTGCCATCCATAATCAAGTCCTGTGAGATATGCATTATTGATAGGATAACCCGGATATGAAAAATCATTCTGATTTTGTGTATTATTCATCAACAAGCCACCATTATATTCTATTTGTGCGCTCAATGGTGATTTCCCCAAAGTAAAACAACGTGCAATTTCCATATATGCCAACGCAGGATGATTTNGATTTCCAGTATTATAATCAAAATCTACAAAAATAAATGTATTTCCCCACTTATCAGGTTTAAACATTTCAAATGTGGTAGTAACGTAATTTCTATTTTTACCAAAATCATAATGTACCTGAAAGTTTTGCGCTGAAATACTCGCAGAAAATGCAATAAATAATAAAATAAGTCCTTTTTTCATAATTAATTTTTTTTGCAAAGATATTCCAAAAAAACGATATAAAATCACTGTTTTATAAAGAAAACCCACTAAATGTTAAAATTTAGAATAAGAAGGACTGAAAAAATCCTTCAAAATAGGTTTTATAACATATTAATTTTTTTGCAAAAAAATGAAATATGTGTTTACTTTGCGTTAGAAAACTAAACAACACAATCTTTTTACCTTAAACAAAAAAAAACTAATACCTAATGAAAAGGGACTTTATTCCAAAGTCCCTTTTTGTATTTTTATTATACAATTAACTGTGTTGTTGTTAAATAAACTAAATCAACCCAATCATTTTGCTTCGAGCTAACATACAAGCCCCTAACACACCTGTTTTATCTCCAAGTTTTGTAAGTTTTATACTTGTATCTTTGTTTACCAAATTGAGGGAATATTTTTTCACTGCGCTTCGTAACGGCAAAAACAGATAATCGCCGGCAGCAGCAACCGTTCCTCCTATAACAACCAATTCCGGATTGAAAAGATTTATGAGCCCGGCAATGTGTTTACCTAACGTATTTCCTACTTCTTCAATTAGTTCAATAGCCAAAATATCTTCATTCAACGCAACATTAATAATATCTTCCAATATGATTTCTTCCTTTTTTTCCATTTTTTTTGTTAAGGAGGAAGAATATCCGCTATTGATTTTTTCCAAAAATCTTCGATGTATGTATGAACCGGACGCTTGNGTTTCAAGACATCCTTTTTTCCCACAATGGCACATAACNTCATTATCAAAAACTGTCATNTGTCCAAATTCTCCGGAAAAGCCGGATTTTCCGTAGTACAATTGTCCGTTCACAATAATNCCAATTCCTAAGCCCCAACTTATATTTACAAGAATTATGTTTTTCTCTCCATTCACACATCCTTTCAGATACTCACCATATACCATAGCCCGTGAATTGTTGTCAATGCTTACATTTATTCCAAATCGTTCCGCAAAAACATCCGTCAAAGGTTTCTCGTCAAAAAAGAAGAAACTATAACTGTGCCCTGATNGTGTGTTCACACGTCCTGAAATATTTATTCCGATGCTTAATATTTTCTCGCGGGGAACAATGGCGTTATCAAGAAAATTGTTAATAATGTCGCAGAGAATATCAAAACTTTCGTGGGTATGATCCATCCTATAAGGAATATCGAGTTTCGACTCAATAATTTCCCCTTTAAAATTTACCAGTCCAATGTGTACAAAAAAACGTTGAATATCTACTCCCACAAAATAACCGGAGTTTTCATTCAACCCATAAATGTTAGGACGACGTCCTCCGGCTGTCTCCTGTTTTCCAAAATCCACTACAAATCCCTCCTCAATTAGCTCTCCAACCAATTTAGTAACCGTAGGAATACTCAAATTCATTTCTTTGCCTAAGTCAGCCAAAGTATTTTCACCATTATTAATATAATAGCAAATGATTTCTTTTTTTAAATAGGCATTTTTGGTGCCTGAATTTATTTCTTGAATAAAACGTAGTGACATAATATTTATACTTTTATAGAGACAAACTTAAATAAAAAAATTTAATAAATCTAATTTTAAAGAAAAAATATTATTAATAAAATAAATTTAATAATAACGCTTTGATAAAAATTTTATACTAAAAAGAANACTATTTTAATCGTTTTGCATTAGTGCAGCAAATATAAATAAAGATTTTGACAAAACAATTAATGCTCATATTTTTTACACATAATAATCAATTATATACGTATAGAATTTTCGCCTTATTTCAATTTTAGAAAATCTTCTCTAACTTTTCTTAAAATAAAAACAAAAAATTGTTATTCCGATAAAATGCACTATTTTTGTGTCCGTTTTTATCAAAATTTAATTTTCTTCTGCAATTAATAATCAAATTAATATATTATGAGTTTTAACATTGTAGTTCTCGCTAAACAAGTGCCTGACACACGAAACGTGGGAAAAGATGCAATGAAAGCAGACGGCACAGTAAATCGCGCCGCGCTTCCTGCCATTTTTAATCCGGAAGATTTAAATGCGCTGGAACAAGCATTGCGAGTAAAAGATAAAATGAAAGACGCAAAAGTATCCGTACTTACTATGGGACCCGGACGCGCTGCAGAGATTATCCGTGAAAGTCTCTATCGTGGCGCAGACTGTGGTTATCTTTTAAGCGGACGTGAATTCGCCGGCTCTGACACGTTGGCAACTTCATACGCCCTTTCTTGCGCAATTAAAAAAATAGGAAAAGTGGATTTATTAATATCCGGCCGTCAAGCAATTGATGGAGATACTGCACAAGTAGGACCACAAGTAGCAGAAAAATTGGGATTACCACAAATAACGTATGCCGAAGAAATTCTCGAAGTCAACGAAAAAAATATTACAGTAAAACGTCGTTTGGAACGAGGCGTGGAAATAGTGAAAGGAAAATTTCCAATGTTAGTCACAGTAAACGGTTCGGCTGCAAATTGTCGCCCGCGCAATGCAAAACTGACTTTGAAATACAAAAATGCCAAAACGCCCAGCGAACTTCAGGAAAGCGGTCAGGATTATACAGCATTATATGACACGCGTCCTTATTTGAACATTACAGAATGGGGAGCCGCTGATATTGAACACGACCCTAAATGGTTGGGGCTTTCTGGTTCACCCACAAAAGTAAAACAAATAGAAAGCGTAGTTTTTACTGCAAAAGAAAGCAAACGCTTAGGAGTTTCTGATGTGGAAATAGAAGATTTAATGAAAGAATTAATTGCTAATCACACTATTGGGTAAAAACTATGAATAATATATTTGTATATCTTGAAATAGAAGACGGAATTGTAAGTGATGTTAGTTTGGAGTTATTGACTAAAGGACGTACGCTTGCAGACCAACTAAAATGCAAACTGGAAGCAGTTGCGGTTGGTTATCAATTAGATAATATTGGAGAACAGGTTTTTCCTTACGGTGTTGATGTGCTTTATTTAGCTGACGATAAACGTTTGTATCCTTTCACTTCGCTTCCGCATACATCTTTGCTTGTAAATCTTTTCAAAGAAGAAAAACCACAAATTGCATTTATGGGAGCAACTTCCATTGGGCGTGATTTGGGTCCTCGTGTTTCATCTGCTTTGTTCAGTGGTTTAACCGCTGATTGTACTTCATTGGAAATTGGTACTTATGAAGATAAAAAAGCAGGGAAAAAGTATGAGAATTTACTTTATCAAATTCGTCCTGCTTTTGGAGGAAACATCATTGCAACCATTGTAAATCCTGATTGCCGCCCACAAATGGCAACAGTACGCGAAGGGGTAATGAAAAAACAGATTAAGGACATCAAATACAAAGGGGAAATTAAAAAACTGGAGGTTTCAAAATATGTCTCGGACAATGATTTTGTAATTGAAATTATTGAGCGTCATATTGAAAAATCAAAACTGAACATCAAAAATTCTCCGATTATTGTTGCCGGCGGTTATGGAATGGGGAGCGAAGAAAATTTCCAAATGCTCTATAAATTAGCTGAAACAATTGGAGCTGAAGTGGGCGCATCAAGAGCAGCTGTGGATGCAGGTTTTGCAGAACACGAACGTCAAATAGGTCAAACAGGAGTTACGGTTCGTCCTAAACTTTATATAGCGTGCGGTATTTCAGGTCAAATCCAACATATTGCAGGAATGCAGGAAAGTTCGATGATTATCGCTATCAACAATGATGCAAATGCACCAATTAATGCTATTGCAGATTACGTGATAACAGGAAACGTAGAAGACGTAATTCCTAAAATGATTAAGTATTATAAGATGAATAGTAAGTAAACTTACGAAGTTCAGAAGTTCAGAAAATTTAGAATATGGACAAATCAAAATCTTTCAAAGATTTAATAATGTGGCAAAAATCACATCAGTATGTCCTAAAAGTGTATAGAAACACTGAAAAGTTTCCATCTCACGAACAGTTTAATTTGACTTCTCAATTTCGCAGGGCGGCAACTTCCATTTCTTTAAATATTGTTGAGGGATATAGAAGAATAAGCAAAGTAGAAAAATTGCGTTTTTTCAATATGGCTCAAACAAGTTTAGACGAAACTCATTATTGCATCATTCTTTCTAAAGATTTGAATTATATCTCTGAAAATCAATATTGTGAGCTAATTGAAGCAATGGAAAATGCCAATAAAGCAATCAACTCTTATTGTTACAAATTGGTACAGGATATTAAAAACGAGAAAAACAAAAATAAAAAAAATAATGATAACGAAGTGTCTGATATTGAGTAAGCTAACAAATCTTCTCAATTTCTTAACTTCTAATCTTCAAAAAATATGAACTTTTATACCGACAATCCCGCACTTAAATTTCAACTTTCTCATCCGTTGATGAAAAAAATCGTTACGCTCAAAGAACGTAATTTTGTTGAAAAAGATAAATATGATTATGCACCTCGCGATTTTGAAGATACCATTGACAACTACGGCAAAGTATTGGAAATCATCGGTGAAATTTGTGGTGAAATTATAGCTCCAAATGCTGAAAGCGTGGACAAAGAAGGTCCGCAAGTAATAGGACACCGCGTAAAATATGCGCGTGGAACACAAGAAAACCACGAAGCATTGGCGCAAGCCGGACTTTACGGAATGTCTCTTCCGCGTCAGTTTGGCGGGTTAAATATGTCAATGGTTCCTTATGTAATGGGAGGTGAACTTGTTTCGCGCGCCGATGCCGGATTTGCAAACATTTGGGGATTACAAGACTGCGCCGAAACCATTGCGGAATTTGCCGATGAAGATATAAAATATGAATTTCTTCCGCGTGTAACACAAGGAGAAACGTGTTCAATGGATTTAACAGAACCGGATGCCGGTTCCGACCTACAAGCAGTCCAGTTAAAAGCCACATACAACGAAAAAGATGGAATGTGGTACTTGAATGGTGTAAAACGTTTTATCACCAATGGAGACGCACAAATTAAACTCGTTTTGGCTCGTTCTGAAGAAGGCACAAACGACGGTCGCGGACTTTCTTACTTTGTTGCCGACAATAAACACGATAATACCGTAAAAGTTCGTCGTATCGAAAATAAACTTGGCATTAAAGGTTCACCAACTTGTGAACTTGTATTTACAAATACACCGGCAAAATTAATCGGAACACGCAGAATGGGTTTGATAAAATATGTAATGAGTCTGATGAATGGCGCTCGTTTGGGAGTTGGAGCTCAATCTGTAGGAGTTTCTGCCGCTGCGTATGAAGAAGCATTGAAATATGCACAAGAACGCAAACAATTCGGTAAAGCAATTATAGAATTCCCTGCTGTTTATGAAATGGTATCGTTAATTAAAGCCAAATTGGATGCTTCACGCGCATTGCTTTATGAAACTACACGCTTTGTTGATGTATATAAAGCATACGAAGGAATTGAACAGGAACGCAAATTGGAACCGGAAGAAAAAGCAGATTACAAAGAATTTCAACGTTTGGCAGACGCTTTCACTCCTATTTTGAAAATGTTTGCAAGTGAATATGCAAACCAGAATGCTTATGACGCCATTCAAGTTCACGGAGGTTCCGGATTTATGAAAGATTACGCTTGCGAACGTATTTATCGTGATGCTCGCATTTTAACTATTTATGAAGGAACATCGCAATTGCAAGTAGTAGCTGCTATACGTCACGTAACCACAGGAACATATTTGAAACAAATCCGTGAATATGAAAATCAACCGATTAATCCTGAATTTCATTCATTGCGCCACCGTTTGCAAATTATGACCAATTTATTGGAAAATGCTACCACTCGAGTTGCGGAAGCTAAAAATAACGAATATCTTGATTTTCAAGCGCGTCGGTTGGTGGAAATGGCCGGACATATTATTATGGGATATTTATTGATTATTGATGCCAGCCGAGATGAAATGTTCCGTAAATCTGCCGAAATTTACATCAACTATGGTGAAGTTGAAGTACGTAAACACGCTGCATTTATCAAAAAATTCAATATGGAAAATTTAGACAAATATAGAATGTAATCATTTTATTCTCAATATTAAAAATGCCGAAGTTCAAAAATAACTTCGGCATTTTTTGTTCTATTCAATGGAAAGTTGAGTATAAAAAGAAAAAAACAACCCATTTTTGAGTTGTTTTTGTGATCCCGACAGGATTCAAACCTGTAACCTTCTGATCCGTAGTCAGATGCTCTATTCAGTTGAGCCACGGGACCTTTTTGCTTTTGCGGATGCAAAGATACGGCAAATATTTTATTTATCAAACAGAAAATGGAATATTTTTATGCCAAAACAAAATCCAATTGTTTTTTATCTAAATTTGCTTTGGCAATTTTCACTGTAACTTCATCTCCTAATTGGTATTTTTTATGGTGTCTTCGTCCCACCAAGCAATAATTTTTATCATCCATCTCGTAATAATCGTCTTCCAAATCACGAATTGGAATCATTCCTTCACACTTATTCTCCACAAGTTCTACATACACACCCCACTCTGTAATACCTGAAATTACCCCATCAAAAATCTGCCCGATTTTATCCGACATAAATTCCACTTGTTTATATTTTATGGATGCCCGTTCGGCATTAGCTGCAACTTGTTCCATATTGGAACTGTGTTCGCATTTCTTTTCGTACTCGTTTTTATCCACATTTTTTCCGCCGTTCATATAACTAAATAACAATCGATGCACCATCATATCCGGATAGCGCCGAATAGGAGAAGTAAAATGGGTATAATAATCAAAAGCTAATCCGTAATGACCAATATTTTCGGTTGAATAAATTGCTTTTGCCATAGAGCGTACCGCAAGTGTTTCTATTAGGTTTTGCTCCTTTTTTCCTTCTACGTCGTCCAGTAATTTATTTATAGAAGAAGAAATTTTTTCTTTATTCCCGGTTGTTTTTAGATTATAACCAAATTTGCGAATAAATTGTGAGAAATTTTGAAGTTTGTCCGGATCGGGTACGTCGTGAATACGATACACAAATGTTTTGGCTTTTTGTCCTTTTTTCACTCTGCCGATATGTTCTGCTACTGTTCTGTTTGCCAAAAGCATAAATTCTTCTATGAGCTTGTTGGCATCTTTTTGTTCCTTGAAATATACACTTAATGGTTTTCCTTTTTCATCAATCTCAAATCGCACTTCAATTCTGTCAAACGCAATGGCGCCTTTATCAAATCGTTTCTGACGAAGTTTTTTTGCTAATTTATCCAATGTTAAGACTTCATCTTTAAAATCGCCATTACCGGTTTCAATAATGTTTTGCGCTTCTTCGTATGTAAATCTTCTATTGCTTTTAATAACTGTTTTTGCAATATCATAATTTAATACTTGCGCGTTATCGTCCATTTTAAAAATAACCGAATACGTCAGTTTTTCTTCGTTTGGACGGAGCGAACAAATTCCGTTAGATAAATGTTCGGGTAACATTGGAATAGTTCTGTCCACCAAATATACCGAAGTAGCGCGACTTTCACCTTCACGGTCAATTATGGTTCCGGGTGTAACATAATGTGTTACGTCTGCAATATGAACTCCAACTTCCCACAATCCATTTTCCAATTTTCGTAGCGAAACCGCATCATCAAAATCTTTTGCATCGCGCGGGTCAATTGTTATTGTAACCACATCGCGCATATCCATTCGTTTTGCAATTTCTTCAGCAGTAATTCCCGCATCCATTTTATTTGCAGCTTCTTCCACTTTTTCAGGATATTTGTAAGGCAAGCCAAATTCAGCTAAAATAGCGTGCATTTCGGTATTATTATCGCCTTTATCTCCCAATATATCAATTACTTCTCCTACGGGACTTTTCATAGTGTGCTTCCACTCTATGATTTTTACCACTGCTTTTTGTCCGTCTTTTCCGCCTTTAAGTTTGTCTTTTGGAATAAGAATATCGCTGTTGAGCGCTTTATTATTTACATTCAGAAAAGCAAAATTGGGAGAAACTTCCAACACTCCAACAAAAGTATCCTGAGCACGTTTAAGCACTTCTACAATTTCGCCTTCCAGTTCGCGCCCTTTTCTGTGTGCATAAAGAAAAACCTTAACTACGTCGTTCAACATAGCTGTTCCGCTTTTCTTTTCAGGAATAAAAATCAGTTCGTTAGTTTCTTCGGCAAGCACGTAAGTTTTTACACCTTCACGTTGAACTACTCCTGTAACATAACCGCCAAGAGAATTAAGTTTAAATTTTCCATGTGCAATTTCTACCAGATAATCTTCATCGCGCAAATCGTACAATAACTGGTTTACAAAACCACGCTGAGTATCTGATTTTATATTCAGAAGCGAAGATATTTGTTTATAATTATAGTTTTTTTGAGGATTAGCTATAAAAATATTGGTGATTTCGCGAATAAATTCCGCCTTTTTCATTGGTTTTTGAGAAGAATTTCTCTTTGGTTTTTTCATCGATTTTTTGTTTTATTAATGTATAACAACAAGGGAATACATTAAGTTTTAACAGTTTTATTTTTCAAAAAATAATATGTAATTTTAGCCAAAATTTTCAGTTGGTTTTCCCTCAAAATGAAAAAACGTATCGGCTTTATAATTAACCCGATATCGGGTACTTCTAATCATAAACAGTTGCCTGATATTATTAGGGAAAAGTTAGATTTAAATCAATTTGAATATAATATTTTATTCACAAAAGAAGCGGGAGACGGAACAAAATTAGCGGCAGGATGTGTAAAGGACAATTATTACGCTGTAATAGCTGTTGGCGGCGATGGAACGATGAATGAAATTGCTAAATCGCTTATTAACACCAATACTGCATTGGGAATTATTCCGGCAGGTTCCGGCAACGGTTTAGCAAGACATTTATCAATTCCAATTAATGCTGCAAAAGCAATTCAACACTTAAATTATTCAGAAATTATAAAAATTGATTATGGGTTAGCAAATGATCGACCTTTTTTTTGCACTTGCGGAACCGGCTTTGACGCTTATGTGAGTATGGAATTTGCAAAAGCCAAAAGACGTGGATTGATAACTTATTTAGAAAAAATGGTTACTACTTACCGAAATTATAAATTACAAAATTATCAACTGATTGGTGAAGATATAACTTTTAGGAACAAAGCTTTTCTCATTACTTTTGCCAATGCTTCACAGTGGGGAAACAATGCTTACATTGCTCCACAAGCAAGCGTACAGGATGGATTACTTGATGTTTCTGTGATGAGCAACTTTCCCGACATTGCTATTCCAAGCGTATTATTACAATTATTCACAAAAACGATACATAAAGATTTACACGTAACCACTTTTCGAACTAAAGACATTACACTTCTTCGGGAAGCGCCCGGTCCTTTTCATTTGGATGGAGAACCTTATCAGGAAGGAGAGGAAATAAAAATAAAAATCATTCAGGAAGGTTTAAAAGTACTGGTAAAGAAAAGATATTAAGATAAATTTAAATCAGCGGGCTCAATAGTTTGAGCCCGCTGATTTAAAAATGTATTTACGGAATTAATAACAAATCTCCTTCTTACAGTTATTTTTTATAGTATTTCAATGCTTCCGGAAGTTCTTTTTTAATGTCCGCTATCCTTTGTTCATCACTCGGGTGCGTACTTAAAAATTCAGGTGTTGATGAACCGGTAGATTGAGCTGCCATTCTTTGCCAGAATGATAATGATTGATTAGGGTCATAACCGGCCATCGCCATAAATATTAAACCCAAACGATCTGCTTCCGACTCTTGTTTACGTGAATATTTGAGAATTGTCAACTGCGCTCCAATACCATATAATGTCCCTATTCCTTGTTGAATTGCAGCGGATTTAGTAGAAAAAGCCGCACCTAGTATTGAACTTCCGTACTGAGCTAATATTTGCTGGCTGAGACGTTCACTACTATGACGCGCTACTGCGTGTGCCACTTCATGACCTATTACCACAGCCATTCCCGTTTCATTCTGCGTTACAGGTAAAATACCCTCATACACAGCAACTTTTCCACCCGGCATACAGAAAGCATTCACTTGTTCATCTTTTAACAAATTGTATTCCCAAGCAAAATTAGCAATATCTTTTTCATAACCATTTGCTTTCATATAAGTTTCCACCGCGCTTGCTATTTTGGTTCCTACTTTTTTTACCATAGCGGTGTTTGTTTTATTTGTTGAAAGCGGAACCGAATCAATTAATTCTTTGTACGACTGAAAACTCATTTGATTAACTTCAGAATCTGAAACCAGATTCAGTTGTTTACGCCCTGTAAGCATAACACTGGAACAAGCGGCAATAAAAACCGCTACAAACAATAAAAGGATTGTTTTTTTCATATTGTTTTAGTTTTATATATTTAATATTATTTTTTAATTTTATCTTTGCCGTTTATTATAACAACAAATTATATGTCAAAAATAAAAAAAATTAATAAACGCACACCACAATTAAGTATTATTAACAATCTGGCTACGTTCGCTCAACAATACTGGCGATCAATTTTTATTTCATTGATTATTTTTTTTCTGTCTGTTTATAATTTTTCCTCCATTCAAGGTATACCTAAATTTAAATACAGTGATAAAATTGTCCATCTATGTCTGTATTTTATACTAACATTTACACTTTTTTATGAATATAAAAGAAGCCTACAATTAAAAAGTAAAATATATCACTTACTTATATTGATACTCTTTCCCGTTATATACGGTGGGCTGATCGAAATTATACAACAATCATTTTTTCCTCCACGTACCGCAGAATGGCTGGATTGGTGTGCAGATATAACAGGTACTCTATTTGGAGGAATAATGGCTTTCCTTTTTCTTAAAAAATAGCTTTATATGGACGATTTATTGAAATATAAAATTGCCTTAACACTTATTAATGGGATAGGACCGGTTTTAGCAAAAAATCTCATAGCTTATTTAGGTTCAGTGGAAGCTATTTTTAAAGAAAAAAAATCAAGCCTCACCAAAATACCGGGAATCGGAGAAATATTATCTAATGAAATAGCATCACAAAATATGTTGAAAAGAGCTGAAGAAGAAGTAGCATTTATTGAAAAGAATAATCTTCAAACATATTTTTTTACTGATAAATCTTATCCTTTTCGATTGAAAGAATGTGTGGATTCTCCCATAATGCTTTACTATAAAGGAAATAAAAACTTGAATGATGCAAAATTTATAGGCATTGTAGGAACAAGAAAAGTAACGGAATACGGGAAAGAAATGTGTAAGCTTATAATTGAAGATATAAGCAAGAAAATTCCGAATGCTGTTATTGTAAGTGGATTAGCTTACGGAGTCGATATTCAAGCACATAAATTGGCTATTGAAAATCAATTATCTACCATAGGAGTATTAGGACACGGATTGGATAGAATTTATCCGTCAAGTCATAGACCTACAGCAATAAAAATGCTTGAAAATGGAGGATTGATAACGGAGTTTGTCAGTAAAACCAATCCGGACAGGCAAAACTTTGTGAAACGAAACCGCATTATAGCAGGAATGTGTGACGCTTTACTGGTTATTGAATCGGGAATAAAAGGAGGAGCGCTAATTACAGCCGAATTAGCTAATGATTATAATAGAGATGTATTTGCAATACCGGGGAAAATTGGCGATGAATATTCTTCCGGATGTAATAAATTAATAAAAGAAAACAAAGCTGCCTTGATTGAATCTGCCGATGATTTATTACGTTTTATGAATTGGGAATTTTCCGAAACTACTCCAAAAAATGAGATTCAAACATCTTTATTCTCCGATTTGTCTGAAGAGGAAGCGGAAATAATTAACGAGCTCCGTAAAAATCACAATGGCGTCAATGTGAATGAATTAACAGTTAAACTTAACAAACCTTATAGCAAACTTTCATCCAAACTGCTGGATATGGAATTCAAAGGATTGGTAAAATGTTTGCCAGGAGGTGTGTATAGGGTGATATAAAAATTAAGGGTGATTATTAAATCACCCTTAATTTCTTTTGTTGTTTTATTTTTTTTATTATTTCTCTAAAGCTTTAATTTGTGCAATTTTTTTAGGTATTGATATTTTAAAATTAGTCGCTTTAACCCCTGAACTTTGATTGGATAAGGATATTGTGGCTGTCAAGTATGGAATACTATTTAATAAATATTTGTAATACGTTGCCGCTAAACCATCTGTTTCACCAGCATAATATATATCATAGTTAATTACCATTGAAGGAGTTGCCCCACAATTCTCCCACGTACCAGAGCCTTTTATTTCATAATCATATTCATCTCCATCATAGACTGTCGTATAGACATATTGGCGCGGAATTTCAAGCGTTCCATCTTCATTAATAGTTACTGTAATCGGTTCTGATTTTATTACTGTTTCGCCCCAAAATGATTCAATGAAACCAACACTCATACCTGTAAATTTAAGCTTATTAGACATAATGGATGCTAAAATGACACTTTGAAGTTCTTCGGAGCCATCATTACCATCCACGCCAATCCAATTTCCAACTAAGTCATTAATGCCATTAGCGAGCGGACAGTATTGTTTTACTAATACATCTAATGACACAGTGTCTGAAGTTAATCCTCCATGAGTGGTTTCAGAAACAGAAATCTTTGCTTTTCCATCAGCTGGTAATTCATCAAATTGAACCGTTATTGAATGAGTGTCCTCACTTATTGACTTTATTGTTGCATCTTTAACAGTCCAATTCCATTTTGACCCCCCTCTAAAATAACTTGTAGAATATGTGGCACTAAATGTTTGCACCACTTCTGTTGGTCCCTGAATATCACCTAATACCACAGGGACTATTGCATTGTAATCATAAGTATTATTTTCTTTACATCCAGAAATAAATAATATCAGGACGAGAGCAAATATATTAAAAAAGTTTACTTTCATTTTATTTAATTTATCTAGTTAATAATCAATTAAACCATCCTCCGTTAGAAGTGTTTATGCCGTCAGCATTACTAACACCTCCAAAAGTATAATTTTCCATTCCTATTGATTCCAGTTCTTTGCCTGGAACAGGATAGTGTAGGAACTGTCCCTTTTGAAGCATATCTCGACGTCTCATATCGTAAAAACCAATCATAAATGCCTGAGATGTCAACTCAATATCTCGTTCGTAGAAAATTGCAGCAAGAATCTGTTCTTTAGTAGATGAAGCAGATAAATCGGTGAGCTGCCCTCTGGATTTGCGAGGTAATCCAGCATTATTCAATATGTCTAATGCTTTGCTGTTTTGTTGGAGCATTGTATAAGCCTCTGCTTTATATAATTCATTTTCATATAAACGAAATTCATATAATTTACCATAACCTAAATACATATCATCATCAAATCGTTTATACCTATAATTTGAAAAGTGATAATATCCACGATCAGGACGGAAGTCTACAGAAGCCAAAAATTCATAATCTGATAATAGTCGAGCATCTGAGCTTTGTGCTTCACCCGGGTTTAGTCCAGAATGTACAACCTGAGCAATACCATCAGACCAATATTTTTTAGGATAAGCAGGGTCCATCAAATTAATAATTCGATTATCAATCCTTGCCCAACCCGGTTGAACAAGATATATGAAATTTTCATCATACCATGTTGCGTTAGCATAAGGAGAGCCATTTCCTGTTGGACCAAAATCAGAAGTAATTCCCTCTTTGGCATTATCCAGTACTTTCTGCCAATCGACAGCGCTATTTTGTGCCGCATTGCGCGGGGTTAGCGCTAAAAATCGAGCTATATAACTGTGAGATAATGCTAGAATTAATTGTTTGTTGACTACTACACCATTTATGGTACCTGAACTTAGTTCAAAATCATCTGCATTAGAGGCTATGCTAATTGCTTTTTCCAATGCAACAACTGCAGAATCAACAACTGTTTGATAAGGTTGAAAGGCTAGAGTAGAAAGGTCGGTATTTTCAGTTACCACATATCCTTTGTCGAAAGCCATTCCAATATTTCCCATAATAAGACCTTGCATAAAATAACCAAAAGAAAGTAAAGAATTATTGTCTTTACCATTTGTTCCAATTTGAATACCGGATTTAATTAATTTTACAGCATCATTAACTTGAGATAATGCAGCGTAAGATCCATTCCAAAAATTTTCACTTACTTGGTCATTAGGAGCGCTAACCGTATTATCCCAAGGATTTCTCGGCTCGTTTGAAATATATCTCATATAAAAGTTACCCCAGGAACAAGTAAATTGGTCTGCAGCTACTAATGATGAAATATGAATATTAACCTGACGCTGTGTCTGCCAATAACTAAGGTATGATCCTTCCAACAGAGTGCGAACATCTTCGGGGCTGGCCAACACGCTTGCTGTATCAGGTTCATTTGTATTTACTACATTTAAATCTTCACAAGCTGACAATGTGAACCCTATACAAATTAAAATTATTAATTTGAACTTCTTTGCTATTTTGTTATTTATTATTGTTACCATAATATAATCTTTTACTTGGGTTATCATAATGTTATTTCCAAAGAGAATGTATAAGTTCTGAAATTAGGATAGTTGAAAATATCCATCGCATAATTTGTTAAATCACCTCCTGCGGAAACCTCAGGGTCCCATCCAGAATATTTTGTAAATGTTAACAAATTACGACCTAAAATACCAGCCTTTACATCTTTAATAAATGAAATACCTTTTTTTTGGAAGAATCTTTCATCAAAATTATAATATATTGCCATTTCTCTAAGTTTTAGATATGTTCCATCTTCAACGAATCTACTATTTACATTATTTGCATTGTATAATGCCTGGAAGTAATTCACAGTTTTTTTCTTATAGTCATCAACACCAGACATATCCATATCACCACTTCTATTATCACGATATAACCACTGTTTTGTTAAATTATAAATATCCCCACCCTGTTTCCAATGCCATAACATATTAAATGTCAGATTTTTAAATCTATATGTTGTGGTGAACGTAAGATTGAAATCAGGATTCATATCTGCAATTTTAACAAAATCTGCAGTTCCGTCATTATTTTGATCTAATGCAATTGGTTTTTCAGATGTTGTTCCTTCTGTTCCTTTTTTTATTACATAACCGTCAGAATTAAGCACATAATCATTAATAGAAACTCCTGAGGGTAATTGATTGCTCATTTGCTCCAAGGAGCGAACCCAATCATAACCATACATAATACCAAAAGTTTCATTGTCTCTTAAATAGAAAGCAGAGACTTCGTTTGCCCCTGGTCCAACTTGAAAGGATGGTGCATCTAACTTCTTAACTTTTTGGCGAAGTCTATCAAATGTGAAATTAAATTTAAGTTCAGAGTCTTTTTTCTTAAAGGCTTGAACTCCCAACGTTGCTTCTACAGACTTGCCTTGAAGAGTCGCTGCATTTCTCCATTGTGCAATATAACCTGTTGCTGCAGACAATGGCACAGCGACAAAAGCATCTTTAGTATCATTCATTGAATAAACAATTTCGAAATTGAATTTGTTAAGAAAATCAACATTTAAGCCAATTTCCTTTTCAATAGTTTCAGAAGGTTTTAAATTTTTATTCCCGATAGTGCTTTTATAAATACTTCCATTGGACAAGCCATAAGTTTCATATTGATAGCTAAAACCAGGGCGTTGACCTGAAGAACCTATTGCCGTACGGACTTTCAATTCCTGAATGCCAGGTATTCTAACATCTTCAGTGATACGATACGCTCCAGATAAACGATAATAAGGATTCCAACGATTATTCTCTCCAAACAGAGATGAGCCATCATAACGATATAACATTGAAACCAAATATCTGTCTTTTATATCTAAATCAAGAATACCAAAAAAGTTTTTAGCAATTTCTTTATATTCTGCAGAAGATATAGATTTTGTGCCCGTTACCCCATCAAGAGATGTAATGTTACTTGCAACTAAATCATTACCGGTTACGTTAAATGTTCTCTCAGCCCGATTTTCATATAAATAGCTTAACTTCGCTTTAGCTAAAACAATTCCAAAATTTTTATTGAAGTTAAATGTTGTTTGAAATGTTTGAGAGAGCCCCGTGTAATCTGATTTATATATCTGCCCTTTGATATAAGCTAAAGCCTGCGATTGATAACCTTTTGGGCGGATTCTTGTAAAATCATTATCACGACGATCAAAACTATAGTTTGCATCAACAGAACCCCAATTTGAAAGTTTGTAATTAGCTGCAATATTCTGAACAACCCCGCGACGATTCAAATTTCGATTTTCATAATATAGCGAGTGTTTAGGATTTTCGATTTCTTTCGACCATGGATTTGGAAGATAATAATAATTTTTCAAAGTATAATCATTTGAAGGAGCTTCCATATTCAGATTGACATCAGGTTCCATAAATAACATATTAAAGAATGATGTACCTTGTCCGCCACCATACGCTTCGTCGCCGCCATATTCAGTAGCTTCTCTTGCATCAGGTAAATCTATTTTCATAGTGGTAACCAATGTAGAAGTAGATATTTTTAAATTATCTGTAATATTATGATCAACATTTACACGGAAATTCTGACGGTGTGAACCATTAGTTGACCAAACTATACCTTCGTTTTTATTGTTTTCAAAAGACAAGAATGTTTTAGTCCTCCCAAAATTATTACTTAAAGATATATAGTTTGTATAAAAATTACCATTGGTAAATACTTCATCTTGATAATCATAAAGTACTCCGTAAAGATTATCCATATACCCATCGAAATCGACCTGTCGAGATCCAACAATTTCATCCGAAGGCCCTCCTGCGTATCCGGCTGGATATGTTACACCTTCATATTTAGTATAACCATTCGCGGATTGATAATCGGAGGCCAATTTGTAAGGATGATGCGTAGCTAAGTTCATTTTTTTTGCAAGTTGCTGAAAGCCGTACTCGTTACGAATACGAACTTCTGATTTTCCTTCTTTAACTAAATTACCTCTTTTAGAAGTAATAACAAGAACCCCTGCGCCAGCACGTGAGCCATATAAGGCCGAAGCCGAAGCTCCTTTGACAACCTCAAAAGAAGCAATGTCATCAATATTTACATCTGCAAGTTCACCTTCAAAAATTACCCCGTCAATCAAAATAAGAGGTTGCTGAGAACCAGTAAGTGAGGTTGAGCCTCTTAATCTTATTCCAGAAGACTGTCCGGGATTTCCACTTGAATTTACAACAGTTACACCAGAGACTTTCCCTTGTAACGCAGAAGCCGCTGACGCAGCTGGCACCATTTCTAATGCCTCTGCACCTACTTTAGTTACTGAAACACTCATTTTTTTTATTGGGGTGTTGCTTGCTACCCCTGACACAATCACTTCATTAAGTCCAAAATAATCACTATTCATCACTATCGAAATTTCTTTATTGTTTCCGATGTTTACTTCTTGCGATTTCATTCCTACGTAAGAAATGACAAGTGTCTTTGCGCTCTCAGGCACAGTAAAAGAAAATCGTCCGTTCGCGTTTGTAGCCGTACCAGTTGTTGTTCCTTTTACTACTACACTTGCTCCAATAATAGGTTGCTCATCCTCTGCAGAAACTACTGTTCCCGAAACAGTTTTGGTTTGAGCATTAACCAATCCAACGCTTGTCACTAAAAGACAAGCCAATAAAAGTCTTAGTTTTCTCATAAATTTGACATTTTGATAATTAATTTTTATTTTTTTTTATAAAAATATAAAATTATCGACAAATATATAGCAATAATTTAAAAAAAACAATAGATATTATTGAAAAAAGAAAAAAAAAAAACGAAGGATAGTTTTATAAGTAATTTGATGATGGATATAAAACACATAGGATCATGTTTTGTTTTTTATAAATATCAAAATATCAAATAGTTACATAAAGATCTATTTTGAGAGATTATTTTAAGACTAGAATTTCTCAAATGTTAAATATGAAAGAGAATGAAAAATTAACATTTAATACTGTATGAGATAATGAGGTTTTATGGAAAAGCGAAATAAATTTAAGATGAAAACCTTAGCGTAAATAAGAACATAAAACATTTTAGCATAGTAATTGATAAATAAAAAGTTGATTAATAGAAAAAAAGGCGTTTTATTAAGTTGTAAAATTATTGCTTTATTCTTAAAGTTAATCTAATTATTATTTCTTTAGTAGCTCATTTTAGATACGAATTATCGTAATAAATAGGGTGTTAAATGAAGCAACAGACAACAATAAAATATACCCATAGTGTATTTGTAAAATAATAACAAAAAAAGAGGATGTCTTAAAATAGAACATCCTCTTTTTGTAAAATGTGATATATTATTGAATTCTGATGAAAGATTTTATAATTATCAATAAATTATAGAAAATCCGGTTTCAGCACTTAAATCATAGCCTGGAAATGCTAAGTCTACTTCATTAAGTCCCCATCCTCCTAAACCATCAATATAAAAGGAAGGATATAATTCAAAATACTTAATAGAATTGTCGCTGTTATATACTACAATACTTTTTGCATCGCCAGTTTTATTAATAGCCGATGGAAGATAAGCTTTAATATACTGCCCAGCTGTACCCTGGTAAATTAAATTTGTGTACCAAAATTTATCCCAAGTAACATTTTTACCATCACTTGAGACAGTAAAATAGATAAATTGTTGTGTGTTACCTCCAATCCAATTATCCCATTCTGCAGCAGTGAGAATAGCTACAGAATAAGGGTAACTAATACGGTAAATACTTGGCTTATCATCTCTTTGTTCTATTTTAACAGACGCTATGTAACCGGCTGATGAAGTAGTGAAGCTAAAAGAATCAAAAAACTGTCCATTCCCCAAATTATTCCATTTTATTAAAGAGACCACTCCTATATAATCAGAATACTCTACTTTGTAAGGATTAGTGTATTGATCTTCAAAAGAAAGTTCTATTGGTAGCGCAACACCTGTTTCTGCTGATGGATTTACATTAATAATAATATTAGCTGTATCTTTATTTGCTTCAAAACTAACTTTTTCTGGAATGATAAAACTATTATTCGGATTTTTTACAACAGTAATGGGAACTTCTAATGTAGATGATGAGTGATTTCTAATTACTTGTAAAGTAAAGGACATAACGCCAGATGGATCAAATTCAAAACTCTTAGTGTTATTAGGGACAAAACGTACCGCAGGATTATCTGTGGACACTGTAGGACTTGGAGTAACAGTATCTTCGAATTGAGAACAAGCTGTGAATACTGCTACAACTACCGTTATTGCAAAAATATAGAAACATTTATTTATTTTCATAGTTTTTTTATTAAAATCATTACACATAAATTATTCAGAAACCGGAGTCGGCAGAGGTGCTGCCGGATTATTATCAGATTCTGGTAATGCAGGATTTGCCTGAATTTCCGCTTCAGGTATTCTCCAAAGCAAGATAGGAGCTCCAGCAGGAATATTGAAAATCATTGTTGCGTTGGGGAAGCCGCATCCACGACGATCAATACTTTTATTCAATCTCATAATATCATACCAATTCAATCCTTCACCCCATAGTTCAATTCTACGCTGACGAAATACTTCTTCTTGGACATCAGCTGGTGTGGATGCTGTGCTGGTATAGTTTGGATCACGATACTGTTTGATAAAGTTAGTTAATGTCGTAGATCCATCACCTCCACTCATTGCTTCTGCTTCAGCTTTGATCAGATACATTTCCTCTATTCTCATTAAAGGAATATCATTAGCATTAGTTGCAGTACCTACTTCATTATTGTAGGGTGCAAATTTACACTGAGTATAGGCTTTGTAGCTTTTTGCAGTCATAAATTGTTGTTGTGCTGTATTTAAATTTGCAGAAACTTTGTTTTCATTCAGCCACCAACCTTTACGAGCATCTGTTGAATTAATAGAATTATATAAGATTTTATTAATTTGTCGACCTCCTGAATAGTTTGCGTATCCATAGTTCAAGGAACCCATATGAGAAATCCAATTAACAATACCTGAACTAACAACATCATCTGTTTCTGCTATGATAATTCCCCACATCCAGTTTTTTTCGGAAATATCCCAAAAACTAGGGACTTTTACATCATTAAAACTTGCAGGAGTAGCCTCTGAATGACTAATTGCATTATTTGCATCAGCAAGTGCATCGCTCCATTTTTGCATAGTTAGATTGATTCTTGCCCGTAAACCATAAGCCACAGCTAAACTAATATATCTTTTATCGTTACGGTGAATACCGCTTTGTTCTGCAGAAGTTAATAATGTTATGGCATTATTAATATCAGAAAGAATTAATTCATAGACTTCTTGTACTGTTTTACGTGGAGCTCCATTAAGAGCAGCTTCGTTTGAATTTTCATTTGTAATGATTGGAACGCAAAGTTTACTTTCATTCCCAACATAGTTGAATTGATATAACTGTGCTAAGATAAAATAACTGTATGCACGAACTGCCAGCCCTTGTGCTAAATAATATTTATTTTTAGCCTCGGTAGTTTCCAATGATATTGATCCAATCACATTATTCGTAGTATAAATCATTGAATACATATCGTTCCACACAATTTGGCTTTCACGAGATGTATAATCACGATCTGAAAAGTCGAGATCGCTTCCTGTCCAGTTGTAACCATTATCGTCAGTCACCAGATCGTAACCGTTAGCATCTGTAAATATCATTACTGACGGATAGCCAAAGTCATTGTGACGTCCAACATTTCCCAAAGCTTTATAGTTAGGCTCATATTGGCTAAATTGTGCAAAAATTGCATTTACTCCCGCTTCAGCTTTTTTGGGATCAAGTTTATATATCTCTTCTTTTTGTGCTGATGTAAGGGTAGAACCTTCTGGATAAGTATCTAAGTCGTTACATCCTGCTAGTATAATGCTAAATAAAGCAATTGTAGCAAATAAAATTTTATTTTTCATATCTCTTTTATAATTTACTGTTATTAAAATGTCAAACTAATACCTCCGGAAACAGTACGTATTGGCGTATATAAAGCTGTAGTCGCTGAAATATAGCTTTGACGAGGATCTAAGCCTGCACGACTTGACAACAACCCGACATTATCTGCTACTACGTATATTCTTAATTTATTTATGTCTAATTTTTTAGTAATTTCTACAGGTAATGTGTAACCTAAAGTAATATTATTTAAACTCAAATAATCAGAACTTGTTAAAAAACGAGTAGAGGTAGAGTTAGCATATTTATCATTTGCATCTAACCGAGGAACGTCTGTGTCTGGATTTTCAGAAGTCCAAGCCTTGTAAATATCTTTATGCCAATTTTGTCCAGCGAAGCTTGTTATCCCCCCGTGCATTAATCTTGCATAACCAGTATCATAAATTTGACCGCCCAATTGGTATGATAATTGAACCGAAGCGTCAAAACCAAATGCTTCTACGCTAGTCCCAAATCCACCATAAACTTTTGGAAGTAAATCTTTTGTTCCTATTTTGCCAGTAGTTTGTGCGATAGAATAATCTGTGGTTTTGTATCTTACACCAGTAGTATCAACAGCCCAATACTGAGCCAAACCTGTTTCTTTTTCAACTCCCGCGTAATCAACTAAATACATACGATACATAGACTGTCCTTCTTCATAAATTCGAGTTCCGTCAATTAATTTTCCTCTCAAATCAGGATGTAATTTATTTATTTTGTTTTTCACAAATGTTGCATTTGCGGTAACATCCCATTTGATATTTTTAGTTTTAATTATATTGTAATTAAGTTCAATTTCCACACCTGAATTTGTCATAGAACCAATGTTCATTGGTATTGATGTATATCCTAAACTACCCGCAGTTGGTTTATTGTATAACATATCGGTTGATGTTCTTCCAAAATATTCGATATTCCCAGATAATTTGTTTGTGAATAAAGCAAAATCAATTCCAATATTGTATGATGTTGATGTCTCCCACGTTAAATCCGGATTACCTTTGTATATCAATGTCCCATCAGCAAAAACACCGTCAGCTCCAGACATTGAATACTGATCAAGGTAAGCATAATAATTACCGATGTTATCATTTCCTTGTTGTCCAAAAGAAGCTTTTAATTTTAATAAATCTAACCATTTAACAGGCTGCATAAAAGATTCTTTATTCATTAACCAAGCTCCACTCGCTGACCAGAAATTACCCCAGCGTTTATCCGGAGCAAAACGAGACGATGCGTCACGACGATATGAAACGCTTCCAAAATATTTATCATCATAAGAATAATTTACACGACTTATATATCCAATAGTCGAATATAAATTTTTGTAACCGCTACCTTTCAAATTATCTATAGCATTGCTTACATAATAACTTTCAGGATTATATAAATTATAACCTTGAGCAGTAATATTCTCATATTTGTAAGAATAACCATCATAACCTGCAGTAAAATCTAAATGATGCAAATCATTAAATGTAATTTGATAGTTTGCAAAATATTGTTGGTCAAAACCAAATTGCCTATTTTGTTCTTGATAAGCAGTCCCGCCGTAAGAAGCACTTTGCCCCATATAAGCATTGCCTAAGTCGTTATATCTAGTATTGTCAATATTTAATCCATAGCGTGCAGTAAGAACAAGATCCTTAACAGGAGTAACTTCTGCAAACCAGCTATTATTCATAATATCCATTAAATAATTTGTTTTATTATAAATTAAATCTCCGGCAGGATTAGAAATTGACATAAAGGAACGTGAAAAATTTGTACTCACCCCATCGCCATAGTCATATACTTTTCTTCCATTATTTACCATAACTTGTTTATTTGTAGCATCTCTCACGTATAATGGATAAATCGGCGCTATGTAATTGGCAATAAAAAAGGCATTACCTGATGAATTTGTTGTAATTTGTTCTCCTGGATATTGGCTATTTGACAAGTTGTAATTTAAGCTAGCCCCCACTTTTAACCATTTTTTAACCTTAAAATCTCCATTGAATCTTCCAGAATATCTTGTAAATCCAGAACCGGAAATAATACCTTTATCATCTAAATAGCCAAATGAAAAATAGTATTTACTATTTTCGTTACCTCCAGATATAGTAAGGTTATTTTCTTTACGCAAATTGTTTTGGAAAATTTCCTTTCCCCAGTTATCTGGTGTATAATAATAAGTTCCGTCGCTATATCCAAGAACTGCATTTGGATTTAATTTTCCATTTGTTCCTATCAATAGTTCTCCTGTTGGAACCGTATAAATATTATATCCAGAACCTCCTTCAGTATTGGTGATAATTTTTTGATTTGCATACGCATTAGCTTGAATAGGAGAGTAATTCAAATTATAAATTCCCGCATTATAAATAGCCTGGTATTCTGTTTCAAGATAATTCTGAGGACTCGTCAACACATCATAATTCTTAATAGATCTTGAATTAACGCCTAGTCTAGATTCAAATGAAATTCGTGCTTTCCCAGATGAGCCTTTCTTGGTTGTAATCATAATAATACCATTTGCTCCACGTGCTCCATATAAAGCTGTAGATGCTGCGTCTTTTAATACTGTCATTGATTCTATATCTGCAGAATTTAAAGAAGACAAGTCTCCATCAAAAGGAATTCCATCAACAACATATAAAGGATTCATCCCTGCGTTTATAGAGCCAACTCCCCGAATACGAACCGTAGCAGATGTTCCTGGTTGACCGTTAGCTTTTAAGATTTGAACTCCTGACACAGCCCCTGCCAATGCATTTGATATGTTTGAAACTTGCAATTTTTCAATGGCATCAGAATTGACAACACCGGCAGATCCAGTAAATGTTCCTTTTGTGGATGTTCCATAAGCAACCACTATCACCTCATCAATCATCTTTTCTGCAGATTCCATTCTCACCTGTATATTCATTCCCGCATCCACCTCTATCGATTTCATACCCACATAAGAAACCACAAGTGTTTTACCGCCTTGAGGGACACTAAACGAAAATCGTCCATCAGCATTTGTAGCGGTACCGGTTGTTGTACCTTTTAATACTACGCTTGCTCCAATAATAGGTTGCCCATCCTCTGCAGAAACCACCGTTCCTGAAACAGTTTTAGTTTGAGCACTAACCAAACTGATACTTGCCACTAATAGGCAAGTTAATAAGTACTTTAGTTTTCTCATAAATTTAACATTTTGATTATTAACTTTTTTAAATTGTTTTTCAAATTTATATTCTAAATCGACCGACAAATATATACCTTTGATTTTAAAAAAACAAGTATTTTGCTTTCAAAATGAAAAAAAAATAATCATAATTCTTTTAAACTATTTTTGTTGAAGTTAATATAAATTATTTGATTGTTTTCAAAAACAATTTAATACTCACATTATCAGATTATTATATTTTCAAACTAACAAACCAATGAATAATTTAACAGAACAACGAGGAAATGTTAAAATTATAGCTGAACTAAATATTTAACATATGAAGATAGGGGAATAGGGTCTTTTTTCTTAAAAAAAGGCTGTTTTATGAAAGTTTTTTCATCTTTTTTTATGTCAAAGAACATAAAAAACCAACATTTTGAGATGAAAAACGAAGAAAAGGTGAGATTTTGATAAATATTTTTTCAAAAATGAGACATTAATTTAGAGATGCTTTTAATTTTATCTCCATCTTTTGTAAACTTATCTTGCAGCAGTATAAATTTTGTTCAAGATATTTGCCAGTTGAATTCCGGCACGATAAAGCATTTCATCTAATTTGTCTTTATACTTAAAGTTATATTCATAATAATGCATTTTCGCGTAATCGTAGGTATAAAGTTCTTGTCGTAGTGCATAAACGGCTTGAATTGATTGGAAGATTGACACGTTTTTGAAATCACTTTTTTGTTTTGAATATTTATCTTGCAAATATTGACTGTATTCCGTATACGAATACCCTTGATGTTCTATCAAGTTTGTATCCCAGAGTTGATGAACACGGATATTTTGTCCAAACCATTTTGTCTGTATATCATTTCCGCCACGGTCTCCTTCCCTGCCAAGATGAAACGGCTGATGCAAATCTCCTAAAAAATGAACTAGAAATTTTAATGCTTCGGTATCGTTTTTGTCTTTTTTCAATCTTTCTATCATTTTCTGAATAGCAAAAAAGAGATGTTCTCCTTGTGAAAGAGGATTATTCCAGAGGTTTTGCAAATCTTGAGTTGTTAAACTGTCCGGCAAATTCTGAAAATGCCAATTATAACTGTAAGCATACGTACTATCGTTACGCATATCGTCTGCCCACGTAGAAAAGTAAATTAAACCATGAATTCCAAGTAAATTGTCTACTTGCTTTTTGACCTCTATATTTAAATTATGATATGCAATATCTGCTACTGTTCTGTGCCCAATCATATCATANGCAAAAGTATTTAAAACTAAAACAGCAAATAATACCGAAGTAAATAATAATCTTTTCATCTTTTGTTTTTTTATAAAGTAAAACAAAGGTAGCTTTTTTATACCTTTGCATCGTATTTTTTCTTTTAAATTTATTTAAAAATGCTTTCTTTACTCGAAGAATATCATATTTTCCTGAAAATGGAAAAATCCCTCTCGGAAAATACCATTGATGGTTACGAGCGTGATTTAAGAAAATTACAAGATTATTTAAGCGATGCCCACATTTCATTAGAGGAAGCCAAAGAAGAACATTTACGGGATTTTATTATTGAAATTGCAGAAATAGGAATTAATGAACGTTCGCAGGCACGGCTAATTTCAGGCATAAAATCATTTTATAAATTCCTGATTTATAAAGATAAAATTACCGTCGATCCGACAGAATTATTAGAAAGTCCCAAAATTGGTTTACGCCTGCCGGAAGTGCTAACAGTGGATGAAATAGACAAAATTATTTCTGCAATTGACACATCCAAACCTGATGGACATAGAAATCGCGCGATAATTGAAGTGCTTTACGGCTCAGGTTTGCGCGTTTCGGAATTGATCAATCTTAAAATTTCTAATATTTATTTTGATGAAGGATATATGCTGATTGAAGGTAAAGGCAACAAACAACGATTGGTTCCTATTTCAGAAGAATCCGAAAAACAAATAAAATTCTGGAAAGAACAACGGAAAAATACGAAAATAGTGAAGGGAAACGAAGATTTTCTATTCTTAAATCAAAGAGGAAGTAAACTTTCACGAATGGCAATTTTTAATCTCACAAAATCGTTAGCCGAATTTGCCGGAATAAAGAAAAATATCAGTCCACATACATTCCGACATTCATTCGCTACTCATTTACTTGAAAACGGAGCAAACTTACGCGCCATTCAGCAGTTGCTGGGACACGAATCCATCACTACCACCGAACTTTACACTCATATTGACGTTCAATATTTACGAAAAACCATTTTGGATTTTCATCCGATGAATAAAAAATCATCACTAACGCCTGAAGGGGAATTTTAAAAGTCTCTCTCACTCGGGAGAGACTTAAGGTGAGGTCAAACTATGAAAATAATAAAATACATATTATCTTTTTTTCTTTTCTTCTGTGCAAATTTACTTCCTGCACAAGAAACTGTTGTCGTGGGGCAAGTAGTGGATAAATACGATAAAAAACCTCTTGAATTAGTTGATGTTTATTTTAAAAATTCAAATATTGCTGTACAAACCAATGAAGAAGGATATTTTTTAATAAAAAATTTAGGGGAAGAAAATACATTGGTTTTTTCTTTGTTGGGATATAAAAAAGAGGAAATAAAGCTGAAACGGGGCGAAAGCGTTGGTCTACAAATGGAATTGGAGGAAAAAGGGAATTACCTGATGGATGTTTTTGTTTATCCTGGAGCAAATCCGGCTAACGATTTGATGAAAAAAGTAAGGTTAAAGCGGAGGGAAAACAATGTGAATGTACTCACAAACAGTTCTGAACAAAGCGCCGTTTTTATAAGTAAAGAAAAATTCCGATGGGAAAACAATAAACTTTTTGCGCAATTCAAATCCGGAAATCTTTCCGAAAACGATTCATCGTTGCTTTTGCCGCTTTATATGGAAGAATCAACGTACAAACAAACCAATGACAAAAAAGAGCAAACCGAGAAAAACACATTCAATACATCCAAAACTGTTTCGGATGCTGTTTCGCAGCTTTTACGAGGAATGGACGAGAAACTTAATTTTTACGAAAATTCCGTTCCTGTTTTTGGAAGAAGCATTATAAGTCCACTGGCAAGTATTAGTCCTTTTTATTATAATTATTATTTAAAAGATAGTATTCAAGCGGATACCGGCAAACAATACGAAGTTCAGTTCTGGAGTAAAAATACAAAAAATCTTGTTCTGAATGGCACAATGTTAATCGATTCTGCATCGTTGGCTTTAGTGAAAATAAATGCAGAACTTCCACGCCAAGCCAACATGAATTTTATCCATAATTTTACTATTAATCAAGAATTTAAACACATCTCCAATTATTGGTTACAAAAATCGGAACAAACATTTTGGAATTTAACGTATGAAATTATTTCGGATACAATAAATAGGAAACCGGAATTATTAATAAGTAGAAATACAGAATTTAATACCGATGAAGATATACGTTTGTTAGACACCGATGCTTTTGCCAATTCGAAACACTCCCGACAGGAAATATCAAAGAAAATAGAAGAATTAAATGAAACTCCGCTTTTCAAATTTGCTAAATTCGTTGCTGACGCTGCACTTACAGGTTACGTAAAAGCTTGGAAATTTGATATTGGAAACATTATAAATGTGGCACGCCTAACTGAACAAGAAGGACTGCGTTTGAGTTTGCCCATACGAACAAACGAAAATATGTGGAAAAACTTTCTGCTTGGCGGAACCATTGGTTATGGTTTCGGCGATAAACAATGGAAATACGGAGGAGAAATGCAATGGAAACTGCCTACGCCAAAAAGAATAGTTGCCGGAATGAATTACTCGAACGACTATCATTGGATTGTTTATGATAAAAATGATTTTCTATGGAGAGAAAATCCGTTAGCCACATACGATGAAAACATCAGTTCCACTATTTTATCATTAAAAAAAGGAAAAAATAACAGTAAACGAGAAAATTTGTCATTTTTTGTTCAAAACGATTGGAACGATGATATTGAATCACGTTGGATTTTTGGGCAAGAGCGTTTTTTTAGCAATAATTATTTGCCTTTATTTCTCAACAAAAATGAAATTCCGGAATTGAAAACGCAATATTTTACTTTTACAAGCCGTTTTTCGTTCAATGAACGTGTAATTAACGAACACTTTCAGCGAATTTATTTATACAATCATAAACCTGTGCTTTATGGTATTGCAGAAATTGGAAAGTTTTCTTTATCTAATAAAAACGGATTTTACGGGAACCTGAGCATCGACATGTTACAACAAGGACGATTTACTTTAGGTGAATGGAAGTATTTTGCTGAGGCAGGAAAAATTATAGGAAGTGCGCCTTATCCTTTATTAAAATTTTTCAACACAAAAGCAAATGGCGGTTATAATATTTATCAATTTTCCTTGATGAATTTTTTTGAATATCCGATGGATACTTATGCCGCTTTTCATTCCGAATTAATTACTAACGGATTGATATTTAATAAAATACCACTAATTAAATATTTAAATTTACGTGAAATTTCGTCGTTTAAGATTGGCTACGGGACAGTGTCAAATACGCACACACAATGGCTTAATTATCCTATAAACAGCACAAATATGAAATATCCTTATTCCGAAGTGAGTATTGGATTTACCAATTTATTAAGAGTAATTACAGTTCAATCCGTGTGGAGATTAACCGATTTGAAAAAAGAGAATGTAAAACCGTGGGGGTTTGCTTTTTATTTGCGCCTCAGTTTTTAATTACCGGTTTTTTATTCTCCGCTTTGGGCAAATCTACTTCACATCCGGAACAACTTCCGCATTTAGTATCTGTTGTTTTTTTTGTTATAATTTTATAGATATGATAAATTAAATAACCAAAAACAAATACTCCGATAATAATAACTATAATTTGTTGCATAATTTTTAAGCACAAAAAATCATTCCTTTAAAATAAGGAGGAATTAATAATTCAAAAAACAAGTTGAGTCAAAAATGCCACTCCCCACGCTAATGTCAACAAATATACAACTGCAAACATTGCCCATTTCCAGCTACTCGTTTCATTTTTTATAGCCACAATTGTTGCCAAACACGGAAAATAAATCAACACAAAAAGCATAAATGCCAAAGTGGTTGCTGTAGTATAAACCGGCGAACCATTCTTGTATTTTGCTTCTTTCATTCTCATTGAAAGCGATTGCGTATCTTCATCAGCATTATCGGCATAAAGCACTCCTAATGTACTTACTACAATTTCTTTAGCAGCTACACCTGAAAGAAGCGAAACACTTATTTTCCAGTCGAATCCTAACGGAGCTAATACAGGTTGAATGGTTTTACCAATTCTTCCGATGTAGGAATTCTCAAGTTGCTCAGTTTTATCTATAATCTGTGAATTTGAATTCATTTCATTATGAGGACGAGGATAATAACCCAAAAACCAAATTACGATGGAACCAACTAAAATGATTGTTCCCATTTTTCGTAAATATTGTTGCCCTTTTAACCATGTGTGTTTCCACATTGATTTTCCGGTAGGAATTCTATAGGGTGGAAGCTCCATAACAAAAGGAGTTTCATCTTTCTTAAATACGAATCGTTTAAATATCCTTGCCAAAATTACGGCTAAAATTATTCCCGTAAAGTAAATGCCAAACAGCACCAACCCTGCATAATTTGGGAAAAAAGTTCCTACTAAAAGTAAATAAACAGGCAAACGCGCACTACACGACATCAACGGATTTATCAGAATAGTTATCATTCGGCTGCTGCGGTTTTCAATGGTTCGAGTAGCCATTATGGCTGGAACGTTACAACCGAAACCCATTATTAAAGGAATAAACGATTTTCCGTGTAAACCCATTTTATGCATTATTTTATCCATAATAAATGCAGCACGCGCCATATAACCCGTATCTTCCATCAACGAAATAAAAAAATACAAAATCAAAATATTGGGCAAAAAGACAATTACACCGCCAACGCCTCCCAACACACCGTCTATAAGTAAATCTTTCAACGGTCCGGAAGCCATCGTTTTTTGTAAAACATCACTTAACCACGCCACACCTTGTTCTATCCAATTCATAGGATACTGCCCGAGCACAAATGTGGACTGAAACATAATGAAAATAAACAAAATAAAAATAGGATAACCCCAAAAACGATGCGTTACCAATTCGTCTATTTTAGCGGTTTTAATATGTTTTTTTCTTTTGTTGTTTTCAATAAACGTTTCCTTCAGCGCACCCGAAATAAAACCATATTTAGCGTCTGTAATAGCAGCTTCCGCGTCCGTTTTCAGCACTGCATAAAGACGTTTTACTTCCTCGTCACGAATTTTGAAAATAAATGCCGCATTTTTTTCTTTAGAAATTAAATTATTGATTTCCCTATCGTTTTCCAATAATTTAATGGAAAGAAAACGGAGTGAATACTTTGACTGCAAATGAAAATTTTCTGAATGAAGTTTATTTCGCAGCAATTTTATACTTTCTTCTATTTCTGTTCCATGATTGATATGAATATGCCGTGCCGTTTGATGCACCTTATCTTCTCCCTCTAAATCATAAGCGGATATTTTTTTTTCGTGCCGGTGGTGTATTTTTATTTCGTGGTGATATTCATCAAGTAATTTATCTTCTTTTATAGAATGAATAAGAAGTCCTTCTTCGTTAATTACGTGGCTGGACTCATAAAGTTTTATTACATTTCTAAGAAGATGAATAACGCCAAAGCCGGTTTTAGCAATTACAGGTACAAACGGAATTCCAAGCAGTTTTCCAAGCGATTTATAATCTAAATTATCGCCACTTTTTTGAAGTTCATCATACATATTCAACGCCACCACTGTTTGCAGGTGCATATCAATTAATTGGGTGGTAAGAAAAAGATTTCGTTCCAAATTGGAACTGTCCACTACATTGACAACTACATCGGGCATTTCATCTATCAAAAATTTTCTCACATATTTTTCCTCCGGCGAATATGGAGAAAGAGAATAAGTTCCCGGTAAATCTATAATTTTAAACTCATATCCATCCTGATGAAAAGTGCCGGTTTTTGCACCTACAGTAACTCCGCTATAATTGCCAACGTGTTCGTGCTGTCCGGAAGCAATATTAAAAAGCGTTGTTTTACCACAATTAGGATTACCTACCAAAGCGATAGTTATTTGTTTTCGTTTTTTTAAAGCTGCTTTTCTTACTACTTCTTCTTCCAGTATCGGAGAAAGTGGTTTGTCTGTTTTAATTTCTTTCAGCACTTCGGCTTCACTTACTATTTCAATTAAATCAGCTTCACTTCGACGCAGTGAAACTTCATAACCCATTACATTGTATTTAATTGGGTCGTTGAGTGGCGCATTCAGTATGGACTGAACGATTTTTCCTTTAACAAACCCCATTTCAATAATGCGCTTGCGAAATCCGCCATGCCCTAAAACTTTTACAATTGAGGCTTTTTCTCCCGTTTTTAGTTCTGAAAGTTTCATTGTTCTTAAAAAAACAGACTGCAAAGATAGCTATTTAGATTTATTCTAAATATATAAAAATATAAAAAAATGCGGGACCTTTGAGTATATCCCACATTCTAACAAATTTCTCGTTTCACGTGTTTTCGAACGCCAAAAATCAATCTTCTATTTCCATCTCTGTATTTGAGTTTTGATTTTGTTGTTTTCCTTTTTCTTGGGATTTTGGTTTCATATTACCAAAACTATATGTCGCGGTAAGTCCTATTACACGTCCACCGCCCATTCTTCCTCCTTTAAGCGACTCGTAGTTTTGTATAAAACCATTTCCCGAAGTGCTGGTTTTTATTTTTCGAGTATTAAAAATGTCCCTTCCTGTTAAGGCAAGTGTAAATTTACGGTCAAAAAAAGTTTTGCGCAATCCAAAATCTACCGAATACATTTCATATTGTTTACCCTGCCCGATTACTTGCGGAGCAATATACTGCGCGGTAAGTTGACCCGAAAAAGTTCTGCCAAATAAAATATTAGCAATCATTTTAGCATCCCACGTGAAATTTTCTTGTCCATCAATATTTACATTTACGTTTTCGGACGTTACATAAACCGAAGGATCAATTTTACTGTAATATAGATTTAATGATGAGGTAAGATTTAAAATAGTGAGTAATCTGTTTTTTGCCACCAATTCCATTCCTGTATTTTGTTGCTTGGTAAGATTCATATAGGTACTTTGCAGAATATTATCTTCCATAAAATTCACACTGCGGATAACATCTGTGGTAAAACGATAATAAGCTGAAGCTGAAAGGGTATGATTATCCCAGTTTTTTAAATAATTCAACTCAAAAGAAGAAGCATACTCAGGCGTTAAGAGTGGATTCCCAAAAGAAACCATCGTAGGGTCGGAATAATCACGAAAAGAATTTATTTGTCTTCCGCGCGGACGATTCACACGACGCGTATAATTTAATTGTATTTCATTGTTTTTAGGCAAACTATAGGCTAAATACATACTGGGAAATAACTCAAAATCAGATTTTGGATGATATATTGAAGTATCATTATAAGAAGTTGTTTTAATGTCTCTTATTTGATATTCTCCACGCAAGCCAACTTGAGCGGAAAAATTATTTATTTTTTTTCCATAGGTAAAATACGCCGCGTGAATCCATTCATCATTGGTAAAATCGTTGAAATAAGTATCTATTTCACTCTTAGTTAAATTATTTAAGCCATTGGCAGTACTTTTCCTTCTTTCAAAATTACTGTTCCAGCCTAATTCCAAACGGTCATTTTCATTGAATTTTTTAGTATAGTCTGTTTTCAGTTCTATTTCATTATTATTGTTGGTGGCATTCTGAGATATATTATCATTGCTTACCGAAGGAATTAGTACGGTTTCCACATAATTATTATCAAATTCCATATTATGACCTGAGAAACTTAAATTGGTAATAAGATTTGAACCTATTTTATCAAAATCTATTTTATGATAAGCATTTAAATGGTAACCGGGATGATTTGCATCTGAAGTATTATTACGTATATATTTTCTTAATGTATCAGTTGTATTTTTTCTTATTTGAAGATAATTCACATCTTCATCGTTTCCCATTTTTCCAATCATACCAAAGCCCGAAAAACCAATGGTATTTTTATTATCAATATGATAATCTATGCCGGCGCGATAAAATAAACCCCCAAAACTGCGAGTGGAGGTTGAATTTTGAGTTAAAACAGTTGTATCTGCATTGTTGAAATTAGTTCTTTCCGTAATACTGTTTCCTTCCATCGACATTTTTCTTAAACCTATGTTGGCAAACGTTTCTATTTTATTATTACTGTAATTTATAGAAAAATCAGTATTACCACCCAATTTATTTCCGTTGGCAAGCATTATTCCGGCTCCAACGCTCCCAAAATACCCGGCTTTTCTGTCTTTTTTCATTACCAGATTAATAATTCCCGCCGTTCCTTCCGGACTAAACTTTGCTGAAGGGTTGGTCATAATTTCAATACTTTCAATGCTTTCAGCCGGCATTTGCTGAAGCACTTGAGCGCGATTTTCGGCGGTAAGTCCTGAGGGTTTTCCGTTTATCCAAACTTCTACGTTTTCATTATTGCGTAATGAAACATTTCCTTCATTATCCACATTTACTGATGGAATATTCTGAAGCACTTCTGTGGCTGAACCTCCCGATGAAGCAATATTTTGGTCGACACTGAATACTTTTTTGTCGATTCCGAAACGCATTTGAGATCCTTGCCCCACGACTTCTACCTCTTTGAGCGTTTTACTGTCTTCCTCCAAAGGGATTTCACCCAATTCCAAAATTTGGTTATTAACAGTTATATTTTTATTTACAGCTTTAAAACCTATAAAAGTTACTTTTAAAACATAATCTCCGGCATTTACCGAACTTATATTAAAAACACCCATATTGTTTGTAATAGCTCCGGCGATAGATTTTTGCGAGTTTTTCTCAATAATACTTACCGTTACAAATTCAAGCGGTGATTTTGTTTCGTTATTTACAATGCGTCCTTGTATCTCAGCAGAAAATACAGCAAAAAAAGAAATAAAAAATACAGATAAAATTAAAATGAACTTTTTCATAACAAGCGCTTAATCATTTATAGTAAATTAATAAGACAAATAAAAAGATAGAAAGTTTAAATAGGAATTCAAAATATATGAATATATTAGAGAATGGTTAATTATATTTAAATAAACAGATATTCAATAATATTTATTTGGTTTATTTTATAAACCGATTTATATTTGCGAAAGAATTTAAATAAATTTTTGTCATTCACATCTTAATGTTCATTTTTTATGGAAGATAGACAATTAAACGAGAAGGAAAGTTTAGAGCTGATTTCTCAAATGATTCGCAACACACAGCAACGTTTTCAAAAACAAAACGCTGCTCCGTTTTTGGTTTTTGGCTACGTAACTGTTATGCTTTCTGTAATAATTTGGTATTTAATAAGAATTACAGACAATTATAACTGGAATTTACTATGGTTCTCGATACCTGTATTTGGATTTTTAGGACTAAAATTGTTTTTCCCTGCAAGAAGAAAAATGGTGAAAACTTTTATCGATACCACCATTCATTATGTGTGGTTGGTTTGTGGAATAACAATGATATTATTAAGTATTTTGGCTTTTTTCAAAAATCTTCCCGTTTTATTTTTAATATTAGTAATTATTAGCATTGCTACTACAATTACAGGATTGATTTCAAAAATGAAATTTATAATCTTTGCCGGTATTTTAAATATTTTATCTTCAGGGCTCATTCTCTTTGGAGTGGTTAAGGGCATTAATCAAATTTTATTATTTGGGGCTATTTTCTTTGTTGTTATGGTTCTTCCGGGTCATATTTTGTATTCACGAAAAAATAATAACCATGTTTAAAGAGCTTGATCCGTTGCTTCACTCTGAACTCCGACTCGCTGTTATGTCAATTCTTATTTCGGTAGAAGAAGCCGACTTTGTATATATTAAAGACCAAACAAAAGCTACAGCCGGTAATTTAAGCGTTCAAATTGATAAACTGAGCGAGGCAGGTTATATTGAAGTACAAAGAGGTTTTTTAGGAAAACGCACTCGCACCGTGTGTAAAATTACTCCTAAAGGAGTTGATGCTTTTAAAAATTACATAGAAGCGCTNAAAGATTATTTGAATTTTTAAATTCATAATTTAAATCCAGAAAAGAACTTTTTTACGTCTAAAATGTAATAAAGTTCATAACATATTTGTAAAAATAAAATAACTAAACAATTAAATTAAATGAAGCAATTTACACTTTCTTTTTTACTTTTTCTGCCGCTATTTTTATTGGCACAAAAACAAAATTTAACTATCCATTTTACAGAAATACCTAGTAATGACGGCAGACTACTGGTTTCGCTTTTTAACGGAAAAAATAGTTACACATCACAAAAACCGTATCTTACAAAATCTTTGGATATTGAAAACTTTTCCGCAACGTGGAAATTAGACAGCATTCCACAAGGAACATATATTATAGCTGCGGTTCATGACGAGAATATCAACGGAAAACTTGATTTTGCCGAAACCGGAATGCCCGAAGAAGCTTTCGCTTTTTCAAACAACGTACAGCCTAAAATGGGTCCTCCTAATCCGGATGAAATGATTTTTACTATAAAGGAAAATGAAAGCGCCGTACAAAATATTAAAATGTTGTTTTTTGGAATGAAATCAAAACAAATAAAAGAAGTGGACGTGGTGGCGGACAAAAAACAATTTGTGAAAACCGATGCAGATAAAACAACCTATCAAGTAAAAGATAATCCTACACTTACCTCAGGTTCTATGCGCGATGCCGTACGTAAGCTTCCTGGAGTGGTTTTAAGCCCTACCGGAGATTTAAACTTGAATGGGAAAGACGTTGCAATTTATATTGACGGTGTTCCCAGCAACCTTTCCGGTTCCGATTTGAAAAATTACCTGCAAAGTATACCCGCCAATACCATTGAAAAAATAGAATTAATTGAGAATCCCGGCGCATCTTATGAGGCAAATTCAAGTGGAGCCGTTATAAACATCATTACAAGAAGTATTGCAACACAAGATGTAAGCGGAACGTTGAATTTTCATTACGGCAACAGTAACAATCATAAATTTTCTCCATCAGTAATGCTTTTAGGACGAAAAAACAAGATAAACTGGCAGCTTCAAAGCGGTTATAACTGGCATGAACAGCATCAGGAAAATGATGTAAGTCAAACATTTTATTCATTTGAGCCTGATGTTATTTTCAAACACAATTCCGAACAAAATAATCTAAATCGAAATATGTACATCCGTCCGATGTTAAATTACAGATTATCCCAAAACTCTTATATTGTTTTTAATTATAATTTAAACGCATCTAATAATCGAGATCATACAACATCTACGAGTTTCACCGAAAATCTCGATAAAATTACCGAATATGGTAAAAACTATAACTATACAACAATATATCGAAATCCGGAAGTTAACAGGAATAATGAGTTTGTTGCCAAATATAAAGTAGTTCTCGACTCGATGAACCGTTCGTTACAAATTACGGGATATTATTCAAATTACAATAAAAAATCCAATGCTCAATCCGAACAAAAGACTGAAACTCCTATTTATGGAATAAACGCAATTAATATGAACCTGAACAACGCTTATGGAAAAGTGGATTTAGAAATTCCTTTCGAAAAAATAAGTTTTACTTTAGGTGGAAAATACAATATTACAGATGCGCACAATCTCGGGAAATATAACTTAAATAATACCTCCTCAGATATTTTTAATAATCCTACTTACAAATCTGAAATTGATTTTAATTATAACGAGCAAAATTTAGCAGCTTATGCTGAAGCACGAAAAACCATTGGGAAATTATCTGCTACTTTGGGAGTAAGAATAGAGGATTTAAAGTATGAGAGCAGAGTTGCAAGCGCAGATACAGTTATCGGAGATAGAATAACCAATGTTTTCCCTACGGTAAATTTATTATATCGACTAATTCCAAATGTGAATCTTTCAGCAAGATACTCAAGAAGAATTTCAATGCCGGCTTACAGTCAACTCGATCCAAATACAAACGGATATTTTGATAGTTTTGCCAGCGCTGAGGGAAACCAAAATCTAAAGCCTAATTTTTTTGATAATTATTTTCTGAGTATTTCAGCATTCAATTATGCGAGTTTAGGAAGTTACCTTCGCTACTCTAAAAACATCAGTTTAACATCTACGGTTGTTGAACCAAATTCATTAAAAACGAAAATGACTTCCGTAGATTATGAAAACACTAAAATTTACGGCGCCTATTTGGCTTTACCCGTTCCATTTGGACTGTTTACAAAAGGAACAGCGTTTTTTAAGCAACCAATGAATATGGAAAAAATGAGTTATGCCTATCTGTATTTATCTTGTAATTTCAACGATATAAAAGATTATCCGTATCCGATAGGAACAGGCAAAAAACCGCTTTGGATGTTTAACATAAACACGCACGTTGTATTGCCTTACGAATTTACGTTAGACGGAAATTGGTTTCACATGTTCAAAGGGAATTTTCAAATTTACAGCATAAAAGAACCTATGAATTATTGGCTGGTAGATTTAACTCGAAAATTTATGAACGAACGATTGGAAGTTACAGCTGAAGTAATGAAAGACATATCGCAACATGTTGCTTTCAACATTGAAAACTTAAAAACAGATTTTTTTGGCAAACAAGACGGTACAACTTTCTGGATTAAACTTTCTTATCGTTTCGGTAAATTCAAAAGCAAAGAAGAAACACACATTGATGTTGAAAAGAAAGAAGTAGAAGGTGGCGGAATTAATGTGAGAAAATAAAATTTTCAGCAGAAAAGAAACCCACAGAAAAAAATCCTGAGTCATAAACTCAGGATTTTCTGTTTTTATTTTGACAGTGTGTAATTATCAATTTCCGAAAGAAGTGTTTTTGCAGTATTTATTTCAAGAAATGTTGTTCCGTAACCTCCGCTTATAGGTCCGCTAAGATAACAGAGTTTATTATCGGGCATAATAATTTCTCTGTCAATCAAATTTTGAAGTAAAGTTACAAAATAAGTTTTTTCGTTTTCAACCAAATCTTCTTTATAATAAGAATACACTCCATACGAAAGAGCCAATTCGCGCGATGCTCTTTCTTTATAACAAAAGGCAATAATGGGATCTGCTCCTCTGTATGATGCCAAATAACGCGCGGTTAAACCACTGAAAGTATCGGTAATTATAGCGGAAATATCAATGTGTTTCCCTGCTTGAACTGCTGCATGTGCTAAAAATGAGGTAGCATCTCCATCTTTAAATTCAATAGGAATATCATTTTCGGGCATTTTTGTATTTTCAGCTTCCAACGCAATTCTTGCCATCGTACGCACCGCCTCCACAGGATATTTCCCGTATGCGGTTTCACCGCTCAACATTAAAGCGTCTGTGCGATAATAAATTGCATTGGCAATATCGTTTACTTCGGCGCGCGTAGGACGCGGATTTTCAATCATAGAGTGGAGCATTTGAGTAGCCACAATTACAGGTTTATGCGCTTTTACACATTTGCGAATCAGTTTGCGTTGAATTCCGGGAATTCGTTCCTGAGGAACTTCAATTCCTAAATCTCCACGCGCCACCATTATTCCGTAAGAATATTTTATAATCTCATCAATATTATCGACACCTTCTTGATTTTCAATTTTTGAAATAATTTTTATGGTACTGTTGTGAGCATCTAAAATTTCCTGAATATCGAGTAAATCCTGTTTTGAGCGGACAAAAGAATGCGCGATAAAATCAAGATTCTGTTCAATGGCGAAAAGAATGTTTTGTTTATCTTTTTCGGTCAATGAAGGTAAATTTATACGTACTCCGGGTACATTTACACTTTTACGGCTTCCGATTGTTCCGTCATTTAATACCTCACATATAAGACATTCATCATTTTTTCCGGTTACTTTGAGGTCAATNTCGCCATCATCAATCAAAATATCATCGCCGATTTTTAAATCGCGTACAAAATATTTATAATTAACGTGGATGCATTCTTTGGTTGAAATTAAATCGGCATTTCCAGCTACTTTTATTCTATCTCCTGTTTTTAATTCTATCGAATCGTTTTCCGCCACCGTGGTGCGCACTTCAGGACCTTTGGTATCAATAAGAATAGCAATTCTATGACTGACGGCGCGAACGTTGTTGATGATTTTCAGAAATCCCTCGCGTTGAAGATGCGCAGAATTCATACGAACTACATTCATTCCTTCTTCGTAAAGACGACGTATAAAATCCACATCGCAACGTTTATCGCTGATTGTGGCTACTATTTTTGTAAATTTTCTTTGCATAAATTATTTGAAACTTTGTAATGCTAAACGATAGGAATCTAATCCAAAACCAATAATGCAACCTTTTGCCGCTTCCGAAAGGTAAGAATGATGCCGATAGCTTTCACGAGCAAAAACATTGGAAATGTGTACTTCAATCACTGGAGTTTGTATGGAACGAACAGCGTCCGCAATAGCTAATGAAGTATGTGTAAACGCTCCCGCGTTCAGTATAATTCCATCTGCGGAAAAACCTGCCAAATGAAGCTTATCAATGATTTCGCTTTCGGAATTAGATTGAAAATATTCCAGTTGAAATTCGGGAAAAAGTGTTTTTAATTCTTCAAAATAAGTATCGAAACTTTTGTTCCCGTAAACTTCCGGCTCGCGTTTACCAAGCAAATTTAGATTGGGACCGTTAATGATAAGAATTTTTTTCATCGAAAATTCATTTAATTTATTGCACAAAAGTAATTAAAATTTCACTCAAACAGATATTAATTTTATTTTTGCATAATTATTTCTTCTTTTTTATTAGAAACATCCATCCTTTTTAAAAGTTGAATGTTATAAATAAAATTTTACTTTGTATTTTAAATTGAACTCAATCATAAAAAAACTAAAACCATCCGTTCCAAAACGTTATTTGATGCTTATTGCAGGTTGTGTATGGAGTTTTGCCGGCGGAATGTTGCTTGGAAAAGGAATTAATATGCTTTTAGCATATCCGAACGAAATCTGGTGGAAATTGCTTACAGCTATTCCTTTAGGTGTTGTTTTTTATATTTTTATGTTTTCAAAAATTTTTAAGAAACACTCTGAACGAATTTTTGCCATAAAACACGACAAACCGTGCGCCTTTTCTTTTTTCAACTGGAATTCATATATTTTGATGGTATTAATGATGTCTTTAGGAATATTTTTACGTACTTCGGGATTGATTTCTATACGTTATTTATCTATTCTTTACGTAACAATGGGAATTCCGTTGGCAACTTCGGCTATTATGTTTTTTGTATATGGAATAAAATATTTTGATCTTACAAAAACCGGAAAATCAAACATTTAATAAAAAACTTATGAACTATCCTCTTAACCTGACATTTCGTATAACTACCATTTCCAATGACTTTACCATTCAAGATGCGAACGGTGAAAATTTGGCTTTTGTGCGTCAAAAACTTTTAAAACTTAAAGAACAGGTAGATGTGTATAAAGACCCGAGCCGGGATGAATTGAAATATAAAATTAAAGCTAACAAGTGGCTTGATTTTTCTGCATCTTACTTGTTTTTTGATGAAAAAGACAAAGAATTAGGACGTGTTGTGCGCCGCGGGTGGAAATCGTTATGGAAAGCTCATTATGAAATTTACGATGAAAATGATGTGCAGGAATTTCTTATTTCAGAAGAAAATCCTTGGGTAAAAGTATTGGATTCTACCGTTGGTGAAATTCCGATTGTGGGAATGTTCACCGGATACTGGTTTCATCCATCGTACGCAGTGGTACGTCCTGACGGGACTGTAGTGGCGCAACTGAAAAAGGTAAAATCGTTTTTCGGTCGCAGATTTGTAATTAATAAATTGGGAGAGTTCGATTCGGCGGAAGAAAATCGCATTATTCTCTCTTTGATGATGATGATTTTACTCGAGAGACAAAGAGGATAAAACAGTTTGTAGTTGTCTAACTAAAACGAATTTCAAAAGTAAATAATTGAACTAAATATGGCTCGATTCAGTAAAAAAAGGAAAGAAGACATTGGTTTATCGCCTTACGCAATGGTTTTTCGCGGACAGAAAAAAAGAGAAAAACCACTCATACGCACCATTGATTTTAATCTTGATTTTGTTCACGAAATGGAGATTAAATCGGTTGAAAAATTGGCTGAATTTAAAAATGAAGATACCATTACGTGGCTAAATATTGATGGATTAGACAATATTCAGTTGATGGAAAAATTAGCTGAGATTTTCAAAATAGAAAACAGCGTAATGTCCGATATAATGAATCCTTCACTTCGTCCTACTGTTCGCGAATTTGAAAACGGACTTTTTATTACGCTGAAAATGATTGAACCAAATCAAAATACAGGACGATTATCGGTAGAGAATTTAAGTTTAGTGCTTACAGAAAGTGTTTTAATTTCATTTCAGGAAGAAAAAGGCGATGTTTTTGAGCCGGTACGGGAGCGTATAAGAAAACATAAAAATAAAATTCGTACTGCAGGCACAGATTATTTAGCATTTGCGCTGCTCGATATTGTTGTAGATAACTATATTTATGTGATTGGTTTATTGGGCGATAAAATTGAATATTTAGAAGACAAAATGTCTCAAAATCCATCCAAAGAGCTTTTGGCATTAATTAATACTTATAAGCAAGAACTTAATCTCATCCGTAAATATATAAAACCTGCCAAAGAAATGATTCTGAATTTGGCAAAAATGGAATCGGAATTTATTCATGAAGAAAACAGGGTAAATTATAAAGAGTTACAAGATAATATTAATGAAGCCAGCGAGTTAACCGACAGTTATCGTGAAATTTTATACGACATTTTGAATATTTATCACACGTCTGCTACCACACGATTAAATGATATTATGAAAGTATTGACGATTATTTCCGTTATTTTTATCCCGCTTACATTTATTGTTGGCATTTACGGAACAAATTTCAAATATCTCCCTGAAATAGAATGGAAATATGGTTATTTTGCAATGTGGGGAATAATGATTATTGTTGCGGCATTTATGGTGTGGTATTTTAAAAGAAAAAAATGGTTTTGAATTAAAAACGTAGGGGCGATTTATACATCGGTCTCTACGGCAATAAAACAATATATGAAACCCAATAAAATAGGACATATAAAACTAACTGATATCAAATTACGTGAAATTGCAACGTTTATCGATTGGAAATTTTTCTTTCACGCGTGGCGTTTGACAGGAAAATACGATGACATTGCTACGGCTTGTGATTGTATTTCGTGCAGAGTTGGATGGCTGCAAAAATTTGATGAAAAAGACCGCGCAAAAGCAGAAGAAGCAATTCAACTTTTCAAAGATGCTCAAGAGATGCTTCGAGATGTTTTAGATGGTAATTTATTGAAAATCAACGCTTCGGTTTATTTAAATTCCGCATATTCTATTGAGGATGATATTATTTTTCAAACAGAGGATGGAGAGCTAAAAATCCCCACACTTCGCCAGCAACATCCTTCTACCGATGGTTTTTGCTATTCATTAGCCGATTTTTTAGCCGAAAAAAATGATTACGCCGGAGCTTTTGCAACAACGGTATTGGGAACGGAAGAAATGGCTGAAAAATTTGAAAAAGAAGATGATGTTTACCGTTCTATTTTAGTAAAAACGCTTTCGGACAGGTTAGCTGAAGCGGCTGCGGAATGGTTACACTGGAAAGTTCGTAAAGAATTTTGGGGTTACGCTCCAAATGAAAATTTAAGTGTGGAAGATATGCTTAAAACGCGATTTCAGGGAATTCGTCCTGCCGTGGGTTATCCTTCACTTCCTGATCAATCCATTATTTTCGAATTGGATAAAATTTTGAAATTCAGCGAAATAGACATAAAATTGACCGAAAACGGCGCCATGTTTCCGAATGCTTCTGTGTGCGGACTGTATTTTGCACATCCGCAATCCAAATACTTTATGGTGGGAGCAATTGACGAAAATCAACTGGAAGATTATGCCCGCCGCAAAGGAAAAACCAAAAAAGAAATGCGAAAATGGCTGGCAGCCAATATTTAGTTTACGCCTTTTCTATTTCTTTGATTATTTTTTCTATTTCCTTATTCCAGTCCTCGTACAATTTTTTGTAGTACTTTTTGACTAATACAGGATTTTCTTTTGCATCGGGTTTTCCGGCGCGTTTAGTAAATTCGCCATTTAAATGAGCGATGTCTACCAAAATTTTATCGGTTTTTTCGGTAATATCTTTTTTTGCCAATAAAGTTTTGAAAAGTACGTCTTCCATCAATTCGCCTGATGCAAACTGAATTGTTTTTTTAAGTCTTCTGCGGCTTGCCATAAAAATTAGTTTGTAGTTAAACAGTTTATAATATCGACGAAAACTTTGTTTTGCCGGGATAATTTACAGCGGTTTCTATAGTGTCTGAAATCCGTTATCTGACATCTCCTTGTCTAACAAAAAACAAATATAGCTGAATTATTATGATTTACACTTCTTTTCGCTTAAATTTGCAGAAAATAATTGAAACGATTTTTCGTTTTGATTAAAATATCGAATTAAAATTTATGATTTCACGCTACTATAAAAACATCATTTTATTTTTAGGAATAGTTCTAACGGCGGTTTCCGTTTCATTATCATCTTGTGTGGACGAGAGTTTTTCTTCCGATCCATCCTTAAAACTAAAATTTTCTACCGATACGCTCCTTTTCGACACCATTTTTACCACTGTTGGAAGTTCCACCTCTAAAATTATGGTGTACAACCCCAATAATAAAAATTTGAAAATATCTTCCATACAACTTGCAGGCGGAACAAATTCCGCTTATCGTTTGAATGTAGACGGTTGGAATGTAAAAGGAAATATTCTGAAAGATATTGAAATCAGAGCAAAAGACAGTCTTTTTATTTTTGTGGAAGTAACCATTGATCCTCAGGCAACAAATGCTCCCACGTTTATAAAAGATTCCATCGTTTTCAACACCAATAACAACCTTCAGAATGTGAAATTGATTTCGTACGGACAAAATATGGAAATTTTACGCGACCGCACGATATTAAATGACACGACACTTACAGCGGAAAAACCGTATCTTGTTTACGGAAATTTAATTGTAGATACGGCAAAAACACTTACATTAGCTCCTGGATGCCGTCTTTATTTTCACGCCAATTCAAATTTAGTTGTGTATGGAAATTTAATAGCGGACGGAACCCGCGAAAAACCCATTTTACTCCGTGGCGATAGAACTGACCGATTATTTGAGGAAGTTCCTTATAATTATGTTTCAAATCAGTGGGGAAGCGTGCTTTTATTAAATCCCGAAGGAAATCATAAATTGAATTTTGTAACCATCAACAGTGGCTATGCCGGAATTTATTTTGCAAACGACGACCGCAGCAAAACTCCCACGCTCGAAATTACAAATTGCAAAATTCATAATTTTTTGAAATACGGATTAGTTGTGCAAAATGGAAACGTGAATGTCGGAAACACCGAAATATCCAACACCGGAAGTTATTCCGTGTATTTAAATGGAGGAAAACACAGTTTTATACAATGTACAATCGCCAATTATTTCAACAGTTCCAACATATTACTTCAGCCAAGTTCGCGTGAATCAAACGTTGCTTGTATGATTATGGAATTGAATAAAATTCAGCCTATGGAAACAGTTTTTGAAAATTGTATCATTTCAGGAAACACCACCAATGAATTTGAAATTATGACTCGTTTCCCTGCGCAATATCACGGAACGTTTAAAAACTGCTACATTAGAAAAAAAGAGCCAAATAACGTTACTTCTCAATTCTCTAATATCCGCTGGTACGAAAAAAACGACACCGTATTTAAAAATACTTATTTTGACGCCGACAAGAAACTGTATTACAATTTTATGCCTGATTCTGTTTCTCCCGCAAGAAATATTGGCAGCACCGATGCCGCGTTGAAATATCCCTACGACTTGAATGGTAAAAACCGGTTTGAAGACCAGCAACCTGATGCAGGAGCTTATGAATGGCAACCTGCTGTGAAGTAAATTAGTTACATACTTAAACGGTCAATTTGTTTTTGAACTCAACTACTCTATTTCTCAATTACTCAAAGCCAATAATATGAAGCATTTTTTCATTTTTCTTTTGATTTCATTCCCGGCTTTCGCAAACGCGCAGGTGGAGAAAAAGAATTTTAAGGTGATGAGTTACAATGTGGAAAATTATTTCGATTATGTGGACGACTCGTTAAAGGCGGATGAAGAATATTTGCCTACGGGAATTCGTGCTTGGAACATTGAAAAATACCGAACCAAACAAAATCATATTTCAAAAGTAATTGCAGCCGTTGGCGGCTGGGAACCACCGGCTTTGGTTGCACTTTGCGAAATTGAAAGCGAAAAATGTATGGTGGATTTAACAAAATATTCGCCGTTGAAAAATTTGAAATACAAATACGTTCATTATGAATCGCCTGACGCACGCGGCGTAGACGTAGCTTTGCTTTATCAGCCGGAAATGTTCAAACCGTTTCACAGCGAACCAATCCGAATAAATTTTCCAAATTCCGACAGCAAAACGCGTGATATTTTGTATGTGGCGGGAAAAATTCCTACAGGCGACACGCTGAATGTGTTTGTATGCCACTTTCCTTCCCGTTTGGGAGGTGAATTGGAGTCGGAAGAAAAGAGAATGTTTGTCGCTTTAACTTTACGAGCAAAAGTGGATAGTGTTTTTACTTCCAGTCCGTTAGCAAACATCCTTATTATGGGCGATTTTAACGATTATCCGTCAAACGTAAGCATTGAAAAAACATTGAAAGCGAGCAAATTAACTGATAATATTTCATCTTCGGCGCTATATAATCTTGCTTTTGCATTGCAAGAAAAAGGAATCGGCTCGCACAAACACGAAGCGGAATGGGGAATGTTGGATCAAATCATTGTTTCGGGAAATTTATTAAACCCCGCAAACAAAATTTCTACCACACAAAGCGATATGCATGTTTTTTCTGCCGATTTTTTATTGGAAGACGATGAAAAATTTCTCGGCAAAAAAGCATTTAGAACTTATAACGGAATGAAATACCAAGGCGGCTTTGCAGACCATTTGCCTGTGTATGTAGATTTGTGGTGGTGAAAATAAACTTAACCCCAACCCATCCCAAAAGAAGGGAGAGTAATCAAATTATCTTCATTAAATATTAAATTATTTGAAATTAAAGAAATTAACATATTTATTAGTTGGATTTGTTATTCTTATTATTTTAATTATAACTATTTCAAAAAGAATAAATTTCAATTCAGATTATGTAGTAGGACAACCTATTGATAGTTTAAATAGTGTTTTTGTTTATTATAATGGAAGTGTGAGTAATGTAATTGGAAGAAATACTTCTGGTGATGGTTATAATCTTGGATTAAAATACCAATGTGTTGAGTTTGTGAAAAGATATTATTATCAATATCTAAAACATAAGATGCCTGATAGTTATGGAGATGCAAAAGATTTTTTCGATAAAGATTTAAAAGATGGAGAATTAAATTTTAAAAGAAATCTTTATCAATATAGTAATCCCAGCAAATCAAAGCCTTTAATAAACGATTTATTGATTTTCAATGGAACAATATTTAATATTCATGGACATGTTGCAATTGTTTCGAAAGTAGCAGATGATAAAATAGAAATTATACAACAAAATCCAGGACCATTAAAAAAATCAAGAGAATTATTTTCACTTAAACAAAAAGATGGTAAATGGTACATTGACAATACAAGAATTGTAGGGTGGTTAAGAAAAAAATAACAAATCATAATTCATAATTAACCCCTGATAGCACATTATAAATCTGCGCGAACTGGAGAACAGAAATATTCAATCATAAATTTTGATTTTCACGGTTTTTTTTCTTTCATTCATAAAATAGCCCCAAAATCCTTATCTTTGTAACAGATTTACCACTTAAAGTTCAAATTTCCCTCTCCTATGGAGAGGGTTAAGGAGAGGTTATGGACGTTCAACTTTTTATACCGTGCTTTATTGATCAGCTTTATCCTGAAACGGGTTTCAATACCATCAAGATTCTGGAAAAAGCGGGATGTAAAGTGCACTACAATCCAAATCAGACTTGCTGCGGGCAACCCGCGTTTAACAGCGGTTATTGGGACGAAGCAGGAAAACTTGCCGTAAAGTTTATGAATGATTTCAATGCGGAAATGCCTGTGGTTTCTCCTTCGGCATCGTGTACAAGTTTTGTGATCCATCATTACCATAAAATTCTGAAAGACAAACCGGAATTACTCGCACAATTGGAGGATCAAAAAAAACAAATGTACGAACTTTCCGATTTTTTGGTAAACGTATTACAAATAACCGATTTAGGAGCAATTTTTCCACATAAAGTAACGTTTCACGACAGTTGTTCCGCTTTGCGTGAATATGGAATAAAACACGAACCCAGAGAACTTTTACGCAGCGTAAATGGTTTAGAATTAATAGAGATGGAAGAGTGCGAAACGTGTTGTGGTTTTGGAGGAACTTTTGCCATAAAAAATCCCGATATTTCATCTGCAATGGCTGAAAAAAAAGTGGAAAATGCATTGGCAACAGGAGTAAAATACATTGTGAGTACAGAAGCATCGTGTTTAATGAACATAAACGGTTACATTGAAAAACATCGTTTGCCGATAAAAGGAATACATTTAGCAGATGTGCTTGCTTCCAAGTAGTTTTCCATAAAAAAAAATTTTGATTAAAATAAAATATGTAATTCTTTATTACGAAAACAATGGTAGAATTAACAATTGCTATCTGCGGTTTATTGTTGTTGGCTTATTTGTTTGACATCACTTTTGCCAAAACACGCGTACCTTCCGTAATATTATTGCTTGCGTTGGGTTGGACTGTAAGACAGATTACAGATTATTTCCAAATTCCAATGCCGGAGTTAGCTCCTTTACTTCCTTTGCTTGGATCTATCGGATTGATTCTTATTGTATTAGAAGGTTCGTTAGAATTGGAATTAGATCGTTCGAGGGCGTCATGCATTAGCAAATCATTTTTTATGGCGCTTGTACCTATGCTTGTGTTTGTTATTGCCGGATCTTTGATTTTGAATTATTTCAATCCTGTTTCTTTTTTAAAAGGAATGATTAATCTTACGCCTCTGGCTATTATTAGCAGTGCGATTTCTATTCCCAGCAGTCAAAATCTTAATACAAAGAATAAAGAATTTGTAACTTATGAAGGTAGTTTCTCCGATACGCTTGGAGTGATTTTTTTTAATCTTATAATAATAGAAAATATTAACGGGAAATACATTCTTATTAATTTTAGCTTGACCATTTTAATAGTGTTGATTGCCAGTTTGGTTTCTACTTTAGCGCTTACTTATCTCTTGGGAAAAATAAAACACCGTGTTAAATTTGTTCCAATAATTTTGATCACACTGTTAATATATTCTATTTCAGAATTTTATCATTTGCCAGGATTAATTTTTATTATGTTGTTCGGACTTTTCTTAGGAAACGTGGAAAAATTATCTCATATTAAATTTATTCAAAAAATTCATCCGGAAACATTAGAAAATGAGGTTTCGAAGTTCAAAGATCTTACTTTTGAAGCATCTTTTTTGGTTCGTTCTTTATTTTTCTTATTATTTGGATATTTATTAAAAACATCCGAATTACTGGACGCCGATTCTTTAGTGTTAGCTGTAGGAATAACAGCAGGAATTTATATTGTAAGATACATTCATTTAAAGATTTTCAGAATAGAAACTTTACCCTTACTGTTTATTGCTCCGCGAGGATTAATCACCATTGTTTTGTTTCTCTCGATACCGGCAGCAGAAAAATTTCCATTTATAACTCAGTCGCTTGTCATTCAGGTAATTATACTCACATCACTTATTATGATGATAGAATTAGTAACCTATAAAAAACCTATTAAAAAAATCCCGTAACATATATGCATAAAGATATAGCCGATATCAGAATAAATTATTCCAAAAAAAGTCTGGATGAAAAAGATGCTGAAAAAAACGCCTTGGATATGTTTGAACTTTGGTGGAACGAAGCTATGGAATCTGATATTTTAGAAGTAAATGCAATGACGCTTGCAACCGTTAACAATGGGATTCCGAATGCAAGAGTTGTATTGCTCAAAGCTTTTGATGAGCGTGGATTTGTGTTTTTTTCCAACTACAATAGCCAAAAAGGACACGAATTGAAAGAAAACCCAAATACGTGTTTAGTGCTTTTTTGGAAAGAATTGGAACGGCAAGTACGCATCACGGGAATTGCAGAAAAAACCAGCGTTCAGGAAAGTATTGATTATTTTAACAGCCGCCCCGATGGAAGCAAAATTGGAGCTTGGGCTTCGGCACAAAGTTTAGCTGTGGCAGGAAAAAGTTTTCTGAAAGAAACGTTTGATTTTTACGCCGAACGTTTCAAACGCGGCGTAATTCCCAAACCTCCTCATTGGGGGGGGTACCGTGTGAAACCCACTGCTATTGAATTTTGGCAGGGGCGTCCCAGCCGTATGCACGACCGCTTGCTTTACACTTTACAAGAAGACGGAACGTGGAAAATTGAACGGTTGCAACCTTAATTATCTTCTCCTTCAAATCCTTCATGTCCTTCGGCTGGTTTCCATCCGTATTTTGGTTCAAAATAATTCCAAAGTAATGCGGAAATTTGAATAATTTGTTTTCGTCCTTCGTTGTCTTTTCCCCAGGAAATATCTTTTTGATTTTTGGTGTAAACGGCAAAAACATAATCGCCGTGAGGCGCATTTACAAGTACGGCTTCGGAACGGGCTGCGCTTACCATTCCTTGTTTTGAGGCAGTATTTATTGTTGGAGGAATTTGACTCAACGCTCTATCTCTGTAATAAATTGTTCCTAAAATCCGGTACATTTCATCACACGCTGCAGGTGAAATAATTTCTCTGTTTCGGATTTTTTCAAGCAACTGTGTCATTTCACGGGGAGTTGTTTGTCCCCATCCGTAAATTTCTCTGATTTTTTCTCTTCCCGGAGTACGTGAATTTACGCGTGTGTCTTTCAGTCCTATATTTTCCATCAACTCGTTAATAACAGTTCCCGTTCCGGCTAATTCCTGCAACCACAAGCTGGCGCTGTTATCGCTCGTACAAATACTTAACATCTGCACAATGCTTAAAGGTACTTTTGTGCTGTCCCTCAACGAAGCAATTAAACCGTCATCGCCCTTATAAAGTTCCTTTTTGATGCTGTATGTTAGCGGTTGGTAATATTTGAGTTCTTTTTTTTCTATTTTATCAAAAACAGCTACCATAATGGGGACTTTAATAGTGCTGGCAGTAGGAAAAACCGTATCGGCATTGAAAAACGCTTCTTTATCCGTTTTTAAGTTTTTCACATAAACTCCAATGGTTCCATTAAAACCAGCGACTTGATTTTCTATTAGTTTTGTCAGTTTTTTATCAATTTTTTGTGCCGAAACATCTGAAAAAAAAGATACTAAACAGAAAATTATGGAGAAAAAAAATAATCTTTTCATAATGTTTGTATTATTTGGTTTACATATGCATTACCAATAATGGCGTGTCTACGTTGAAAAGTAACCTTGTGGCAATTCCCTGATTGAAAAAACGCGCAAAAAGACTCCGTTTTTTGGTATTTAACGCTACCAAATCAATGCGGTTTTCTTTTAGATAATTATGAATTTGATCCAAACTTTCGTCTCGTTTTAAAAGTGCATATTCGGTTTTCAGATTTGGATAATGATTTGCAAAATAATTTTTAATGCCTGTGAGCATTACTTCATCCCATTTATCTTTTTTATCGGAAGAATGAATAAAGAAAAGCTCCAAAGTGTCTTTTTTATATAATGAAATAGCTTCGTCAATTGCAATCAAATCTTTTTGATCAAAATTGGTGAGAAAAGCCATTTTTTTGACTTCTTCAGGTTGTTTAAAGTTTCCATTTATGGGAATTGCAACCACCGGCACGGTACATCCTTCCAAAACTTCGGCGGTAACGCTTCCTATCATATCTCCTTTACCTGAAACCTTTCCTTTTGTTCCCATCACAACCAGATTCGGATTTTCTTTTTTACAATAATCCAGAATAACATCCTCGGGAACGCCCGGTTTTAACTCAAAATTGAATTTCACATCGGCTACTTCTTTTGTTGAAATCCAACGATTTATCAAATTTTTCAGATTATCCACATCAGCATTCATTGTGGACATCGTCCGGCGAATCATTTCGCTGTCAGCCAAAGCATAGGTATTTATATCGTTATTTGACGAAATATTAAACGCCGGCATAAAATAGGCGTGTAGAAATACCACTTTTGTATTAAATTTTTGGGCAAAATAAAATCCGTATTTGCAAACCTCTTTAATATTGTCATCTAAATCGATGGGAATCAAAATTTGACCTCCCAACTTTGGTGAGTTTTTTGTTTTTTCTTTTTCCCAAGCGCTTTCTATCTTTTCCACAATTCCAAGCGCACGAGGCAAATCGCTTTCTTTTATACGTACCCGAACTCCAACCGCAACTTCGGGATTTTCGGTGTTCAAATTATGAATAACTGTTTCGATTCCGTTTTTTTCAAGTTCGGTTTTTATCATTTGCGCACGCTGATAAGTACGTATTGCCAGGGTTACTAATTTATCTTCCATAGTATTTCTTTTTATAAATCAAATAATGGATTTTGAACTCGATTGTAAAAATATAGATAATTATGAATAAGTGATTACTTTTTAACAAAAAAAATCAGTAAAGCAAATTTTTCTATTTATATTTGCACTTCAGTTAAAATTTTAATTACAAATCAAATAATAAAACGATATGAAAAAGTTTTTCGCAATATCTTCTATTTTAATTATCCTTGTTTTATCGGGAATTATTTACTTTAAATATTTTTTTGTAGTTACTGATGATGGAGTAAAAGCCGGAGAATTAAATTACATCGTACATAAAGGATATCTTTTCAAAACTTACGAGGGAAAATTGATACAATCCGGACTTCGTTCATCTAGCAAAATTACTAACGGAAATCCTACGGCTGTACAATCCAATGAGTTTGAATTTTCAGTTGTGGATAAAAATTTAGCAGATTCGCTTATGCTTAATAGTGGGAAAAATATGGTACTTCATTATAAAGAATACAACGGAGCACTTCCTTGGCGGGGTTTTAGCAAATATGTAGTAGATAAAATTATTACCATAGATAGAACCTCTACTCCATAAAAAAATAAAAAGGGTAAAATTCATTTAATTTGGTTGACAATAAAGTATATCGAATTACAGTTTAAAAGATTGTTTTCTTTTTTGTCTATATTTGCAAAGAGGAAACAATTTGTTTTTTATAATAAAATAATTTAACTAAAAAATAATACCAATATGCAAGTATCAGAATTAAAAAAAGCATTCAAAGAAGCATACGGACACGAAGCTGAAGCCGTATATTTTTCTCCGGGACGTGTAAATCTAATTGGAGAACATACCGATTATAACGGCGGATTTGTTTTTCCCTGCGCGTTGAGTTTTGGAACGTATCTTTTATTGCGCAAAAACGGCGAAAAACACATCGAATTCCGCTCCCTCAATCAACCGGAAATAGTAAAAGTGCCTATGGATAAAGTTACGGAACGGCTTGAAAACAAATCTTGGGCAAATTATCCTCTGGGAGTTATTGCTCAATTTTTCAAACGCGATTTGGGTTTTGATTACGGTTTTGATATTTTAATATGGGGAAACGTTCCAAATGGAGCCGGATTATCTTCTTCGGCATCATTGGAAGTGGTTACCGCTTTTGCTTTGAACAACCAACTCGGAACCAATCTTGACCGTACGGAATTGGCAAAAATCGGTCAAAAAGCCGAACACGAATTTGCCCTTGTTAATTGCGGAATTATGGATCAGTTTGCAAGTTCACAAGGTAAAAAAGACCACGCAATATTTTTGAATTGCGATACGCTGGATTTTGAACTTGTTCCTGTAAAATTGAATGGGGTAAAAGTGGTAATTTCTAACACACACAGCCCACATAAATTAGATTCAGGCGCTTATAACCAACGAGTTGCCGAATGTAAAAAAGCGGTGGAACAACTGAACACAATTCGTCCTATTAAATATTTAGCTGAACTAACCGAGGAAGAATTCAAAAAAGTAGAAAAAGCCATCACGGATGAAACTGCTCACAAACGTGCGCGTCACGTTGTTGGTGAAGTTCAACGCACAACCGATGCTGTAAAAGCATTAAAAGCAGGCGAATTGGAAAAATTCGGGGAATTGATGAACGCATCGCACATTTCACTACGCGATGATTATGAAGTAACCGGACCAGAATTGGATGCAATGGCTGAAGCTGCTTGGAAAATTAAGGGTGTCATCGGTTCACGCATGACAGGCGGAGGTTTTGGCGGTTGCACCGTTTCATTGGTAAAAGACGAAGCCATCGACGAATTTATAGAAAAAGTAGGTAAAGAATACGAAGAAAAAATCGGTATTAAACCCGACTTTTACATTGCTGAAATTGGTGATGGCGCCACAAAAATTCTGAATTAAAATTAAAAACTCAATGGAAGAAAAAATAATAAACGGCAAAAAAGTAACTATTTACACACTGAAAAACAAATCGGGAATGTCAGCCGATATTACCAATTACGGTGCAAAAGTAGTTCGACTTTTTGTTCCCGATAAAAATAAAAAAACTACCGATGTTGTTCTTGGATTTGATACGCTGGACGAAATTACCACCAAAGAAACCTATTATGGAGTAGTTTGCGGACGTTTTGCAAACCGCATCGGGAACGGAAAATTCACGTTAGACGGAAAAGAATATACGCTTGCCGTCAATAACGGACCAAATCATCTTCACGGAGGAATTGAGGGATTTAACATGAAAGTTTGGGACGTGGTTTCCGTTTCTGAGAACAAACTTGTTCTTCATTATCTTTCTCCTGATGGCGAAGAAAGTTATCCCGGAAATTTGGATGTAACGGTAACTTATGAAGTTTCTGACGACAATCAACTGAAAATTCATTACGAAGCTACCACAGATAAACCAACTGTAGTTGCATTAACAAACCACTCATATTTCAACTTAAAAGGTACAGGCGAAGGAAGCATTGAAGATCATTATTTGCAATTAAACGCCGATTTCCACACTGCTTTGGATGAAAATACGTGTCCTACAGGCGAAGTATTGAAGGTAGACGCAACTCCGTATGATTTCCGTAAACCAGCTTTGTTGAAAGAGAGAATTTACGATGAAGTTTATAAACCAAATCGTGGAATGGACGATAATTTTGTGATTCGTAAATCGCAGCCGCACGAATTAGCTTTAGCCGGATATGTTTACACTCCTTCAAACGGATTAAAAATGGAAGTTTATACAACTAAACCAGGCGTGCAAATTTATACTGATAACTGGCAGGAACCAACTGTTGGGAAACAAGGTAAAACCTACGAACAGTACAGCGCTATCTGTCTCGAAGCACAAGGATTTCCAAATGCACCAAACTTACCGCATTTCCCGAGTGCAGTTTTGCGCCCCGGAGAAAAATACGATGAATGGTGTAATTATAAGTTTTCAGTGGAGTAAAACCAATATATTAACCGCTGCCAAAATTTTGAACTTTGGCAGTGGTTAAAAGAAATTTATAGTGCAATACCAAATTTGACCATACCGCCACTTAGTATTCCTCCTTGGTCCATATTTCCAATAGTATATGCTTTTAATCCAACCAGAAAACGAGAGTTAATCTTATATTCATCCTCTATTATTATATTAAAAGCATTATAAGAATTCTCTTCGTAGACGTATTTTACTTCATAGTTAGGAATATAATACACGGCTCCAATATATGTACTTGAAGTATTAATATAACTATAACCACCACCAATCTTAAAGTTATTTCGTCTGTTATTTTTAAAAGGAGAAATAAACACATTAATACCTCTTTCCAAATAATCGTTATTAGCAACCATATTTTTAATACTTCGCCCAATCTCGAAACTTATTGCTGATGAAAAATATTTGTTTAATTTATAAGTTACTTCATTTTCAAAAGTAACCGTGGTTAAATCTCCGTTTCCCATAAATCCCAATCCTGCCCCCAGCTTGTAATCAAATTTATTAGAATAATCTTGCGCTGAAAGTTGTATTAAAAAAAACAGAGTTAAAACAATTAAAATAGGCTTTCTCATAATTTTATATTTTTTATTCTACATCACTGAATTGAACAGTTAAAACGCCCCCTTTTTCAGCACTATTCGTACTATATTCTCCTTTAGGATTATCGTAATAATTTAAATGAACATAACCAATCTTTTCATCTCCTTCCTGATATAATTCTTTGATTAATTCTCCTGTAACCTCAAGCATTTCCAATGCACCCTTAACTTCTTTAGATGTTTTATCTGTTTCGTACACTTTAGCAAATTTCTGACCCATAAGAGTCAAATTATCCCAAGGATTAAATATTGTACCGCCTCCATCCCATTCAACAAAATAAAAACTTATACAGTCATACCACCTAGAATTTTCTGGTTTCCAATTATAAGTAACAGTTCCTTTATTATTTGGTACTGTAGTCCAAGAATTATTATCTCTATTCTTCAATCTAATGAAAAAGTTTCCTATTTCAACTGTTGAATTTCCATTAATACCTAATGCTTTAATACTAAACTCAGGAGCTCCTTTCCACCACGATTCTATTTTTCCTATATCGCTAAACTTTAATTTTCTAATAAAAACTTTTGAATTCTTTGAAATATCTCTATAAGGGACATGAATAAAATCATACTTTATTAAGGATTTTCCAGTAGCAGTCTCTCTTTCTATTTTATATTCAACCTTTTGACCTGGAGTTATACTCGTATCAAAATATTCATCTGCAGGCATTTGTAAAGATGCAATTGGGCTTCCATAGGATATAGATATCCCCATTTGACGCTTATAAATATTTACCTTACCATTATACTCTTCAGGGGCAAATGTCCAAGATAATTTTATTATATTTAACGCTTCAGGATCAACTGAAAATGAAATTGGTGCATTAGGACGTGATGGGGTTATATTAATATAATTTGATTTTTCCGAAGTTTGATAATCATTATAAGCTATTACATAATATCTATATGTTACATTATTTGTTACATTTATATCTATATATTCTCTATTACTATACCCTTTAACACTACCTAATAAAGTGTAGCTTAAATCGTTTCCTATTGCTCTATAGATTCTATAACCTGAGGTGTTGGTAGCATCTGTTTCGGTAGGCATCATCCAATTTAAATAAATCCCATATTCTTTAACTTGTGCGGTTAAATTTGTAGGAGTTGGTGGAGTTACATCTTCAGTTACTAACAATATTCTTTCATTCATCCCTATTACTAGTACTGCATCATCAGGTTCATCAACAGCATCTATCATAGTAATTCCATCTTCATCAAAAACTGGAAGATATTCAGTTGTTGATTCATCCGCTTCATCAGGTATAAATACTACAGGCGGAATATAGCTTTCATCTTCCAAATCTTCCGCGTGAATTGGAACAGATATTTGTAAATTAGGATATTCTTCTGATAACTCGTCTATTAAAGCGGAGCTAGACGCTGCTGTTAATTGTCGAGAATCCATTCTTTTTACAATAGTTTTTGCTCTCGTACTTTCCAACTTATTTTCCTTATTGAGTGTATAAAAAGCGTCTTCAAGCAAATCCTTTACCCTAAAATTGGCTTTCACTTTATTAGGTGTATTTATTCCTTCATCTACATCGTTATGTGCTACTGATTTTTCAATAATATTGGATAAAAGAATATCGTAATCTCCATCGAATTGTTTCATTGCTTCTTCTTTTATCAATTTACGAAATGATTTGTTTGTATTAACAGCTTTACTTACCGCCATGGCAAAATCTTTCATATCAAAGTTAAATTGTGTTTTGGCGTATAAATTGTTAGGATTAATTTCACTGACTGTTTCTTCATTTATTATTTTATTATTCTCACAAGCAAGAAATGATGCTGATATTATAGCTATTAGTATATATATAATTTTTTTCATAATAGTTAAAATATAATTATTTTTCCCCTACTCTCTTAAAGCTTTTCAGGAATACCGCTCTTTTTTTCACGCAACCTAAAAGTTGAAACTACACTTTTTAGACACGCCAACCTTGTCTTTTTAACAATAAAAGAGATGTTGGGATAAAAAATTATCACTAAATTTGCAAACGCCCTCTTGTTTCGGTATTAAGTGAGTAATCAATTTTAATTGGTTTGTAAAAAAAGTTTTCCGCCTTTTTCACGTATGCCCCTACAAGAGGGCATTTTTTGCTCATATTATTTATACAGATGGCGAATCTGTTTAAATATGAACACGTATGCTATACAATCCAAATTGTAAGTTCATAACAATAAGAGGATTAAAACAATATATTTCTATACTGACAAAAAGTAATTAGAAAAATTACATCGGGATGAAATATCTCTTCATCCAAGGAGAGTTGATCTTTGCAAATATAATTATTTTTTCACAAAAAAAAAATTAATATTTGACAAAAAAGGCAAACTGATGTTAATTTTTGAACGCATTCTTATTTTTGAGTAAACACTATTTACAACAAAAAAGTCTGCATTTTTGCAGACTTTTTAAGATTTGTGGATGTTAATTTTAAACTAGTTAACGTGAGTTCGATATAAGAAAGATTAAAAACAGTTAGCATAATTCAGATATAATTATTATATTTATAGTGTTGAAATACAAACAAATAACTAAATTCATCACTATGCTAACCATTAACGAAATTACAGAAATTTTTTATTTATGCGATGATTTTTCAAAAGAATTTGATAAATCATTCAAGAAACGCTCTTTACAGTCTGATAATGGCAAAAAGACTAGAAATAAGTCCAGTAGACTTTCACATAGTGAAGTAATGACAATTCTGATATCCTTTCATTTAGGAGGATTTAGAAATTTGAAACACTACTACCTGTTTTATGTTAGTCACCATTTAACAGCGGAATTTCCTCAATTGGTGTCTTATAATCGTTTTGTAGAACTTCAGCAACAAGTTGCTTTACCCTTAGTTCTGTTCTTAAAATTGTGCAGAATGGGTGAATGTACCGGTATCAGTTTTATTGACTCAACGACACTAAAAGTCTGTCATATTAAAAGAGAGAAACAGAATAAAGTTTTCTTAGGAAGTGCCACCAAAGGTAAAAGTACAATTGGTTGGTTCTTTGGATTCAAACTACATATTATCATCAACGACAAAGGTGAAATACTTAATTTTGTCATAACTCAAGGCAATGTAGATGACCGAAAACCTCTTTATTCTGAAACATTTATAAAATCAGTATTTGGAAAATTATATGCAGATAGAGGATATATTTCCCAGGCACTTAAAGATATTTTATTTGTTGATGGAATTCATTTTGTAACCAAATTAAGGAACAATATGAAAGGTGGTGAAATTCCTTTACAAGACAAAATAATTCTTCGTAAAAGAGCTGTAATTGAATCTGTTAACGATGAATTGAAAAACATATGTCAAATCGAACATACAAGACATCGCTCATTTACAAATTTTATTACAAACTTAATTGCGGGATTACTTGCTTATAGCTTTTTACCTAAGAAACCATCAATAAATGTTGAAAAAGTGGATACTAATCAACTGCAATTATTCTAAACTTATATCGAACTCACGTTAGTTACTAATAATCAATTAATTCTCGGTTTCTCTTCCAAACTCCATCAAATACGCTTTGATAAATTCGTCAATTTTTCCGTCCATCACGCCTGTTACGTCCGAAGTTTGGTAGTTTGTTCGGTGGTCTTTTACGCGGCGGTCGTCAAAAACGTAACTGCGAATTTGCGAACCCCACTCTATTTTTTTCTTTCCGGCTTCTACTTTGGCTTGCGCCACACTGCGTTTTTCGAGTTCATATTCGTAGAGTTGCGATTTAAGCAAACGCATCGCATTCTCGCGGTTGCCAAGCTGCGAGCGGCTTTCGGTATTTTCAATCACAATTTCATCTTCTCTTCCTTCCAACTCGTTGAAATATTTATAATGCAAACGTACACCGGTTTCTACTTTATTTACATTTTGCCCTCCGGCTCCACTCGAACGGAAAGTATCCCAACTTAAATTTGCCGGATTTACTTCAATTTCAATACTGTCGTCCACCAAAGGCACTACAAACACCGATGAGAATGAAGTCATTCGCTTTCCCTGCGCGTTGTAAGGCGAAACTCGCACCAAACGATGCACTCCATTTTCACTTTTAAGATAGCCAAAAGCCATTTCACCTTCAATTTGCATTGTTACGGTTTTTATTCCGGCTTCGTCACCTGCTTGATAATTGCTTATTTCGCATTTGTAACCTTGACGTTCGCTCCAGCGTTGGTACATACGAAAAAGCATTTCCGCCCAGTCTTGCGCTTCGGTTCCGCCCGCCCCTGAAACAATTTTCAATACCGCTCCCAACTGATCTTCTTCAGCCGAAAGCATATTTTTCATTTCAATGGTTTCAAGAAGTTGAATTACATGTACGTAAGCATTATCCACTTCTTCTTCCGTTACGGCTTCTTCCTTGAAAAAATCAAACGCCAATTGAAGTTCGTCGGCAGCCGCTTTTACCTCATTGTAACCTTCCACCCATTTTTTTAGGTCTTTTACTTTTTTCATTTGCGCTTCCGCTTTTTTCGGATCTTCCCAAAAATCGGGCGCTTGTGTACGAATTTCTTCCTCTTCTATTTGTATCAGTTTGGCATCAACGTCAAAGATACCTCCTCAACGCGCTCTCGCGTTCCAACACTTCTTTCAGTTGGTCTTGTGTAATCATATTCAGATAGTTAGAGCCAAGAACAAAGAGCCATTTTTTTATTGACTCATTTTTGCGAGGCTTATTTTATATTTTACTTTTTAATAATCCTTTTATAACGGAAGTGGTAAATCCATTGGCTTCCATTTCGTTTAATCCTTTAATGGTAATTCCACCGGGCGTAGTAACTTTGTCAATTTCCGCTTCGGGATGCGATTTGTTTTCTTCCAACAATCTTGCTGCGCCTAATAATGTTTGCAACACCACTTCCTGTGCAATTTCGGGATGAATTCCCATTTCCACGCCACCTTCCATTGCTGCCCGAATATAACGGAAAGCATAGGCAATACCGCTTGATGAAAGTGATGTAAAAGCGCTTAATTGTTCTTCCTTTACGATAAATGTTTTTCCCAATTCATCAAAAATGGCTTTAATCAGATTAACTTGTTCATCGCCAGCATTTAAATAAGCAATGGAAGAAACACTTTCTTTTATTTCTATCGCTGTATTTGGAATTACACGGAAAATAGTGGCATGTTCGTTAAACAAATCTTTCAAATGTGCGAAAGTTACACCCGCTGCAATGGAAACAATGATTTGATTATCGTATACTACGTGCTTGCGAATTTCATCAGCGACAACATCGACTAACCAAGGTTTTACCGAAATAATAATCACATCCGCATCTTTAATCGCTTCTTTATTTGAAGTTGTCAATTGCCATTCTGAAGATGTCTGACGCAACTTCTCCAATGTTTTTTCAGAAACATCACTTAACGTAATATTTTTAGCAGGAATAAGGGTACCTTTTATAAGTCCGCGTGCGATAGCACCGCCAATATTTCCTGCACCAATGATTGCTATTTTTTTCATTTTGATGAAATTTTAGAGAGTACAAAGATAGAAAAATTTAAGGAGATGAAAAAAGGAGAACTTTTCGAGTTCTCCTTTTCCCTTTGTTTTTAATCTATGAGTTAATTTATTTTGCGGGTTTCATTACCACTTCAATCACATTTCCTTGATCTACAATTGATTTCAATGTTTTTTGAATTAAATCTGAATTTAATGCTTCAACTGCAGCTTTATAATCGGTACGATAATTAAGTTTATCTTGATAATAATCTTTTAATGTGCTTTTCCACCAATTATTTTGCTCAATATCTTCAGCATATTTTTTCAGCATATTTTCTTTTACTTTACTTAAATCATCTTGACGAGGTCCATTTTTCATTATTTCTTCTACTTCTGAATGAATAATTCCCATCAATTTCACTTGTTTTTCAGGATCGGTATCAAACTGCATCATTAAAGCAGCTTTATCTTCAGGAGTATTGCTTACACTTCCACGAACGCCTACGCCATAAGAACCGCCTTCTTTTTCACGAATACTTTCTGTATAACGCATACGGAGGATACTTCCAATAGCTTCGACAGCAATTTTGTTTTGAATACTGTACGGCATAGCGCCTGAATAATAAATAAAGTTCGATGCTTTTTGCACTTTCATTTCTTTTTCGAAGTAATTATTTATTTTTCCTTTTGGTGTATGGCGATCCACATCATCCCATTTTTCTTTTACTTTTGTGGTTTTTAATCCACCCAAATATGTCGCTAACAGTTTTTGAGTTTCTTTATTTTGCGGGTCGATATTTCCAACAAACATAAAGGTAAAATCAGCTGGATTAGCAAAACGTTGTTTATAAATTTCAATGGATTTATCCTGATTAATTTTGTCAATTATTTCCGGAGTCATCAAAATAGTCCGTGGATCATGGTCGCTAAGTGTTTCGTTAATAGAATCGCTGAAAGCTTTACTTGGGTTTTTCATACTGTTTGCTAAACTTGTACGATACATATTCATCATTGCTCCGAAAGCGTTATCATCTTTACGTGGTGCCGTGAAATATAAATAAGTAAGTTGCAGTAGGGTTTCCAAATCCGCTACGGAAGAATTTCCACTCATGCCTTCTTCATAATTGGAAATGTATGGATTTACACTGGCAATTTTCCCTGTGAGTATTTTAGATAAATCGGTTTGTGAGAAATTTCCAATTCCGTTATTGCTTACGACACTTGCAGCAAATGCAGCTGATGGCAAATCAACAAGATTGTGTACTTTAGAATTTCCTCCATCACTGAAAGCCGACATTAAAATTTCATCTTTTTTGAACGTTGTTGGTTTGAAAATTACTTTTACACCATTACTCAACAACATTTCGGTAGTTTCCATTGCTGCGTTTTGGGTAATTTTTTTCACTGTTCCTGCTTTTGGCGCATTTTCCATTAACGGTTTGTTCATCGCTTCATCTTTTTTAGCTTCTATTTTTGCATCTTTCGATTCTTGAATAGCTGCTAAAATCATTTCTTTTGAAGGAACTTTTACAGCTTCTTTTTCAGGAGCCATAACAGTAACTATTAAGTTTTCATCGGTTACATATCTTTTTGCCAACTGATTCACTACATCCAGGTTAATGTTTGGAAGCATTGTTTTAATAGTGTTGTATTCAAATTCAATTCCCGGAATTGGTTCATTGTCAAGGAAATTTCCAATGTATTCACGCACAAGCGAACTGTTTTTCTGATTATCACGCTCGTTATATGCTTTTTCTGTATTCTTCAAAAAGTTGGTTTTCGCTCTTTCCAGTTCGGATGGAGTAAATCCGAAACGCTTCATTTTTTCGGCTTCAAGCAACAATGCTTTAAGTCCTTCTAATTCTTTACCTTCTTTCGGAATGGCAATCATATCAAAAGCGTCTTTAGATTTTACCAATTCTCCATAATAAGCAAAAGCGCCTACAAATGGTGCATCTGCCTGATTGGTAATTTCATCAAAACGTTCTGCCATTATGCTTGAAATTAATTGATTAACCACATAAACATAATATCCCGCAGAAGAAAGTTTTACTTCCGCCGGAAGTTTATCGTGTTTATATTCCAATTCTAATCTTGTCATTCTTGCTTCCGGGTCGGTAACAACAGCTACAATCGGATCTTTATTGTCGTCAATCTTATAAATAACTCTTTCAGCAGGATTTACGGGTTTTGGAATATCTGCAAAAGCAGATTTGATTTTTGCTTCTACTTTATCCACATCAACATCTCCCACAACAATAATTCCTTGCAAATCAGGACGATACCATTTTGCGTAGTAATCACGTAAAGTTTGGTATTTGAAATTATTTATTACTGCAGTATCTCCAATTACATCTCTTTTTGAATATTGAGAACCGGGGAATTTTTGTTTGTTGGATTCTTTCCACATACGGCGGTCAGCATTTGCTCCTTGACGCCATTCTTCGCGAATCACTCCACGTTCCGCATCAATTTCACTATCAAGCAATGAAAGAGAATGAGACCAGTCGTGTAATACAAGCAAAGAAGTATCTATTACTCCTTCTTGTGTGGTAGGAACATTTGAAAGATTATAGACAGTCTCATCCAGTGAAGTATAAGCATTGATATTTTCGCCGAATTTTACACCATGTTTTTCGAGAAAATTGATAATTCCTTTATCCGGAAAATGTTTGGTACCGTTGAAAGACATATGTTCCAAAAAGTGAGCCAGCCCGTTTTGATCGTCATTTTCAAGAATAGCGCCTACTTTTTGAACAATGTAAAATTCCGCTCTTTGTTTTGGTTCTTCATTGTGTCGAATGTAGTAAGTTAATCCATTATCTAATTTTCCATAACGGATTTTAGGATCGATGGGAAGCGGTTGCAATTGAGGTTGCTGAGCCAATAAACTTACCGAAAAATATATCAGTAAGCCAAATAAAATACCGAATCTTTTCATTTTCTTAATTTTTAATTGTTTGTTGATATTTAGTATTTATGCTGTAAAATTGCAAAAAATATTCTTGTTTTATTTAAATGATAACAATTTTTAATTATTCTTCTGTCCACTCTAAAATATCTCCCGGCTGGCAGTCAAGTTCTTTACATATAGCTTCCAACGTGCTGAAACGAATAGCTTTCGCTTTTCCCGTTTTCAGTATGGATAAATTGGCGGGAGTAATATTCACTTTTTCGGAAAGTTCGTTAAGCGAAATTTTCCGTTTTGCCATCATCACATCCAAATTTACTATTATAGGCATCTATTTTATTTACGATTTTTGATTTACGAATTACGATTGTTTTATATTTTTTGGATATTAAATGGTTAAATCTTGTTCTTCTTGCATTCTGGACCCTTTTGATAAGATTTCGGCAAAAAGTAAAACCACAATTCCAAGCAATACCCAAATTACTTGAGGGTCTAAACTGATAGTAATTTTATAATTTGAAAAATCAAACAATGTTTGACTGATTTTAAATGAGCACCAATAGAAAGCATAATAAACAGCATAAAACAGGATTAATGAAATTCCCAATTTTCTTAATATTTTTATGTTTCTCTTATCAAAAATAACTTCACCCATTAATGAAAAAACAAATTTGAAAAAGAGTATCGGGATATAAAAAATGAAAAATAGAGATATAACAATTAAAATGTTTTCCGCCACTTTATATTTTTTCACTTTATCCAACTGTGTTTGACTAAAACTTACTTTTGCTTTCACATAATGACTTCTAAAACGAACAACATCACCGTTTTTCAGATTTATCATCGAGTCCGGAAAACTTTTAAATCCGTGCTTTGGAAGAAAATTTAAATAATACACATCCTCTATTTTTTTATCACTTGCGTATTCTTTCTTCATTTTAGCGTTTGTTTTTCCTTGTTCCATGCCAAGAAAAAAATCATCAATATCTTTAACAAAAGAACTGCCTATCATAAAAACATAAACCATAATTGCCAGCACAGACAAAATAATTAAACGTATTTTATAAGAATTCTTTTTCATCTTCCTTAAATTTTGAATTACTTTTTGCAAATGTAAATTAAGTTTTTTAAATAACAATACATTTTTATTGTTTTTCGATAAATATTTATTAAAAATCAACCATATTATATTAGATTGACGAATATTATTTACCTTTGAAGAAAAAACGCATGTCAGAATCCATTTTTATTTCTCCTAACCTTACAAAAGAAGAAAAATACAAGGAACTTATTTCTCAATTAAAAGCATTAATTTCAGGAGAAACAGATTTAATTGCCAATATGGCAAATATTTCTGCCGCTTTAAAGGAAGTTTTTAACTGGTGGTGGGTAGGTTTTTACTTGGTAAAAGAAAACGAATTGATTTTAGGACCTTTTCAAGGACCAATTGCGTGTACCAGAATAAAATTTGGAAAAGGTGTTTGCGGAACAGCTTGGAAAGAACAAAAATCAATTTTAGTTCCCGATGTTGAAAAATTCCCGGGACATATTGCTTGCAGTTCCGCTTCAAAAGCGGAAATAGTTGTTCCTGTTTTTAATTCNCAAAATGAAATTATTGCCNTTCTTGATGTTGACAGNGAACACTTTGATGTNTTGAATGAAACAGATATAAAGTATTTGGAAGAAATTATTGAAATTCTGATAAAAAAATAAGCTATCCAAACATTGAATAGCTTAAAGTTATATTTTATATTCTTGAAAACGTTATTTTACTTTCATTTTCCCTGTTTTTTTCCCAAATTCATTACATCTTGCTGTAACTTCAACGGTACTTCCACTCTTTATTTCCGGAATTTTCAAATCAACTACAGCTGCCTCTTTCGAAGATTGTTTGTCAAGTTTTACTGTTTTAACTTCTTTGTNATCAACTACAACAATAATTTGATCAATATAATGCTTTGTAACATCTTTAACGGGATGTATTGCTTGAATACTCAAAACACCATTACTAAACGAAAGATTTACCTTTTTTGCAGGATCGGCTTTCATCGATACAATTGCAAAAGACAGAAATGCAATTAGAACAACATATTTTTTCATAATTTTTTTAATTAAANTGGTTATGTAAAGAAATAAAAATATAACATAATTAAAGCATGTATTGAAACTAAAATCGAAGCAGAAAGGGCGAATTTTTTATGTAAATGATACCTTGCTCGGGGTTTAATAATTCTCAATCCAGTTAATACTGCTAAGATCAATAACACAAATCCTGCCAAACTTAGGTAAATAGCCGAATCAAATAATATCTGTTCCATAATTTATAATTTAATAACTACTGTTGCTAAAAAAAGTGAGCCGAAAGCAGTTATTGCCGCTGCTCTGTGATATGGTTTTAAAGACGGATTATCCTCAATCATTCCGCTTAATACGTTTGTGGCAATCATACTGGACAGGTGAATAATAGATAAAGCTTTATGTATGTTCAAACGCGTAAATCCACTTTCACGATCTTTCATAGGCGGTGGTGCAAAAAGAGAAAAAGTCGCGGTGGAAAAATACAAAACATTAGTCGTGGCGGCAAAACCTTCGTGTAAATCTTTAACATTTCTATTGCCTGAATACAATTTTTGACCGACAATGCCATTTCCAACCATTGAAATCAATGTAGCATATCCCAAATACTGATGGATATTAATCATTGTATTGCGAATATCCATTTCCTTATCTCTCGCAGTTTCAGAAAGTTTGAACGAATCAAAATTTCTCATCAAACCCTTTTCCCCCCATAGTAATCTTTGGGTAATTAAATAATGTTCGGGTAATAATTGAACACTATCTGATTTTATATTTGTGTCAACATACGCTGCTTCGCTGTCATTTGGGGTTTCTTCCAATACAAACTTTTGCTCACTCAGCGAATCTGAACTTATTGACAGTGAATCTTGTGAAAATACTGCAAATGATATGGTAAGAAAGCNATATTAATTATGTGTTATATTCTAATTTCTAATTACAAATAGCACAACCTTCACACTTACTCAATTCGCCCCGCAAACGCTTCTCTACCAAATATTTAATTCTATCTTGAAGTGCATCTATTCTAATATTTTCCACTACATCTGCCGTAAATGCGTACATCAAAAGCAATCGGGCTTCTTTTTCAGGAATTCCGCGCTGGCGCATATAAAACATCGCAGACTCGTCTAACTGACCTATAGTTGCTCCGTGTGAACATTTCACATCGTCGGCATAAATNTCCAANTGCGGACGCGTGCGAACTTTGGCGTCTTTAGTAAGNAAAATATTGCGGTTGGTTTGATATGCTTGCGTTTTTTGTGCGTCTTTTGCCACATACAACATTCCNGTGAAACCTGCTTTTGAAACATCATCCAATACATATTTGAAAAGTTCTGTACTGTGACTGTGAGGTTTGTTGTGATAAATGGAAGAATGATTNTCAATTTGCTGATTTTTATCTCCCAAAGCCATTCCACAAAGCAATGTTTCGCAATTTTCGCCATCCAAATCAATTTGAATAGTATTTCTTGTTACTCCGTTGTGTAATGTAATAATATTTGTGAGTACGTTTGACGACGCTTTTTGTTCAATTAATAAATTAGTAACATTCGTGGTTTTATTGTGAACGTTCTCTAATTTATAATGCTCATACACAGCATTTTCTCCTACAAAAACTTCCGTTACTCTGTTTGCAAAAAAGTTTACATCATCTTCNGTATGGTCACAAACAAGAAGTTGACATTTTGCGTTTTCTTCCACCACCACCAAATTATGNCTATTCGCCATAAAATCTGCTCCGGAAGTTAAAATATCAACAATTTGTATCGGTTTTTGCAGTTGTATGTTTTTCGGAATATAAATAAAGAAACCATCTTGTGCAAAGGTTCCATTGAAAGCAACCAAACCATCGTCTTGTTTTTTGATAAGTTTATTGTAATACTTTTTTACCAATTCAGGATATTTTTCCGATGCCGATTTCAAACTTTCAATAATCACACCTTCAGGCAAAATATTTTTTTCACCTTGCATAACAGGATAAAAAGCATCGTTCACCACAAAATATAAATAAGCCGAAATTCCCGGAACATCACACTTAAACACTTCATACGGATTAATCGTAAATTTTATCCGATTGATATTCAGTCCGTAATCTAAATCAAGTGAATTTCTTAAATCGGTATATTTATATTTTTCCAATTCATTGGTAGGAAATCCCAACCTTTTGAATTGTTCAAACGCCTCATCACGAAAACCGTTCATCACCCCGGATGAATTTTTCTTAATCAGTTCGTGATGTTCGTTATAAAGTCCGATATATGATTGTTCTTGTTTCATTTTTCTTCTTTTAACCAATCATACCCTTTTTCTTCCAATTCCAACGCCAAATTCTTATCGCCTGTTTTTACAATTTTGCCGTCGTAAAGTACGTGTACAAAATCGGGAATAATATAATCTAACAAGCGTTGGTAATGCGTTATTATAAGACTTGCATTTTCGGGTGTTTTGAGTTTATTTACACCATTGGCAACAATACGAAGTGCGTCAATGTCTAAACCGCTATCCGTTTCATCCAAAATAGAAAGTTTCGGATCAAGCATTGCCATTTGGAAAATTTCGTTACGTTTCTTTTCACCGCCCGAAAAACCTTCGTTCACAGAACGATTAGTCAATTTATTATCCATCTCCACCAACTCTTTTTTCTCACGCATCAAACGTAAGAAATCGGTAGCGGAAATGGATTCTTCGTTACGGTATTTGCGTTGTTCGTTGATGGCGGAACGCATAAAATTCACCATGCTTACACCGGGAATTTCNACCGGATATTGAAAACTCAAGAAAATTCCTTCGCAAGCGCGTTCTTCGGGAGCTAATTCCAATAAATTTTTCCCTTCAAAAATCACTTCTCCATCGGTAATTTCAAAAGCGGGATTTCCCGTAAGCACCGANGCNAGNGTAGATTTTCCCGCACCNTTTGGTCCCATTATAGCGTGAATTTCGCCTTTGTTAACCGAAAGATTCAACCCTTTTAATATTTCTTTGCCATTTACTGTGGCATGTAAATTTTTGATTTGTAACATATTATTTTAGTAAACAATTAGACAAAAAATAAACAAGTAGACAAGCTACGAGCTACAAGTTGCAAAATTTTATTTTAATTCTTTCTTATTGGCATATTTATAAATTGGCAAATTATCCTACTGAACCTTCGAGTGTTATCTGCAATAATTTCTGTGCTTCTACGGCAAATTCCATCGGAAGTTTATTGATAACTTCTTTTGCATAACCGTTTACAATTAATCCCACAGCAGTTTCAGTATCAATTCCGCGCTGGTTGCAGTAAAAAATTTGGTCTTCACTGATTTTTGAAGTAGTCGCTTCGTGTTCAACGATGGCGCTTTCATTATTCACTTCCATATACGGAAATGTGTGCGCTCCGCATTTATCGCCCAACAACAAACTATCACATTGCGAGAAATTACGTGCATTTTCGGCTTTTGGATTTACTTTTACCAAACCGCGATAACTATTATTGCTGAAACCGGCTGAAATTCCTTTGGAAAGAATATGGCTGGAAGTATTTTTCCCGATGTGGAGCATTTTTGTACCTGTATCGGCTTGCTGATNATNNTTTGTTACCGCCACGGAATAAAATTCGGCGGAAGAATTATCTCCCAACAAAATACACGAAGGATATTTCCACGTTATTGCAGAACCGGTTTCCACCTGCGTCCACGAAATTTTAGAGTTTTCGCCTTTGCAAATTCCTCGTTTGGTTACAAAATTATAAATACCACCCTTTCCTTCTTTATCACCCGGATACCAATTCTGCACGGTGGAATATTTAACTTCGGCATTTTTCATCGCCACAATTTCAACAATAGCTGCGTGAAGTTGGTTTTCATCGCGCATTGGCGCCGTGCAACCTTCGAGATACGAAACATAACTGTCTTCGTCGGCAACTATCAATGTGCGTTCAAATTGCCCTGTATTTACAGCATTGATGCGGAAGTACGTGGAAAGTTCCATCGGGCAACGAACTCCTTTGGGAATGTAAACAAAAGAGCCGTCGCTAAAAACTGCGGAATTTAATGTGGCAAAAAAATTATCGGTATAAGGAACAACCGATGCCATATATTTCTGCACCAAATCGGGATGATGTTCCACAGCTTCGCTGAAAGAACAGAAAATAATTCCCAATTCCGCTAAATTTTCTTTGAAAGTAGTTTTTACCGAAACGCTGTCCATTACAGCATCTACAGCCATTCCCGAAAGCGTTTTTTGTTCTTCGAGCGGAATTCCGAGTTTATCAAAAGTTTTCAATAATTCTGGATCAACTTCATCCAAGCTTTTTGGTGCGTTTTTTCTGGGTGCGGCAAAATATGAAATGGATTGGTAATCTATTTCCGGAATTTTTAAATGCGCCCAGGTTGGCATTTTCATTGTAAGCCAATGACGGTAAGCTTTTAATCGAAATTCCAATAACCATTCCGGTTCGTTTTTCTTTTTTGAAATTAACCGGATAATATCTTCGTTTAATCCTACGGGAATAATATCGGTTTCAATATCGGTTGTGAATCCGTATTTATATTCGCTTTGGGTTATCTCATATAATATATCGTCTGACATAAATTCTATATTTTCAATCAATTATTCAAAAACGTACAAAATTAAATATTGTTCGTCGTTTCTACAAAAAATAAGGAATAAAAACCTCGAAAGTTTACTGATTTCTACTTTCATAATCATATTTAACATAAACAATCAAATTTTAGAATAGTTCTAAATTCTGTATATAAAAGAAGATTTAAGTATCTTTGCAACTTAAAAGTTATTTATTCTGATAAATCAAAACGTTATTTACTTTTCCGGTGTTATTAACTTCGTGTTATCTATTTAATATTTATAAAACAATTAATTGCAGCGAAACATAATAACTACATAGCTAAATAAAATAACAGCACAGTGTAATCACTAAATTTTTATGACAGATACTAAAAATATATTTCGCATAACCTATCCTATTTTTCTTACTTTAGTAGCTCAGAATATTATTAATGTTACCGATACTGCTTTTTTGGGACACGTAAGTGAGGTCGCGTTGGGAGCTTCAGCTATTGGAGGAGTATTTTATATTGCTGTTTATTTCGTGGGATTTGGTTTTAGTCAGGGAACGCAGATTTTGATTGGAAGACGCAATGGTGAAAAAAATTATTCGGAAATTGGAACTATTTTTAATAACAGCTTAGTGTTTAATTTACTACTTGCAGCAGTTATTTTTCTTCTTTCCTTTTTGTTTATGCCAAATTTAATCCGATTTTTAGTAAATTCGAAACATATTTATTACGCCTCATTAGAGTTTTTAAACTGGCGAATATACGGATTTTTCTTTGCTTTTCTTAATGTTATTTTCCGCGCTTTTTTTGTTGGAATTACTCGAACCAAAGTACTGACAATTTCAGGTTTTATCACAGCATTGACAAATATTGTATTAGATTATATGTTGATATTCGGAAAATTCGGATTGCCCGAGTTAGGAATTGCAGGCGCAGCTATTGCTTCTGTTATTGCAGAAGCTGTTACTCTTATTTACTTGGTTTATATTACCCTAAAACAAGATGACGCACATATTTTCGGGTTATTCAAATTCAATAAAATAGAATGGGAAACTATTAAAAAAGTATTNGANTTATCTATTTTTGTGATGTTTCAGTTTTTNATTTCCATTTCNACNTGGTTTATGTTTTTTATTTTTATTGAACGNCTTGGCGAACGTCCGTTGGCTGTTACCAATATAGGACGAAGCTTATATGTTTTATTAATGATTCCGGGTTCTTCGCTGGCAACTACAGTGAGCACTTTGGTGAGTAATATGATTGGCGCAGGCGAAAAAGAAAAAGTGTTGTCNTTTATGCACAAAGTATTGAGAATTACATTAATGATTATAATNCCGTTAATGGCTCTTACNTNNGCTTTCCCTGAATTTATTGCTAAAATTTATACCAATAATGCCGATTTAATNTCAGCAAGTATTCCAACTCTTCGTGTGGTTTCCGTCGCGATGGTTTTTTGTGGAATATGTAATATTCTGTTCAANACCATTTTGGGAACCGGAAACACAAAAGTGGCNTTTATTTTTGAGGTGATAACGTTATCGTTTTACATTAGTTATGTGTATTANACNGCCATTNTTTTGAAAACAAANGTTGAAATTGTNTGGATGTCTGAATTTGTGTATTGGATTTTGATTGGAACAATGAGTTACATTTATCTGTTGAAAGGAAACTGGAGAAAGAAAGAAATTTAATCGATATTCTTTTTCATTATATTTGTACTTTAAAAACAGTCAAATTATGACCGTAGAAGAACTAAATACGCTTTGTAAAAACACAATGATTGAATATTTGGGAATTGAATTCATTGAAATTTCCGATAAAAACATCGTTGCCAAAATGCCTGTGGACAATCGTACCATTCAACCTATGAAAAAATTACACGGCGGAGCCATTCTCACTTTGGCTGAAACAATCGGGAGCGCCGGTTCAACTACGCTTATTGATAATTCGCAATTTGCAGTATTTGGTGTGGAAATTAACGCCACGCACATTGTATCCACCACTGAAAATGAGGTTTTCGGAATGGGTACAATCATTCATCAGGGGAAAAACACACACGTTTGGGAAATAAAAGTGGAAGATAAAACCGGAAAACTCCTTTCCATCTGCAGATTAACAAACCGAATTGTTCCGCTAATAAAAAAATGAATTTGGGTAAGATGAACGAAAATTCCAATAAAAACCACGATTTGAACGAACTTTACACCATTTTGTTGAAACAACGAATTCCGTTTGTAGCGTATCGTCTTCCGAAAACTTCCGAAATAATTACCCTTGTTCAGCATCGTTCTTTTCCAAAAAAACTGACTTCTTTTGATGAAATTGAAAGTAAAAAGGGCTTTATCGTTTCCCCTTTTTCTGAAAAAAATAATCACCCGAAAATATTTCTAGAGCCAGATATGGTTTTATCAGGACAGAACGTTGATAATAAAATTTTAATCGAACTTTCAGAAACTCAAAATTTTATAAATTTAAACCGAGAAAAAAACAACTATAAAACGACCGCGAAAGAAGATTTCATTTCATCGGTCGAAAAAATAATTTCGGAGATAAAATCTTCCGTTTATCAAAAAGTGGTGCTTTCAAAAGTAAAAGTTGAAAAAACTCCTGAAAATTTCCGGTTGGACGAGTTTTTCTTAAAACTTTGCGAAAAATATCCTTCGGCAACGGTTTATTTGTTTCAACTTCCTGAAGCCGGAATTTGGGCGGGTGCAACGCCTGAAACTTTACTTGTAATGGAAAATCAAACTGCCACAACANTGTCGCTCGCAGGAACTCAAAAAGCGACAAATCAACCGATTGAAAAGTACAAATGGAGCGATAAAGAACTGGAAGAACAAAAAATAGTTACCGATTTTATTGAAAAAACACTGATTAATACAGGTATAAAAAATCTGAAAAAATCCGAAACNACAAATATACAAGCTGCAAATCTTATTCATTTACAAACAAAATTTGAATTTCCCGTTTCTGAAATAAAAAATCAATTTGGAAATTTAATATCCGCGCTTCATCCTACGCCAGCCACAGGAGGATTGCCGAAAGAAAAAGCCGTCGAATTTATCTTGCGTAACGAAAAACACGACAGAAGTTATTACTCGGGATTTTTGGGCGCATTGAATATAAATGATAAAACCAATTTATTTGTAAACTTACGCTGCGTACAATTTTTTAAAGCGGAATATGTGCTTTACAGTGGCGCAGGAATAACTTCTTCGTCGGTCGCGAAAAGCGAATGGGAAGAAACCGAAAATAAAATGGCAACAATGAAAAACGTAATTATCTCTTAAAATAAAAAAAGAAGAATAGAGAATGAAGATTTTGTTCGTATTTTTGTTATCAATTTTCATTCAAATAAAACACACACAAATATGAGTTTTCATTTCCGACAAGGAATAAAAAATATACCTGAAATTTGNTCCCGCTTTGGAATAAAAAATGCGGTANTTTCTCCCGGCTCACGNAANGCNCCGCTNATTTTTGCTTTTACAAGCCAGCCGGATATGGAATGCCTGAGCATTGCCGACGAACGTTCTGCGGCTTATTTCGCTATCGGAATNGCGCAANACGGCAAAAATCCTGTCGCGCTTGTTTGCACNTCAGGAACGGCTGCGTTGAATTATGCNCCNGCAATTTCNGAAGCGTATTATCAAAACATTCCANTGATTNTTTTNACNGCTGATCGTCCCGCAGAAATGATAGATCAAGCCGACGGACAAACGTTGAGACAAAACAATATTTTTGNAAANTACATCAAAGCGGCGTTTCAAACNCCGGTGGAAACGGTAAATGAAANCGATTTGCTTTTTTCCGACCAGCAAATTTCGCAAGCAATCAACACGGCTTTAGCTTATCCGCAAGGTCCNGTTCAAATAAATGTTCCTTTGCGTGAACCGATTTACACCGCAATTCCCGAAANNCACANNAATCCNAANATNATAAAAACGNNNCCTTCNGTTGTNAAATNNACNGATGAAACNNTNNAAAATCTTCAGAAAGACTGGTTAAAACANCAACGTAAACTTNTTATTTTTGGAAATTTACCCAAAAACACTGAATTAAACGATTTAGCCCAAAAACTTGCATTGCAANCCGACGTNGTTGTTTTAGCNGAAAANTTATCCAATATTTNCGGAAGAAACATCATAACACAGCCGGAGGCNTTGTTTTCAAGAATAAATTCAAAAGATATAAATTCTGAATTTGTTCCCGATTTATTGATAACTATCGGACATTCCGTTATTTGCAAACAGTTGAAAATCTTCCTCCGAAATCATCAACCGAAAGAACAATGGCAATTAGAGTCGTCATTGCNTTATGTNGATACTTACCGAAGTTTGACAACTATTTTATCTTCCAAATCAACTGAAACGCTTAATAAAATGCCGTTTGACAGTANCGAAAGTGATTTTTCAGCCACTTATCAATCGGAAATGAAAACGGTTTCCAAGTTGCACGAAACCTTTGTTAAGAATGCGCCGTTATCGGATATGAGCGCAACGGCTGAGTTATTAAAACAAATTCCTAACAATACGGTTTTGCAATTAGCGAATAGCACTTCAGTACGATGGACACAACTTTTCCCGTCTCGTGAAGATATAACATATATTTGCAACAGAGGCGTTTCCGGTATTGATGGAAGTTTATCTACTGCTGCGGGCTACGCTTTCAGTTCCAAAAAACCGACCGTTTTCCTTACCGGAGACGTGTCATTTATCTACGACTCCAACGGACTTTGGAATAATTATATTGATAAAAATCTGAAAATCATTGTGATGAATAATAACGGTGGAAATATTTTCCGCTTTATCGGCGACAAAGAATTGATGAAAAATTCCATTGACTATTTCACAACGCCTCATCATGTGAAAATTGAATCGTTGGTGGATGCTTATGGTTTGGATTATATTTCGTGTGATAAAGCAGAAGATTTAGCATCAAAAATGCAGGCTCTTTTTTCTTCTGAAAAAGCCACAGTATTGGAAATCTTTACTGACAGCAATTTAAATACAGAAAATTACAACGGGTATTTTAAGAATATAAAGCGCGATAATTCATAAAATAAATCTGTTTTGTTGGTTGCAGGATACAATTTACATCAGTTTTTGTACACTGCAATAAACAAAAAATATATAATTTTGTCGGTTACAACCAACAAAATATGAAAGAACTATTTCATTAATCACACTTAAAAATTCCCCCTTGAGGGGGTTGGGGGGCTTATTATGAGAAATTGGACAACAATCAAAGAATTTGAAGAAATCAAATTTGAATATTTNGAAGGAATTGCAAAAATCACCATCAATCGTCCGCGATACCGCAACGCTTTTACGCCNGANACNGTNAAAGANATGATTGAAGCAATGAACTTTTGTCGCGACAGTCAGGATATTGCGACCATTGTTTTAACAGGCGAAGGCGACAAAGCTTTTTGTTCGGGTGGNGATATNAATTATAAACAAATAGGCGGNTANGTNGGAAAAGANGGTTTGGCAAGNTTGAATGTACTTGACTTGCAAAAAATNATTCGCAGCATTCCGAANCCGGTTGTAGCAATGGTAAACGGTTATGCCATNGGTGGCGGACACGTTCTTCACGTGATTTGTGATCTTTCCATTGCNTCNGAAAATGCCATTTTTGGTCAAACCGGACCTAAAGTTGGAAGTTTTGACGCGGGATTCGGTTCGTCGTATTTGGCTCGTATCGTCGGACAGAAAAAAGCAAGAGAAATTTGGTTNCTTTGNCGTCAATATTCTGCTCANGAAGCNTTNGAAATGGGTTTGGTAAACACCGTTGTACCTTTTGAACAACTCGAAGANGAAACCGTAAAATGGTGTAANGAAATGATGAACCACAGTCCGCTTGCATTGCGGATGATAAAAGCCGGACTAAATGCTGAACTTGACGGACAAGCAGGAATTCAGGAAATTGCGGGCGATGCGACAATGCTTTATTATATGACNGAAGAAGCGCACGAAGGNAAAAANGCNTTTNTNGAAAAACGTAAACCNGATTTCAGNAAATATCCAAAATTGCCGTAAAACTTTGCGACTTAGCGTCTTTGCGTGAAAAAAACAAATTATTTGATAGATGAAAATANAACCNTGGATTAAATCTTTCCGTCCAAAAACATTGCCNTTGGCTTTGTCGAACACNATTATTGGNTCGGCNTTGGCNGTNATGGATAACGGTTTCCGTTGGTCGNTTNTCATATTGGCAGCAATTACAACTGTTTTTTTACAGATCCTCTCCAATATGGCNAACGATTANGGCGATTTTGTAAACGGAAAAGATACNGCAGAANGNATCGGTCCAAAAAGGATGGTGCAATCGGGNGAAATTTCTGCTAAAGAAATGTTGCGTGGAATGATTTTAATAGCTATTTTGAGTATTGTTTNCGGAGCNTCATTAATACTAATTGCGATAAAAGGAAGTGGAGTTTTCTATTTTCTTCTNTTTGCGTTATTGGGAATTTCTGCNATTGCTGCNGCNGTNAAATATACCGTTGGGAAAAATCCGTACGGCTATCAAGGATTGGGAGATTTATTTGTATTTATTTTTTTCGGANTGGTTGGCGTAGTTGGAACCTATTTTTTACATACTCAAAGTTTTCGCTGGGATGTGCTTTTGCCTGCAACTTCCATCGGCTTGTTAAGCGTCGGCGTGTTGAATATGAACAATATGCGTGATTATGAATTGGATAAAAATGCCGGAAAGCATACTTTGGTTGTACTTTTAGGAAAACAAAAAGCGGTTTTTTATCATTTATTTTTAATTNNGGGAGCAGTAATATNCACNNTTNTATTCACCTTGTTNAATTATCATTCGCCCTGGCAATGGTTGTTTTTACTTTGCCTGCCGTTATTGTTTTTGAATTTAAAAAAAGTATTCACATACAACCAAAGCTNGGAACTTTACTCTGAATTGCCCAGAGTATCCATGGCAAGTTTGATTTTTGCAATTATGTTTTTAATNGGAATTATTTTGTCAAAATGTTGAATGCCCGATTTNAAAATATNGAATTAANATTCAAATTTCCNGCCGGAACTTCGCGNGGANTNTTNCTAAACAAACCTTCCTCTTTCCTTATNNTGGAANAAAATGGAATTATCGGAATNGGCGAATGNTCAACCATTCCCGATTTGAGNATTGATTTGGCGGATACATATCAGCAAAAACTGCAAGAAGTTTGTGATGTGATAAACGCGGGTGATTTCGACAGAGAACTTCATTTTGAAAAATATCCATCTATAAAATTCGGATTGGAAACGGCGTTGCTCGATTTGAAAGCGGGCGGAAAAAGAATTCTTTTTGAGAATGATTTTTCGGGAGGAGAAGCCGGAATTCCTATCAATGGATTGGTTTGGATGGGCGATAAAGCTTTTATGCAAAAACAAATCGGTGAAAAAATAGAAGCGGGATACAAATGCATTAAACTCAAAGTAGGCGCGCTGGATTTTGAAACTGAAGTTGAAATTATAAATGAAATCCGGAAACAGTTTTCTGCGGAAATAATAGAAATCCGTTTGGATGCAAACGGCGGATTTGATCCCGAAAACGCGCTTGAAAAATTAAAAAAACTTTCCAAATTCTCCATTCATTCCATAGAACAACCGATAAAATCCCGAAACTGGGATAAAATGGCGGAGCTTTGTGAGAAATCTCCCATTCCAATTGTATTGGACGAAGAATTAATCGCGATGCAACCCGATGAAGAAATACTGAAAAATATAAAACCGGCTTACATTATTCTGAAACCAAGTTTAATCGGCGGATTTGCCGTTTCTGAACAATGGATTGGTTTGGCAAAGAAAAACAATATCGGTTGGTGGATAACTTCCGCTTTGGAAGCAAATATCGGACTGAACGCCATCGCGCAATGGACGTATTCGCTTCAATCGTCTTTACCACAGGGATTGGGAACAGGTCAGTTGTATCATAACAATATTCCATCGCCGCTCGAAATTAAAAATGCAAAATTGTTTTATAATAATGAATCGGAATGGGATTTAAGTGTTATCTTATGAAAGAGGGAAGCATAATACTTGACGGAAAAACATACGGCTCAAAAAACATTGAATTACTGCAAAAGAACGTTTTGTGGCAACAAGAGATTTATTCCTTCCTTAAAAACTGGTTTGACGACACCGAAGTAGTTACGTTACACACTTCGGGCTCTACGGGAACTCCCAAAGAAATTCATCTTTCCAAAGAGACGATGCGAAATTCCGCCCGAATGACAAATCACTTTTTTGATTTGAATTCAACAAAAACGGCTTTACTTTGTTTGCCGGCATCGTACATTGCAGGAAAAATGATGCTTGTAAGAGCAATTTTGGGTAGTTTTAACCTGATTATAACCGAACCCAAAGCCAATCCTTTTGAAAATTTGAAGATTTCCATCGATTTTACGGCAATCACACCTTATCAATTGCAACATTCCATAGAGAGTTTGAAAAATGCCGAGGTAAAAAACATCATTGTTGGAGGCGGGCAAATTACGCCACAACTTGAAGAAAAAATCAGTGAAATTCCGACATTGATGTATGAAACTTACGGAATGACTGAAACCGCTTCGCACATTGCTTTACGCAAAATAAACGGTGAAAGGAAATCAGAGTTTTTCACTGTGCTTGAAGGTGTTTCCATCCGAAAAGATGAGAATAATTGTTTGATTATAAACGCTCCGCACTTGTCGAGAAATGAAATACACACCAACGATTTGGTAGAAATTGCAGATGAAAAAACATTTCGCTGGTTAGGAAGAATGGATAACGTGATAAATTCCGGAGGAATAAAGATTTTTCCTGAGCAAATTGAAAAGAAAATAGCCACTTTAATCCCTTTCAGATATTTTATTTCTTCTTTGCCCGATGAAAGTTTGGGAAATAAAGTAGTTTTGATCATCGAAACCGAAAAATATACCGAAACGCAAGAACTTGTGTTGAAAGAAAAGTTGCAATCTACGCTAAACAAATACGAAATTCCCAAGCAGATTTTCTACATTCCTCAATTTATTTGCTCCGCATCCAATAAAATTTTAAAGAAAGAAACGATGGATTTATTATAATATCTACCATAATATCATCCCTACGGGATTTTAGTTTCCAATATTATTTTTGCTTTTGCGAGCAAAGACACGAGTTAGGAACTTACGGGAGCAGGACGGAGACCATTTTATTCGTTTATTTCTGTTTTTTCTTTTTTGTTATCAGACACAAATATCGAAGCGATATAAGCTGTAAAGGTTCCAAAAAGTCCTACTCCTGCCGTCATTAAAAACATTGCAATTATTCTTCCTTCTGTTGTAACAGGAAATTTATCCCCATAGCCAACCGTTGTAATTGTAACATAAGACCACCAAATTGCATCTTCTGCTGTTTTAATATTACTGGTTGGAGCATTTTCAACTTGAAGAATTGCTATTGATGAGAAGATAATCAACAAAACAGCTAAAATAGTTGCAGAAGTAAATGCTCCTTCAGCTTTGTTCTTAAAAATATAACTTACAAAATGTTTTGTTTTACGAAATGCTCTTAAAATTCGTATTAGTCGAATTAATCTGAAAATTCTTCCAAATCTTAAAAAATTTATCATTGGAATACTCGAAACTAAATCAATCCAGCCCCAATGCATAAACTTCAATTTGTTTTCTGCTTGATAAAATCTTATACAAAATTCAACAAAGAAGAATACGCAAATAGCAATATCAATATAATTTAATAGTTTTGCTGTTTCTTTCGATAAATTAAAAGTCGTATCAACAATCAGTGCGCCAAGAACGTAAACGGACAAAACAAGAACAGCTATGTTCAGAAATCCAAAATTTTTGGTCGAATTATCTCCCATATTCTTCATTATAAAATTAAATAATGTCTTTTTACTTTTTCCCCTGTTTTATTTTTTTTAATAATTTTACGTTTGCAGTATCTAAATTGGTTATTTCAGCGCCTTGCTCTATTGATTTAATTACAAAACTTTCTTTTAATTTATCAAATTGGTCATAATCCAAGCCAAAAATATCTTGCAATAAATCATTACTTTCTGTTTCTGTTTGCGTTATCAAATTGTCCGCATATAACTTTTCTAATTGCATGTTTATTATTGACTTAGTTTCCAATAATTTGTATTTATAAAAATCTCCGTCTTTAATTCCAAAATACATTTTAAGAAATTCAAAGTTTTGTTTTTCATTATTGGTTATCACATTGTCTTTCAATATGAAATTTGCATAATCAATAAGAATGCCTAATAATTCAGTTTTGATTTTCTCAATTTTTCGTATAGAGTATTTCGTAAGAATATTCTGAATGTTTTCTTTACTCAATTTGCTGTCAATAACTAATTCTATAATTTCATGAATATAGTTTTTTATATCCGCTTTCGCCATCTCAGAAAATAAATTCTTCAAGGTTTGTTCTTCCTTAAAAGGTGTTTCGTTCATATCGTTGTTTGTTGTTTGTTGTTTTGCTTCAAATAGAGCTTCTGTTCTTTTTAGGGTTGGTCACAACACCCAAATATGCGTAATTTATTTTGTAATTTTATCTTATTTGGTGTGCCTTGCTCTATAAAAGTTAATTTTTAGCAAATATAGATATTTTTAAGAAACAATATCAATTTTGAGTAAAAAAATCAGGGTGCCACGTTATGTCGCACCCTACAAAAAAATAGCGACACCAAAAACTGATGCCGTTACTTCTTTTTGCTAATATTTTTACTGAATTTCAGTTATTTCATATCCGCTATCGTCCAATGCTTTGTAGTATTCATTGTCAGCTACCGGCTTTGACAGCTTAACTTTTGCAATGTGATTTTCCAAATCCACTTTGGCTTCAACTCCATCTATTTTATTGAGCGCTTTTTCTACACGCATCGCACAATGAGAGCAACTCATTCCTTTGATTTTTAATGTTTTTTCCATAATAAAATTTATATTTACGTACTATTTAACAGGTTTAAAACTTCTTATCCTAAGGGCATTTAAAGTTACCGTAACCGAACTTAAACTCATTGCCGCCGCNGCAAAAATCGGGTTCAATGTCCATCCGAAGATTTTATAAAACACACCGGCTGCCAGCGGAATTCCGATAACATTGTAAAAAAACGCCCAAAACAAATTTTCTTTGATGATTTTCATCACGTATTTGCTTAATTTAAGCGCGGAAACCGCATCGAGCAAATCTCCTTTCATCAACACCACATCGGCGCTGTCAATGGCAATGTCGGTTCCGTTTCCAATTGCCATTCCCAAATCCGCCCGCATTAGCGCAGGCGCGTCGTTTACGCCGTCGCCAATCATCGCCACTTTTCTACCGTTCGATTGCATACGCATCACTTCCTTATCTTTGTCCTGAGGAAGCACTTCNGCAATAAAACTTCCTACTCCCGATAGCTTTTGCATGGCAAGAGCNGTTTGTTTTCTGTCTCCGGTAAGCATTATGGTATTNATNTGCATATCATATAAATNCCGTATTGCTTCTTTGCTGGTAGATTTTATCGTATCGGCTACGGAAATAACCCCGACAATATTTTCATCGTCAGAAACAATGAGGGGTGTAAATCCTTTTTCAGACAATGAAGGCAAGATGTCTTTTATTCCTTCTGTAGAAATATATTTAGAAATAAATGACTCATTTCCTATGCGATAAAGTTCGCCTTTTATTTCCCCTGAAATTCCTTTGCCCGCCTCGCTTTCAAAATCATCCACCTGATAAAATTCTTTATTTTGCTCTTTAAACTTTTCTATTACGGCGCTTCCAAGCGGATGTTCGGAGAGCTTTTCAAGAGATGCTGCAATCCTCAACAATTCATCTTCATCTAAATAATGAAGTGAATCAACTTCNGTAACTTTCGGTTTTCCTTCGGTAATGGTTCCNGTTTTATCAAGTAAAACNGTATTTATATCCGCTCCCGTTTCTATTGCNTCCGCCGATTTGAATAAAATNCCGTTTTCNGCTCCTTTNCCNGTNCCTGCCATAATTGCCACAGGAGTTGCCAAGCCCAGCGCGCAAGGNCAGGAAACAATTAAAACAGCTACTNCTATAGACAAGGAAAATTCNANAGAATAACCCAANATNAGCCAAACAACAGCAGAAACAATCGCTATGGAAATGACCACCGGAACAAAAATATTACTGATTTTATCGGCAAGTTTGGAAATGGGAGCNTTCGATGCCGAAGCTTCTTCCATTAAACTGATAATTTGAGCAAGCGTAGTATCTTTTCCTACTTTTGTGGCTCGAAATTGAAAGTAACCCGATACATTTATACAACTTGAAAGAACTTTATCTCCTTTTTCTTTTGCTTCAGGAATACTTTCGCCCGTCAAAGAAGACGCATCAATAATCCCTGAACCGTATATAATTTCGCCGTCCACAGGAATTTTCTGCCCGGAACGAACGCTGATAATATCGCCGACTTTCACATTTTCAATTGGGATTACAATTTCATCATTGTCTTTTATTATAGTTGCTGTTTGCGGAGCAGACTGTATCATTTTAGTCAATGCNGAAGATGTTTTCCGCTTTGATTTGGCTTCCAGAAATTTACCAAGCGTTACAAGCGATAAAATCATTGCACCCGATTCTAAAAACAAATTTTCAGCAAAATGCATTGCTTGTTCGGTATTTCCTGATTTTATTCCGAAATAAATTTTGAAAATTCCATAAATTGCGTAAACCAACGACGCGCTCGCGCCAATTGCCACTAAAGAATCCATATTTGGAGAACGCTGCCACAATGTACGGAAACCAACGATAAANAATTTTCGATTGACAATATAAATGGGAATAGTAAGAATGAAAAGTACAAGGGAGAAAATCAACGGACGTTCGTGCATCGATAAAAAAGAAGGTATCGGCAAACCAAACATTCCGCCCATTGCGAGATAGAATACAGGAACTAAAAAGGCAAAAGAAACCCACCAGCGTTTCTGCATTTCATTTTGTTCCATTAAAACCCAATCTTTTTTTTCTACGGATGATTTTTCCGTTAGTAATTCTTTTGGAAAAGCATCGTAACCCGCATCTTGAACAGACTCAATAATATTTTCCAAATTCAACTCATTTTCATTGTAGTCCACAGACATACTATTGGTTAGCAAATTCACCTGAACGGAATTAACGCCCGGCAATTTACGCACGCTTTTTTCCACATGTGCAACACACGCGGAACAGGTCATACCAACCACATCCAGTTTTTCTATTTTCATTGGGTTTAGAATTTGCTTTGGAAAGAAAAACAATTCAACTGGTGATAAGTTCAATAAAAAACTGAGATAATACGGTTTTAATAGTATTGACTTATTTATAGAAATAAAAATTGCGTCTCGCGTATTTCAATTATCTATACCACAATTCCTGATCGCGGCAGGCTTCACACTCAGCAGATTTGAGTGGAATTCGGTATTCAAGCATAATTTCATGCGTGCCATTTTGATTGTAGCCGGAACGCAATGTTTGGTCAAAAGCATAACCTATCCGGAAGCTATTGGTAATATTTATTCCAAACAAAGCTGTCATTTGTTTGGAGCTTCTATACTTTAAACCTATATCAAATAATTCACGGCTTCCGTTTTGAAGTCCAGTTGGAACTTTGAATCTTACTACGGCATTACTTTCCAATAAATAAATATTGTAATGATTCACCATTTGCAATCCCAAATAATAATTAAAAAGCTCCGAATTTGTATTTTTATAAATGCCATACACATACCGATGATTTGCATTTAAAAATAAACTATCCGGTTTATTCATTGAAAATAAATGCGTTGTAGATGCGCCAAAAATAAAATGTTTATTCTGAAATTCTACTCCAAAATTTGCATCCGGCGTTGTTTCAGGATCCACATCCTGATATAAAGTTTGGTCATTATCATCCACAGGAGAATATCTTGAAATATCAATTGTTCTATTAAATATTCCTAATGATAATCCAAAAGAAAGCGCCCAACTCGGGTCGTTCGATATTCGATAGGCATACGAAAACATCGGATTGAACGAATTTGTAATACCAATCACATCATTTACTATTGATACTCCAAATGCAGATTTCAGGGAATTATTGTACATAGAAGCTTGCACATTAAAAATGGTAGGCGAACCTTCCACTCCCAACCATTGTTTTCTGGTATTGGCAAATAAATATGCATAATCAGTACGTGCAATGGAAGCCGGATTATAATTTCCCCGGTTGTACCATTGCGTAGCCATACTTATATCGGATTGTGAAAAAGCTACAGCCGGGATCAGACTCAAAATAATATATATGTAAACGGATATTCTTTTCTTCATCGTTTCAACATTATGTATCCTTTAGCGATTTTCTCTTCTCCATTATAATCGTTATACTTCAAATAATAGAAATACGTGTCATTATCCGCTTTCTGTCCTTTATAATTTCCATCCCAACCTTCAGTACCTTCATACATTAAAATACCGTTTCTATCATAAATGGAGAGTTTTACATTGGGCATAAAAATATCGTTTACACCATCGCCATTGGGAGTAAACACATTTGGAATAAAAAATAAAACATCCACATACTTTGTAGTATCACTTACACATCCGTATTCATTTGTAGCAGTGAGTGTTATAGGAAAACGCCAATTAGAATAGTCAATGCTGTACTGATGTGAGACATTTGCACCCGTAAGTTGTGTTCCATCTCCAAAATCCCATACATAAGAAACATTCAACTCAGGAGAAATATAAGCGTTGACAGTATTGTTTCTTAAATTTATTTTATCCCTTGATAAAGAAAAATCTTTCTTTGGCAGCTCTATTTTGGTAACTATTATCGACTTCTGTTTTATGCATCCGTTTTCATTCGTTCCGGTAACTGTATATGTTCCTTCTTTATTTATTTTTATTTCGTCTGTTTTTTCGCCAGTATCCCATACGTATGAAACTGCACCTGTAGCTTTAAGGGAAATGGTGTCGCCATAACAAAGATTCGTATTCCCTTGAATATCAAGCACCCAATCAGGATAAGAATTAACGTTGTAATAATATGGCAACGAATTGCAAGTACCGTCTTTTGAAAAACCTACGACCCAATATGTTCCGGAAGTCCCAACCTGAATTGAATCTGTGGTTTCACCTATACTCCACTGATAACTATAAGCGTCTTTTCCATATAATGTTACAGTTTTCCCCAAGCAATAAAGAGAATCTCCTTCAATTCTTACTTTTTGTCTTTCAAATGTATAAATAACCTCTGTCATTGTATCAATACAAGTTGAAGGGGGATTTTTTACGATTAATTTTACCGTTTTAGGACCAAATGTATTGTAAGTGTGTGAAGGATTTGTTTCTGTGGAAGAACTTCCATCTCCAAAATCCCACAGATAATTAACGGTTCCGTTGGTTGCAGTAGAATTATTTTGAAACAAAACAGTATTGGTACTACAATCAAAACTGCTTGTAAACTGTGCGTGAGGATTGTATCTTTGAATAGTAGATTCTAATGTAACAGTACAACCGGTTTCAGACGTAAGTTCACACTGGTATTTTTTTCCTTCGGAAGGATTTTGGATAGTTAAGTACTTGTCTGTTCCTATCTCAATTCCGTTATCCAACCATTTATATGTCATAAATCCATCGGGAGCTATCAATGTTGCATTAACATCGGAAGCGCAATACTGCACATTAATCTCCATCGCTTGACATTGAGCAGTAATATAAGCGTATCCGTAATGTCCTTGATGGGTGCAGTCTGCCGCCATAAACTCTACGGTTATGTCTTGTCCAATGTATGGTAATAAATCTATTCCTACGGTTGTCCAATCACGCCAAACAACGGGTTCACTGCTCCCGGAAGGATAATATGTTTGAAATCCGGCTATAGTTGCATCGCCTGAGTAAACATCGTAATTGGCACAATCTGGAATGGTATCGCCTTTAGAGTCAAAAAAAGTGATTGTAAAACGTGGTTCTTCTTCTTTAGTGTGCCCGCTAAGAGGATTAAGAAATACTACCGCAAATTTCACAATTAAAAGTGAATTTAGAGAATCAACGTGTAATGTATACTGTAAACTTTGATGCTGACCACCTTTATCGGTGTTTCCTAATTTTGCGGAATAATCAAAACCATCAGGAATTATTTTCAATTGATTTCCAGTATTAGTATCATAAGCATTTTTATCCGACATAATTGTATGTCTACCATAAACAATTCCTTCCGTTTTTGGTGTGGAATTTGCCGGTTTCGTCTGATAAATCCAAGTATACCCTGTCCAATTGGTAAAATTACCCATTTCAAAACCTAAATTTTGACAATAAGGTTCTGACGCAAAACCTGTTATTGAGTGAAATAAAAATAGCAAAAACAGGAAATAAGATAATTTAAATAAGCGGAGTTTCAACTCTATTTTGTTTTTATTGAATTATTTAACGAATAAATTACAGCAAAAGTACAATAAATTACCAAAGAAACAGGTAATTTATTTAAAGAAAAACTGCCGAAAAATTTTTCGACAGTTTTTCTAATTTACTATTTAACAACCATTTTATTATTTCTTTATTACTCTCAAATTAAATGTTTTGTTTTGAGTTTGAACTTTTACAATGTAAATACCTGAAGATAAATTAGAAATATTCAAGTCGCTTTGTAATCCCTGCAATGCTTTTTGCATCATTAGTCTTCCATTTATATCATAAAGTGAAATAGATTTCAGTTCACTGTTTGATTTAATAGTAGCACTATTTGATACTGGATTAGGATAAATTATTACATCCGAATTACTATTTATTTCTTGTACTCCTGTTTTTGTTCCCGCTAATAATTGCAGAACAGGAGCCGGAGTTACAAAATTATTTGTTATTTTAGGCAAAGCAAAGGCGCCAACTTTAGATGGGGTGCCACCTGCATTGTAAGAAGCCACATAAATATTTCCTGCCCTATCATAAGAGATTGATGACGTGTTTGCTCCTACTGCCGGTTTTATGGAATAAATTTGAGACAATGAGGGAGTTCCGTCTTCTCCATATTTTACACTGTAAATTTTTACTTCGTTACTGCTTCCAATGGCAATTTGTGTTCCATCATAATTCAGCGCCATGCCAGCTGTAGCCGAATTTGCAATCAAGGTAGGAGTTTGACCTGAATTGAAATCAACCATTCCATCTGTTTTTACATGAATTAAGGATGGAATTGTAGCTGCATCTGCAGATCTGTTTTGAGAAATCCACCATCCATCACGCCCATCAGGAACAATACAAGAGTTATAATTTTGTTGTAAATTTCCATTTAAAATATCATTATAAACTATTGCACTTGGAGCGCTATCCCAAGGTGTAGCAAGTTCGCCGATATTGTATTGTAAAAGATTACCCGCACTTGTTGCAACAGCATCAGTGTAATCTTCATCAAATGTGAAGAGTTTTCTTTCTGCGCCTAATCCTGAAACATAACAATGAGCAATTGAACCATGAACATTTACTCCGTTATTGCTTGATAATCCTGTACCAGCTTTTGTTAACGCACTACTGAATATGGGAGCAAAAGAATTCTGCGGACTTGCCGGATTCATCATCCAAATTCCGGGATGTGCATCGCTCCAGTCGTTTACATAAACAGTTCCATCTTCGCCTACAAATACTCTCATCGGACTTCCGCTGGTACTCCAAGTAATATTTCCGGCATAAGCATTTGCCCCCTGATTTGTAACATCCTCTAATGCTGAATTCAAAATATAAACTCCATCTTTTGTTGTTCTTGATGCACTTGCCGCACCACCTGTGGCTTCTGCAACATATACACGTCCAAAGAAAGGACTATTAAACGTATTATCCACACAAACTCCTCTCGGATAATAGAACTGCATTTGTGCTAAAGCATCATCTGAGAATTTATATGGTCTATCCACATTATTCGCATTTACTTCAACTGACCAGTTATAATTTCCTTCCGGCAAATCATTTTTTTGTACGGTAACACTTTGAACTCCTTTTTCAAGGGAACCAAGAACGACCTCAAACACTTCTTGTGTAGAATCAAATATTGACACTTTCCCTGAAGCAATCGCATCATTTAATGTAAATGAAAGAACATAAGCAGTGCCGATATCTTCCATTTTTAGTTCAGAAGCATATACGTTTGCTGTTGCCGAAGCGATGTTTCTAAATCTCGCAATACCTTGTTTTTCAGCCAGTCCAATCATATCAATATCGTATCCTGAAACTTTTGCCGCTGCCATCATATACGGAGCTGGAGTTGTTCCCAATCCTGCTTCAGGTAAAAATTCCGATACTTTTTTTGCATTTCCAAGTCCTTCATTTACATCAAATAGAACGATTCCCACTTTTGATTTGTCTGCATCGCAATTTGGTGCAACCATATAAACATGCGATGCATTCCTAAAGAACGTTCCTCCTGATGCTTCTTTCTGTAACTGATAACCATTTTCTTCTGCAAAAACAGATTGCAATGTTAATGGTGATCTGTCTGGTTGTTCCCATTCAAACTTATACTCGGTTGGCAACATATTTTCTCCATCTACTACGATTTTATCGGTTCCATTAGGAGAAATATTGAATTTCACATTTTTACCCCAAAGCGCTTCGGTATAATTTGCAGCATCCAACATATACCTGTAACCTAAATTTACGCTATCCTGATAATTATAACCAATAATTCGAATAGCTTTGCTGCTACCAGTAGTTACAGATGTTGTATATATGGAACATTTAAATCGAGCCCCTGTTACTGCAAATGTTTCTCCAACAATTCCATTAGCCCAATTTGCCTGACTTTGAGTTTGAAAAAGTAAATTTGGTGCAACTGAATCATTTTCCCAATAATACATTTTAAAGTATCTTCCTTTATTTTCAGGCAATGAAATCGTATCTTTATTACATCCTAAAAGTACACCATCAGCAGTAAAATTAATATCGCTTAAAATTTTTGCTCCACCACTTATTCCTGTTAAATCCATTTCTCTTATTTTTGCAAACGTTGAAGCATTTACAATATCTATCTTAGGAATATTTGTTGTCGTATCTTCTGATAAAATGTATAATTTTTCGTTTTTGAAAAGAACTTTCCTTATCGAAGTTGTTGGACTTACCCAATCCGGATTCTCTTGTTTTATATTCTGAAAATCATAGTGATTCATTGGCAAAGCTCCTGCATCTTGAACAGGATTGGGATAATCGGGAGGAATTATGTGGTAAATAGGTAAGTTTGGATTGCGCATCATTACTTTCATATACGAAATCGTTCCTGCAGATACAACAATTGTTGTATCTTTTGTTGTATGATCTTTTGCTGTAATTCTTAATTTATACGTTCCTGGCGCTAAATTTCTAAATGTAAAAATACCGTTATAAAGAGTATCAACGGTGTAATTATTAATAGAATCGCCGACAGCATTCATTAATTTTATATTAGCAGAATTCAATGGCAACCATTCATCATCTGTACTTGTTTTATACGCAAATCTTGAGTCGTTTACACGTTCGTCTATTCCTTTTACCCAGCCTCCAATTACACCTGTTGTAGGGAGATCTTTTCCGAAATAATCGCAGAAATACTGTAAAAATCTGTACGATTCCAATTTTCGGTAATCTTTACTAAGTAATCGATGTGTTTCGGGTGAATAATCATGAAAAGAACCTTCGTTTAAGAAACCGGGAACAGTTAAAGGTCTCAGAACTCCTAATCCGCTGGTATTCCCATAAAACGAAAAGTCACCTCTGTAGTTTGGAGTAGCAGCAGTAGGGTAGTTAGTCCAAACCGTAAGTTTATTCTCTATTAATCGAGGCCAAGCTGCCTTACACATAGGCAAACTTGCTTCTACTGTGGGTTGATTATCATAACCGTGATAAAGTTGAAGCAGATAATTAGTACCAGTGTTTGTCCCTAAAGCATTACTGTGAATTGACAAAAAAGCATCTACACCGTTTGCGTTAGCTTCTTCTGCTATTTCTGATAAAAGTCTGTCGTCTTCATCTCTGTTTTGAGTGCGGGATATAATCACCGTAGCTCCTTGCGCTTGGAGCAGATCCCTCAATTCCAATCCTTTTGTAAGATTACTTGCCGATTCCCAAAAACCAAGAGTGTCACCTAACGCATAAGGAATGGTAACTACGTTTCTATCGTTTGCTCCGTCATATCCACCATGACCTGGATTTATGTAAATTTTTATTCCGGTAAAATCAGCTGCACTTAATGAGAATACAGCTAAAATCGATATTAATGTGATTAATTTTTTCATAGCTGTATATTATTTGAGTTCAACATTCATTATGTACACTTCACCTTTTTCGGTATTGAAAGCAATTTTACTTCCATCATTTGAAGCTGATGGATACATTGCGTTTACTCCTTCTGGCGTATTCAGTTTTTCTTTGATTTTTCCATCAATAGAAACAATCTTAATGGTAGATGAAATTAATTTTTGACCATCATCAATATCATCCATTCCAACTATGTATTTGTTCCCAGCCCATTTTGGAGCGCTTAATTTCCCAAATGATTTTATGTTTGTTCCATCAATATTGGCGACAAAAGTTCCTTTTCCCGCAACTGTATATACTATATGAATTCCATCAGGAGAAATTGAGGGCCAAATATAACTTTTATCATTTCCATTTGGCGTGAGTTCTTTTCTTATTCCGTTTTTATAAAGTACCATTTTTTTATCTTCAATCGTAATCACNGTTGGAGAAATATTCTTAGCGACAGATGAATTTTTAATCATTTTTTTACCTTTTACATACACTGGAGAAGAGTTAATTAGTTTCCCCGCAACATTTTCACGCGTAGGTAATACCAGTGTTGTTTTTTCGTTAGAAGATAAGTCTTGAGTTATAAGGGAATTATGACGTAATTTATTTATTAACTCAATCTTTTTATAAAGAATGGTTTCTCCGTCATTGCTTATTTGCACATCATAACCGGCTCCGGGATCTTCATTAATTACTTTCAAATTTTGATCGGTAAATGAATATTTCACCAATCCTTTGTAATTAATTTGACTTAATAAAATGTAATCGTTAGCAGGACTAAATTTCGGATAAAAATACCCTCCATTTTCAGTTACTTTTATCTTTTCTAAAGATAAAACATTGACTTGCTGAGCTATACCAAACTGAGCAAGACATAAAAAGAAAAGTAAAATTTTTCTCATAAGTTGTTAATTTGAAATAATTATAGGAAATAATTTAATTATCTAAATCTTATTTTTAAAAAATATTTAAAACACNCCTGCAAATATATTGTTTTTTAAATAATAATTGTCTTAAAATAAGAAAGATATTGAGTTAATAAAAACTAAAAAACATTTGTATTTTATACCTATTGAGTTAATATATAAAAAATATATCGGTAAACGAATCCAAACTTTGGCTGAATTCAGTCTTAATAAAAAATAAATAAAAGCAAACTTTCGATTAAAGAAACCGAAAAACCATTAAAAAAACAGAACAGAAGTAACCTTTTTAATCCCTCTATCGTCTATTAATAAAACAAGTTGATTTTTTTGAGCATTTAGTTTTCTATAATAATTTAANATTTTGATTATTAATCCGTTTTCTTTGTGAAAAGCAAGCGGATTTTTTATTTCAGCNCTGAAACNCTCCATAACAGTTCCAATAACCGATTGTTTGAAAGCCACTAATNCTTTATTTAAAAATATTTTTCTCTTTTTAAATCCAAATTCAATATTCCTCTCGTCTAATCCATAAACAAACATTATTTTTACAAACCAATTAAATTTTTAGACGATTATGAAAAAACTTGGAATTATTTTAATTGCCTTGTTTGTATGGATGGGAATTAATGCCGAACCACAACAAACAATTCCTCAAACCGATACTGCAAAAACAGCAGTAGTTAGTAAAGACAGTATTGAAAAACTGTATATGAACAAAAATTTGGATCCAAAAGAAGCTATTTTACTACAGAAACTGACTCCTAATCAAATTATGGAGCTGGAAAAACAAAGAATGGAAAATGATAAAATAAATGACATGCCTTTTAGCAAATTTGGATTGTTGGCGATTAGCATTACACCGTTTATTATGGTTGTTTTAATTATTCTATTTTTAAGTATGTATAAAAATAAAGAATCCATTAGAAAGCATGAACTTTTTATGAAAGCAATTGAAGCGGGACAACCTATTCCTGAATCCTATTTCAAAGAACCGGCAAAAAAGAAATCTTCCAGTTTACAAAAAGGTGTAATTTGTTTAATGTTAGGAATTGGATTTACAATTATTCACTTTGCTATAAATCATTCTACAGGATTTGCAATAACCGGTATAATTTTAGGATTTATTGGAGCCGCATATTTATTGGTTTATTTTTTAGAAAAACCTANAAATCAACTTCCTGAAAATAATGAGTAAAACAGAGGATTTGCTTTGGGTTTCACAAGTGGTGATGTTTGATAATAAAGAAGCATTTAACCGCTTGGTGCTAAAATATCAATCGTCCATCCGAAGGTTTTTTCAAAACCTNACGATGGGCGATAGCTCATTGAGTGATGATTTGGCGCAAGAAACTTTTATTAAAGCATATCTTAATATTCGCTCCTTTCAGGGGATTTCAGCATTTTCAACATGGCTTTTCCGTATTGCTTACAATACGTTTTATGATTCGGTGCGGGCAAAAAAATATTACGATGATTTGAATATTGCCGAAATTGACCGTAAAAACAGCACGGAAATTGCATATTCATCAGAAAAAAACGATATTTACACTGCATTAAAATATCTGAAAAAAGAAGAACAGACTGCCATTTTACTTTGTTATATGGAAGACAAAACACAAAAGGAAATTGCTAAAATTATGAACTTACCACTCGGAACAGTGAAAACTCACATTTTGANAGGAAAAGAAAAAATGGAAAAATTTTTAACTCAAGCCGGTTATGGAAAATAACGATAAAATATTGAAAGATTTTTTTGCNGAAAATAANAAAGAAATTATNGATAATNGNTTTTCAAGCAATGTGATGCAAAAATTGCCTACAGTAAAAGAAGTGCAATGGATTATTCCNGTGTTTACAATTATAGGATTTACAATTATGCTNTTTTTTATTGATATNCAAAAGATTATNTTNAAAATTTATCTTTTTGTAANTCAATTGCCAATTNTNTATATTANAGCTNCCTTTTTTGCTATTCCGTTTATTGTNTTAGCAATNTGGTACGCCAATGAAAAAAACTATCGTCTTTTTGAATAATACTTTTACTTGAAACTATTAAAATTTCCATCTCAACAATAATCTGAAGTCTGTTTTTCTGTTTCCCANAATTTCCTCATTTCCACTGCTGATATTCTCGCGTTCATCGGCATAAACTGTTTGAGCNAATTTGAACCAAANCGAAATATTTTTTGAAACATCATATTTCAAATTCATAAAATATCTNGTTCCCATTCCATANACCATCGGAANNGAAAAAGCATATAATATATCTTGCTCATAAACGTAAAATCTATTNTCANANTTTTGNGCGTCAAAAATATGAAGACGAAANTCCAAACTNAANGGAANNGTTGNAAATTNATAACTCACATCCTGCAGCGCAGAAAATCCATAAGTAGATTTATTCGCTCCGTCATTTGCGCTGTTCACGTCTATTTGATTTCTGAGATTGAAATTCCCAAAAGAATAATTCAATCGGTATCTTGCCTGCCACTTTTGCTTAGGTAAAATTACAGGCATCACACTTATAGTATNNGTATAATTTNTNTCGTTTTGTTCAAATTTAAAACGCCAATACATAGACACATTTCTTTTTGGGAAATAATCCGCTTGAATTAAATAATCTTTCCCTAAAGAAGGAGCNTCTATNCCAAATTTTGNCCAAGGAAAACGGTAACTGTCAATGTATGCTGAAACTTTCCAAAATTTTACGGGACGAACTTCTGTTCCGATATAAAAACCGCTTTCGTTATTTACTCGCGAACTTTCAGAAAAAGTATTGGCAAAAAACACATCGTATTTTGGCGAGAAATACCGATATAACGCAACTAAACTTACCGTTGAAACCGGACTGAAATTTAAACCGTTTAATGTTGCCGCTGCCATTTTATTTGATAAGGAAGTTTCACCAAAGAAATTTAGTTTCTCCCATCGGAAGCGATAATCAAAACTACCTGCTGTTTGATTTTTTCCGCGAAAATAAAATTGATTGTAATTTGTAGTGTCCGGATTAAGAAAATGATTTAAATGCGTATAAACAACTGTTCCACCTACTTGAAACCAATTTCGTTGAAATCGAACATTTCCTCCTACAACTTGTTGGTTGACGGTTTGTTTTTTCTCCAAATCGTTCAAGGTTCTATGCAAACCGTCTTTTTTAATGGAAGTAAATTGCTCATTTATAGTGTCGCCATCAATATTTTTATTGGAATAAAAAACCGAAACGTTGAATTTCCCGAATTTTATCGTAGTTCCTATGCCTCTAAAAAAATTATATTCATCGGTAGAACTATATTTTTTCAATCCATTTTGATNTGGAGTTACATTTGTAACGTAAGCTGATTTTCCCATTGAAAAATCGGTTCGCAATACCAAACCTAATCCAAAGTTTGCTCGATAATCTCCAATAACAAGTGTTTTTAGTTTCCCAAAATTATTCAACTGAAAATGAGCTGAATAAGAATCGTACCCTTTGTTATTTGTTCCCCAAAATTGCTCTCCCGCATCTTTCTCTGCTGTAAATCCTGCCTGAATTCTCTCTTTATAATTAAACCGATATTTTAAATGAGTATAAAAAGCGTCTCCAACATATTTTTTTGCATTTTCATCGGCGGAATTTTCATCNTCTTCAGGATAAAATCGGTATCCTTCTTTAGTTTCNAACCCTTTGTCTAATCTGAAAAAAAGTTCGTTTTTACCGTATCTAATCATATCTCGAATACTAAATATTTTCATCTCATTTTTACCCTCGCCCAGCGTAACAAAAGGAAGTATCCGTTGAATATCGGTCATATCAATTCCATCAACCAATTGCAACTCAAAAAGCGTATTCATCGGAGAATTTCGATATAGATAATACAAAACATTGTCAATTTGAGTTTCGGATAAAAATTGAAGTTTTTCCAATTCTTCTTTGTTCGTTTGATTTAGCCGGATTGGATTTTCTGCCAACGACATCAAATCATCATAAAAGTTGGTAAAATCGAGTTCTGTTTCAGATTCTTCCGAAAGTTGCTCATAAATTTCAGCGATAATTTGTTCGGTGTTAGCTGATGTGTTTTGTGCCGATATTTTACTTGGAATTAAAAATACCGATAAAATCAGGAATATTTTTAGAAAATACTTCATTCAAAAAATATCAGTATTTATATTTTAGACGAATTTGTGAATTCANTCCNAATTGAGGATGTAATTCACTATTAANATAGATATGNAATTTATTCAAATGAAGATCCACACCTAAACTTGGCACGAGATAATCCATTGCATAAGCGCCAAGTTTTACTGTCAGCTGGTCAATCATTGCATATTCAAATCCGGATGCAAATCGAAAGTTACTGCTCGCTTCTTTGTCTATTTGTGTCAGCCAAATTATATTTTCACCAAAAGTGTAATTTGTTCCTAAACTAAAAACTGAAGGTATTCGTTTAATATTATATTCGGTTTTTATATTGGATTGAAAAGGATTAAAAGCGTTAAATCCTATTGTTAGATTTGAAAAAATTTGAGAGGACACACCAAATTGTGGGAAAAGTGTTCCACGATAGCGATTTATTTCTTGCCCGGAAAAGTATGCAGCATAATAATTAAACTGTACTCCCATAGAAAATTTGTCACCAAAATTGCGCGCTGTTCCAAGTCCAAAAATCATATCATTGTAAAGTGAATATCCGAAATAGGAAAAAGAAGCTCCAATATTTACATATTTGGCATTTGCAGCAAATTGTACAGTTTTTGTACTTAGTTCTTTGACCATGAAATGGTTTTCATATTGCATTGATGCTTCCCAATTTTCAATATGTCCCAATGCAGCCGTATTTTGAAACGCATTCCACTCATTTTGAACCGCAACGGAAGCGTTAGCTACTGAGACCGCAGAAGGTAAAGTAGAAGGTATTTGACAAAAAAGAGGAATAGAAAAAAGAAGAAATATTTTTAAACACAGACCAAATTTAAATTTCATTTGTTTTTTTATTAGAATCAAGGATTAAATTATTATTTTTGCTCAAAAATAATGAAAATTTCACAAAAAAATATATTTGGAACAAATATTGTTATGAAATATACAAACAAACTTTTTGCTTTTATTAACAAATTTTTATTTGTTGATTTTAAAGTGATAAAATTAAAAATATACTTTTTATGCTTGTTTTCAATGTTATTCTTTCCGAACACATTTGCACAAGAACCCGTTACAGAACAGCCGGTAGTGCCTTCTTACGCGGTAATGGAAAAAGTAATTGAAAATGGCGACACGCTCTTTATTGGTTATATTAGGGATGTATATATTTATCCGCCGATTGTTTTTAAGAACAGAAAACAAGAGCAATTTTATTGGCGCACGGTACGCGATGTGAAAAAAGCATTGCCTTATGCACGAATCGTTTCATCAGAAATTGCGCGTGTAAACCGAGATTTATATTATTTGCCAAGTGACGCGGAGAGGAAAAAATATCTGAAAACCTTTGAAAAAGAAGCATTCCGTAAATATGAAGGAGGTTTACGCAAACTAACCGTTAATCAAGGTAAAATGCTGCTGAAATTAATTGACAGGGAATGCGAAATAAATACATACGATTTAATAAAGGCATATAAAGGAAATGTTCCTGCCTTCTTTTGGAACGTAGTAGCGCATTTTTGGGGTTCGGATCTTAAAATGGATTACGACGGAGGTGATAAAGACCGTATAGTAGAGCGCGTGGTGACACTTGTAGATGCTGGACAGCTTTAAATATCTATTATGAAAAAATTCTTTTTGGAAATCTTTTATCGTATTTTTTCATCGAAAAAGAAAAAAATTTTTCTTGAAAAAGACGAAATAAAAGTATCGATGCTTGTACTTAAAAATGAACTAAGTGAAGAAAAAAGACTTTTCTTTGCCGATTCTGTATTTAAAAAAATAGAGCAATTACCTTCCTTTGAAAAATCGGAAAAAATACTGTTGTATTGGTCAAACCATATTGATCTGCCTANGTATGCTTACGCATTAAAATGGAGCCGAGAAAAAGAAATCTTACTGCCTTCCATCAGAGGAAACAAATTACGGCTAAAAAAATTCGTAAGTTATGAGAAAAGAGGCAAAAAAGATAATGAAATTCTTAATCCTATTACAGAACCTTATCATGGAAATGTGGATTTAGCCATCATTCCCGGAATTGCTTTTGATAAAGATAAATATAGGATGGGACAAGGAAAAGGATATTACAATCATTTTTTGAAGCACAAAAATATTCAAATAATCGGTGTGGGTTTCGATTTTCAGGTAATTGATGATATTCCTACCTATTGGAGAGACATAAAAATGGATATGATTGTTACGCCTTCAAATATTCTTGTCTAATTATCAGGGGTCAAATTTTGCTCATTTTTACGGTAATAATAAATTAAACCATATTTTTGACATTGAATTAATTTATTGTAAGGCGTTTCATCTTTATAAAATTCTTCTACCTGATTCCAAATATCTAAAATAATTTCATCGGCTTTTTGACGAAGTTTTACTAACTCTTCCCAATTTCTGTTGGTAGTACTTTGATAAAGTTTTTGAGTCATTTTATATTCTTTAAAAACTTCCAAGTGTACTTGCACTTTTCCAATTGATGGATTATAAATAGGAAAGCCGCCGTTTCTGGTGCGTTCATTTTCACCCTCAATAATGCTCTTGCCCCAATTTAAAATAGCGGTTTCGGTACTTAAATCAGGGACATTATGCGTATTCAAATCCAATTGATAGAGTGATTTTTGTTCTTTTTTAATATCGCCACGAATAACAGCCAAATTGAGCACTTGTATAAAATGAGAGATGTACATCCGAGCATTATATAAAACTTGCTGATATTGTTTATTCGCATTCACTTGATTTTGAAGCATCTGTTTATAAACAACTATTTGATTCTCAAATATATTTAAAAAACTCTGAGCTTCATTCTGAGTTTTATAAAGCAATATTTGATTGCCGTAAGTTTGTTTCTCGGCTTGTTTTATAGCATTTTTCAGCGCTCTTAATCTTGCTTGGTCGGTATTTGGTAAACGTCGGTAGGGCATTTTTGGCTCTTAATCAGCAATTCATAATTTCTAATTACAAAATTACAATTTTTAATCAATTCTTTTCATCAAAACTTCTGCAAGATTTCTTAATTCTTGTTTTTTTTCTTCTGATACGCTTACCTTATTTAAACTTGACAATGCTGTTTTATAAAAATAATCCATTTTTTCTTCACAAATTTCTTTTACTCCCAGTCTATTATAAATATTGGTAATTGCTCTGATTTTTGTTTTTTCATCCGAAGAATTGTTCTTTTCCAACCAAAATTGCAATTCTTGGGCATCTTCATTTTTTGATAATTGAATTGCGTGAATCAACAAATATGTTTTTTTATTGCAAAGAATATCTCCCCCAATCTTTTTTCCGAAAGTTTCTTCGTTGCCATAAACATCAAGTAAATCGTCTTTCAATTGAAATGCCAATCCGATATTAAGTCCGAAATCATATAAATTTTGTGCGTCTTCATCCTCAGCGCCTCCAATCCAAGCGCCAATTTGACAACCTGCTGCAATTAAAACCGCCGTTTTTAAACGAATCATTTCAATATATTCATCAGCTAAAACATTGTTCCGTTGTTCGAATTCCATATCAAATTGCTGACCTTCGCAAATTTCCGCCGCTGTTTTCGAAAACAAGTCTAAAATTCTTTTAATCTGATTTTCAGGAACGTCTGTCATCCATTTGTATGCTTCAATTTGCATTACATCTCCGGAAAGAATGGCGGTATTTTCATCCCATTTGATATGTACGGTAGGTTTTCCTCTTCGCATTTCTGCTTTGTCCATAATATCATCGTGAAGTAATGTGAAATTATGGAAAATTTCTAATCCTATCGCAGGTTTTATTGCTTGCAACACATCATCGGAATAAAGATTACACGCCATCAGCGTTATTGCCGGACGCAATCGTTTTCCACCCAGAGAAAGAATATATCCAATTGGTTCATATAGCCCGTAAGGTTTACGTTTCCAATCGATTTTTTCCACTTCGGAATTGACTATTTCTAATATTTCTTTGAATGTAAACATTTTTCTTTTGATAGTTTTAGAGGTAACTAATTCAATTTACTTTCGATAATATCGGTCATTACTTCGCGCATTGTCATTCCCGCCGCTGCCACTTGTTGTGGAATAAAGCTTGTAGGCGTCATTCCCGGAGTTGTATTTACTTCCAACAAATTGATTACTTCTCCATCAGAAATGATATAATCTACACGTACAATTCCTTTACAGCCAAGTATATCATAAATAGCAGCTGTTAGTTGTTGAATTCGTTTTGTTAAGCTTTCTGAAATTCTCGCAGGAGTAATTTCTTCTACTTCTTGATTGTATTTTGCTCCAAAATCGAAAAATTCATTTTTAGGAATAATTTCCGTAACCGGAAGCACTACGGTTTTTTCGTGAGTTTTATATATGCCGCAGGTAAATTCTTTTCCCGACATAAATTTTTCAATCAACACTTCTTCGCCTTCGGCAAATGCTTTTTCAATTGCGGGCTGAACATTTGATTTTTCTTTTACTTTGGTTACTCCAAAACTGCTTCCGCCAACGTTGGGTTTCACAAAACAAGGCAATCCGAGTTTTTCCACCACATCATCGCTTGAAATGGCTTGTCCGTTGCGAAGCAAAATACTTTCTTCCACACGAACTCCAAATCCCTTCAAATATTGATTGCAAACAAATTTATTGAATGTGATAGCAGAAGCAAGCACACCGCAAGTTGAATACGGCATTTTTATTAAATCGAAGTATCCTTGTAGAATTCCGTTTTCACCGGGAGTTCCGTGAATGGTAATATATGCGAAATCAAATGTTACTTTTCCGCCGTTTTGAACAAAAGAAAAATCTCCTTTGTCAATCGGTAGTTTTTCAGTTTCCGAAATTTCTACGTTCCAATCCTTTCCTACAATAGTAACAATGTAAGTATTATACTTTTCCGCGTCAATAAACGATTTTATTCCGGCTGCGCTTTTCAGCGAAACCACAATTTCTGATGAGTCGCCACCGGCGATGATTGCTATGTTTTTTTTCATAAATGTATTTTTATTCTAAGTCTAAGATTTTTGCATAATTCCGCCATTTTTCAATCAATTTTTGCATATCTTCAGGTAATTCACTGTTGAAAAACATATCTTCGCCTGTGGTTGGATGCGTGAAACCAAGCGTTTTGGCGTGTAATGCCTGACGCGGACAAATTTCAAAACAATTTCGTACAAACTGCTGATATTTTGTTGTGCGGTTTCCTTTTAAAATCTCGTTTCCACCGTAACGATCATCATTAAAAAGTGTATGCCCGATGTGCTTCATATGCACCCGTATCTGATGCGTGCGACCCGTTTCCAAACGACATTCCACAAACGTAACGTAACCCAAACGTTCCAAAACTTTATAGTGAGTAACGGCGTGTTTTGCAAGCGGATTTTCTCCATCAGGAAAAACGGCAAAAAGCATTCTGTCTCGCGGATCACGCGCCAACGCTCCTGTAATTGTTCCTTCGTCCTCTTTTACATTTCCCCACACCAGCGCGTTGTATGTTCTTTTGGTGGTTTTATCAAAAAATTGTTTCCCGAGGTTAGTTTTTGCTTCAGGCGTTTTTGCTACAATAATCAACCCCGATGTATCTTTATCAATTCTGTGAACCAAACCTAAACGCGGATCGTTTGCATCAAAATCTTTTTTGTCTTTTAAATGCCACGCAATCGCATTCAAAAGAGTTCCGTCAAAATTTCCAAAACCGGGATGAACAACCAAATCGGGCTGTTTATTTACCACAATTAAATCATCATCTTCATACACAATATTGATGGGAATATCTTGCGGAATAATTTCATAACTATTTGGAGGATAAGCTAAAACAATGGAAATAACGTCTTTCGGTTTTACCTTGTAATTTGATTTTACCGATTTTCCGTTTACAAGAATATTTCCGCCGTCCGCAGCATCTTGAATTCGATTTCGGGAAATATTCGGCATTGTGTTTACCAAATATTTATCAATCCGCAACAAAGACTGTCCTTTATCAACCTCAAAACGATGATGCTCGAAAAGTTCCGAACTTTCGTTCTGCTCTTCGAGTTCATCGTCGAATTCTTCTGAATATTCTTGGCTTTGTCTCAAAACAATTTTTTAAATATCTTTTTCTGCTATCAAATATTCTGCAATTTGCACGGCATTTAACGCCGCCCCTTTTTTAATTTGATCGCTTACGCACCAGAATGTAATTCCATTCGGATTGGAAATGTCTTTGCGAACACGACCTACGTGCACCGGATCTTTTCCTGAAAGGAACAAAGGCATCGGATAAATTTTTTCGGCAGGATTATCCATCAAAACCACTCCTTCTGCCTCTGCAAATGCTTTTTGTGCTTCTTCTACACTTATCGGACGTTCTGTTTCTGCCCAAATACTTTCGGAATGGGCGCGTAACGTTGGCACACGCACGCAAGTTGCGCTCACTTCAATATCGGAATGCATAATTTTGCGTGTTTCGTGATACATTTTCATCTCTTCTTTGGTGTAGCCATTATCGGTGAAAACGTCAATATGTGGAATTACGTTGTAAGCCAATTGATATGCGAATTTGCTCACAGTTGGTTGTTCTCCGCTTGTAATTTGTTTGTATTGCATTTCGAGTTCGTCCATTGCCGCTGCGCCCGCACCGCTTGCCGCTTGATACGATGAAACGTGAACTCGTTTGATGTGTGAAAGGTTTTCCAGTGCTTTCAAAGCCACTACCATTTGAATAGTGGTGCAATTTGGATTGGCAATAATTCCGCGTGGACGATTTTTCGCGTCTTCCGGATTTACTTCGGGTACAACCAACGGAATGTCGTTTTCCATACGGAATGCGCTTGAATTGTCAATCATCACCGCACCGAATTTTGTAATATCAGCAGCAAAATCTTTTGAAATACTTGCTCCGGCAGAAACAAAAGCAATTTGAATATCTTTAAAATCATCACCGTGTACTAATTCTTTCACAACATAAGATTTTCCTTTGAAATCGTACGTTTTTCCGGCGCTTCGAGAAGAACCAAATAATGTCAATTCAGTAACCGGAAAATTTCTTTCTTCCAGAACTTTTAAAAATTCTTGTCCAACGGCGCCGCTAGCACCAACAATTGCTACTTTCATACAAAATATGTTTTATTGTTAAATTATTCAGATTTTATGTATATTTGTGTGCTTATTAGAAAGTTATTCAAATATTTTACAAAAATAATTTAAATCTGTCTATTAATAAAGAATAATGAAAAAATCCATTTTATTTTTAGTATTTTTTGTTCCTTTCTTTACATTTTCACAAGTTTCTGAAAGTTTTTCGGATGGAAACTTCACCGAAAATCCTTTGTGGAATGGAATTATAGATAATTTTATAGTAAATTCCTCATTTCAACTTCAATCAAAAGCCGCAAGCGCTTCAAAATCATATCTTACAACACCTTCCGAAGCATTTGAAAACGCATCTTGGGAAACTTGGATAAAAATTACCTACAACCCATCTTCATCAAATTATGTTTCAGTTTATATTATTTCCGACAGAGCCGATATTTCTACCGAATGTTTTGGATATTATGTTCAAATTGGGAATACAAATGATGAAGTTTCGCTTTATTTACAAGAAGGCACAAAAAAGACAAAAATTATTGACGGGAGAGATAAAATTTTAGATTCCAATCCGGCAGAAGTTAAAATAAAAGTAACGCGCGATAAAGATGGAAATTTTAACTTATACAGCAAATTACCTTCTGAAAACGATTACGTGTTGGAAGGAACTGTAAATGATAAAACCATTTTGGGAAGTAAATATTTCGGATTGTTTTATTCAAATACTTCTACCACGGGAAACGATTATTTTTTTGATGACATTTCCGTTTCAGGCGATAAATTTATTGACATAATTCCTCCTGTATGGACAAATTTGGAAACGGTTGGAACAAATCAATTAAAACTGACATTCTCGGAAACTATGGATTTTTCAAACGCACTTTTCACTGTAGATAATGAATTTGGAAATCCGTCAAATAAACAAATTTCTACCGATGGAACTTCTATTTTGCTCACTTTCGGACAAGATTTTGAAAAAGGAAAAATTTACACGCTGACGGTTGAAAGTGCGACAGATTTATCGGGAAATCCTCTGGAAAATACTCAAAAGCAAATTGCTATTATTGAAAATCCTGAAATTGGAGACGTTGTGATTAATGAAATCTGTTTTGAAGCTGCTGAAAACAGTGAAGAATATTTTGAAGTGTACAATAATTCCGATAAAGTGATAGATTTAAGCAAATTGATTTTTACTACAAGAAAAACCGATGGAAATTTAAACACCGGCTACGCCTTTTCAAAAATAAAAATGTTTGCACCAAAAGAATATTTTGCGTTTTCTCCCAATGCCGACAGCATAAAAAATGTATATACGCCGCCTACGGGAGCAAATATTTTTACATCTTCAAAATGGTATTCTTTAAATAATTCAAACGGAAATTTGATTGTAACAAACACAGCTAAAGATACTATTTATGACGAAATAAAATACGATGTAAAATGGCATCATCCTTTGATAAAAAGCACAAAAGGAGTTTCTCTCGAAAAAATAAATCCAACCTTATCCGGCACAGATAAAAATTCATGGCATTCGGCATCTTCCGAAGTTCATTATGGAACTCCCGGATATAAAAATTCGCAATATCGAGAAATGGACACAGAAAATTCGGAAGAAAAATGGATTTGGGCGGAACCTGAAAGTTTTTCGCCCGATAATGACGGAATAAACGACGTGTGTTTTTTTAGATATAAAACCGATGAAAATGGATTTGTTGCAAACGCTGTAATTTTTAATGCCGTAGGTGTAAAAATGAAACAATTGGCTCAAAATCAACTCCTTTCGTCAGAAGGATTTCTAATGTGGGATGGCACAAACGATAAAGGGAAAATTGTCAATCCAAGCGTATATGTGCTTTATATTGAAATTATTAATTCTGAAAAAGGTATAAAAAAGTCAAAAAAACTTCCTGTTGTGGTTTCTATAAGATAATTTTGATTATTTAACACTCTACTATTCAAATAATTCATCTATCTTTGCACTCGTTTTTAACATTTAAAATCAAAATAAAATGGACAAAGTAAGTTATGCGTTGGGATTAAGTTTAGGAAATAATTTATTAAGCAGCGGTGTTACCGAATTAAATATCGAAAAACTTGCCAAAGGTATAAAAGATGTGCTTGAGCAAAACAAACCGGAAATTTCCTATCAAGAAGCACAAACGGTAATCAATGAATATTTTCAAAATCTTCAATCTACCGTTGGTGAAAAAGCATCGGAAGAAGGAAAAGCATTTTTAGCCGAAAATGCAAAACGAAACGGTGTAGTAACTCTTCCAAGTGGATTGCAATACGAAATACTGAAAACAGGAACCGGAATAGTTCCTAAAGCAAGCGATAAAGTAAAAGTGCATTATCACGGTACATTAATCAGTGGACAAGTTTTTGACAGTTCCGTTCGCAGAGGCGAGCCTGCCACTTTTGGTGTAACACAAGTGATACAAGGATGGGTTGAAGCATTGCAATTGATGCCGGTCGGTTCAAAATGGAAACTCTTTATTCCTTCAAATCTCGCTTATGGCGAACGCGGTGCAGGTCAATCTATTGGACCTAATACTACGCTTATTTTTGAAGTTGAACTTTTGGATATAGTAAAATAAACATACATTCTTAATTTATTCAATATGAAAAAAATATTATTGGTAGTTTCTGTTCTTATATTGGCGCTAAATAACGCTGAAGCAAAGAAAAAACCCGTACAAATTCCTCCTGTACCTGTCGCTCCCCAAATCGTGCTTACAAACGATGTGGATTCGATGAGTTATGCGTTAGGAATAAATATCGGGAGTGATTTTGCAAATAATTTAAAAGGAATTCCCGGAGGAAAATCAAATATCGATTTGCTAATCAAAGGTTTTTCGCAAGCGTTGAAAGAAGACTCCACAATCCTAACAAAAGAAGTTGCTCAAACCTATTTTCGTGATTACATTACCAAAGCTCAAACGAAGGAAAATGACCTAAAAAAAGCCGAAGCCGAAAACTTTTTAGCCGAAAACAAACTTAAAGAAGGAGTACAAACAACTCCAAGCGGATTGCAATATTTGATTTTAACACCTTCAGAAGGTGAAAAACCACAACCAACCGATACAGTAAAAGTTCATTACACCGGAACATTAATGGATGGAAAAGTATTTGACAGCTCTGTAGAACGCGGTGAACCTATTGAATTTCCTTTAAATGGCGTCATTCCCGGATGGACTGAAGGATTGCAGTTAATGTCTGTCGGTTCAAAATATAAATTCTATATTCCTTATCAATTGGCTTACGGTGAAAGAGGCGCAGGAGGCGTTGTTCCTCCATATTCTCCACTTGTTTTCGAGGTGGAATTGCTTGGAATTAAAAAATTTGTTCCGGCACCTAAAGTAGAGGAAGTAAAAACTCCCGCAAAAACTACAACTAAAAAAGTATCGACAACTAAAAAGAAATAAAAAATTAATTTAATAAGAAAAATGAAAAAACAAAATGTTCTATTCTTGGCTATTGCCTTGATTTTTATTGGGTTTGCTTCTTGCAGCCAATCTTATAAAACAAAAGAAATGACCTTAAAAACCCAACAAGACAGCTTGAATTACTATTTAGGTTACTTGAACGGCAGCGGAATCAAAGATCAGTTTTTCCACAAAGATTCATCTGAAGAAGCAATGAATGATTTTATGGTAAAATTGGAAAAAGCATGTAAAAATAAAGACGAAATGAACAAAATGGGCGTTCAATTCGGTCAGTATTTAAAACAAATGGAAAAAGCGGGCTTGATGGGAGATTCTACAATTAAGTTAGACAAAAATCTAATCAAACAAGGACTTTTAAACGCTTTGAAAAATCATAAAGAAGGAATGACAGCAGATCAAGCCGGACAATACTTCCAGGCTACTATGCAAAAAATGCAGCAAGAACGTATGAGCAAAACAATGCCTCAAGTTCCTGACACAACAAAAAAAGCTCCTGAAACAGAGAAAAAATAAACAGAATGTAAAACGATTAAATTTTAACAAAAAATGAAAAAACAAAATATATTATTCATCGCAATGGTTTTAGCAGGAGCATTTATTTTTTCAGCTTGTAAACCATCTTTGAAAACAAAAACTCCCGAATTAAAAACTCAACTTGACAGTTTAAGTTACGCCTTCGGTTTAGCTAACGGACAAGGTCTTAAAATGAATGCTATTCCCGGCGAAGGCGATTCTATCAATAAAAAAATTAACGCTTTCTTTGCCGGAATGGAAGAAGGTTTGAAGGGTAAAGAAGATAAAAACCCTGAATTAACAATGACAGCAAGCCAATTTGCAGGATGGATTAATCAACAAGAAAAAGTATTTTTAGGCGATTCTACTCTTAAATTTAACTACGATTTATTTAAACAAGGAGTTGTTAACGGGTTGAATAAATTTGATAAAAATATGACGACTGAAAAAATTCAGGAATATGTAAATAACGTAATGAAAGCCCGTTACGAAAAGAAAATGGAAGAAAAATTCGGTGCAAACAAAACAGCAGGCGAAAAATTTTTGGCAGAAAATGCTAAAAAAACCGGAGTTATGACAACTGCAAGCGGTCTTCAATACGAAGTAATTACCAAAGGAACAGGTGCAATGCCTAAAGAAACCGACAAAGTAAAAGTAAACTACGAAGGCAAACTCCTAAACGACACTATTTTTGACAGTTCTTACAAAAGAAAACAACCCGCTGAATTTTTTGTAAATCAAGTAATTAAAGGATGGACAGAAGGACTTCAATTGATGCCTGTAGGTTCTAAATATAGATTTTACATTCCACAAAATTTAGCTTACGGAGCACAGGAACAATATAAAATTCCTCCTTTCTCGATGCTGATTTTTGATGTAGAATTAATTTCTATTGAAAAACAACCTGAACAACCTGTTTTACAACCAGCGCCAATGCCTTCTAAAAAATAACAACAACATACCCCTCAATAATGAAAAAATGACCGAAAAATTTCGGTCATTTTTTCATTATAATTTATATGGCAAGGCAAAATATTGACAAAAATATTCGTTTTTGGTTGTTTTTTTATTAAAAAGTTTTTTTTATTTCAACTTTTCCTTATATTTGTTGTCAAAATGATAAAATCACATTGTTATGGAAAAAATAGATAAATTAGACCGGAAAATTTTACAAATCATTACACAAAATGCACGCAAACCTTTCAAAGATGTAGCGGAAGAATGTAATGTATCGAGAGCTGCTATTCATCAGCGCGTTCAACGTCTGATAGACATAGGTGTAATTACAGGTTCGGGCTATACCGTAAATCCTAAAATGCTTGGTTATCAGATATGTGTTTATATCGGAATTACTTTAGAACGTGCATCGATGTACAAAGACGTGGTGCATGAATTAGAAAAAATTCCTGAAATAGTTGAATCGCAATACACACTTGGAGCTTACACGCTGCTTATTAAAATGTATGCTAAAAACGACGAACACCTGATGAGTTTACTCAACGGAAAAATTCAGGAAATTCCGGGCGTAGCAACCACAGAAACACTCACATCGTTAGACCAACGCATTAAAAGAACCATTCCGATAGAGTAAATTTGTTAAACAGTTCATTTGTAGATTAATTAACAGATTTCCAAAAAAACACAAATTTCAGAATTATAAATAATCTGAACAGTTTATTTTGTTAAACCGCTTGTCCTGAAAAGCGGTTTTTTCTTTTAAAATGATTAACTTTGCACTCCATTTTAGTAAATAGTTTATTCAATTAATTGGGAGATAATGCAAAAAACTAAATCTCAATTTAATTATTAAACAAATAAACTATTTTACTAATTAACCATTTACCAATTAACAAAAATGAAGACAGTTTTAAGCGGAATTCGCCCTACCGGAAATTTACATCTTGGAAATTATTTTGGAGCATTGCGCAACTTTGTGCAAATGCAAAACGAATATAATTGTTACTTTTTTATTGCTGATTATCATTCACTTACAACACATCCTACTCCTGAAAATCTTCAAGGAAATGTAAAAAATGTGTTAGCTCAATATTTGGCTGCCGGACTCGATCCTGAAAAAGCCACGCTTTACATTCAAAGCGATGTTCCCGAAGTAATTGAACTTTATCTTTTTCTTAATATGAACGCCTATGTGGGAGAATTGGAACGCTGTACCTCGTTCAAAGATAAAATCCGGCAGCAACCACAAAATGTGAATGCCGGATTACTTACTTATCCTACGTTGATGGCAGCAGATATTTTGATTCACAATGCGGATTTTGTTCCGGTAGGAAAAGATCAGGAGCAACATTTGGAAATGGCTCGCACATTTGCAAACCGCTTTAATCGTATGTATAAAGTAGATTACTTTAAAGAACCGCAAGCATTTAATTTCGGTAAAGAACTGGTAAAAATTCCGGGACTAAACGGCAGTGGAAAAATGGGAAAATCGGAAGGAGAAGACAGCACCATTTTCCTAACAGACGAACCAAATGTAATTTTGAAAAAGATAAAACGCGCTGTGACCGATGCCGGACCAACTGAGCCAAACCAACCCATGGCGGAACCAATTGCAAATTTGTTTCAATTGATGACGGTTGTTTCAAAGCCGGAAACTGTTGAGTTTTTCCGCGAACAATACAATACCTGTCAAATTCGCTATGGCGATTTGAAGAAACAACTGGCTGAAGATATGATTGCTTTTGTAAACCCCATCAGAGAAAGAATTAAAGAAATTGCAGACGATGAAGTTTATCTCAATAAAATAGCTCAAATAGGCAAAGAAAAAGCACAGGAAAACGCCCGTAAAACTATCAGGGAAGTACGAGAAATTATAGGTTTCAAACCCTATTAAATAACTCAGCCAAAGTTTAAAATTTTGGCAATCTTACTTTGTTCTGTTTTTAGATTAAAAATAGCTTAAAAGCAACACAAAATTAATTGCTAACTCAATGATTTTTTGTAGATTTGCATTCCCAAAATACACATTACACACCTATGAAAAAAAAACAAATCAAACGGGCGCTGATTTCAGTTTATCACAAAGATAAATTAGACGAAATCGTAAAAAAACTACACAGTGAAGGCGTCGAATTTTTATCTACCGGAGGAACAAAATCATTTATTGAATCGCTGGGAATTCCCTGCGATGCTGTGGAAGACCTTACTTCATATCCTTCCATTTTGGGTGGAAGAGTAAAAACACTTCATCCTAAAGTTTTTGGGGGAATTTTGGCGCGTCGTGAAGAAGAAAACGACGAAAAACAACTTCTCGAATATGAAATTCCTGAAATTGATTTGGTTATCGTAGATTTATATCCGTTTGAAGAAACTGTAGCTGCCGGAGCTGATGAAAAAAATATTATTGAAAAAATCGACATTGGCGGAATTTCATTGATTAGAGCAGCTGCTAAAAATTACAAAGATGTGGTTATTTTGGCTTCCAAAGCACAATATCAACCATTTTTGGAATTAATTGAACAAAACGGAGCAAAAACCACACTCGAAGAACGACGTTGGTTTGCAAAAGAAGCATTTGGGGTTTCATCCGGTTATGACACCGCTATTTTCAACTATTTTGATGGAGAAGAACAAAGTGCGTTTCGTTTCAGTATGAACGACGCAAAAATGCTTCGCTATGGCGAAAATCCACATCAAAAAGGAATTTTTTACGGAAAATTTGATGAAATGTTCGAGCAACTTCAAGGCAAAGAAATTTCTTATAATAATTTACTTGATATTGATGCGGCTGTAAATTTGATAAACGATTTTGATGATATAACGTTCGCTATTTTGAAACACAATAATGCTTGCGGATTAGCTTCACGACCCGTTTTGAAAGATGCATGGGAAGCCGCGTTGGCAGGTGATCCTGTTTCTGCTTTTGGCGGCGTATTGATTACAAATGCCATAATCGATAAAGAAACTGCAGAAGAAATCAATAAAATTTTCTTTGAAGTAATAATTGCACCCGATTATGATTTGGATGCGCTCGAAATTCTTACACAAAAGAAAAACCGTATTATTTTGGTACTTGAACACGATAAATTACAAAATAAACAATTCCGTTCGATATTAAACGGTGTATTGATGCAAGATAAAGACACACACGTTGAAACGCCGCACGAACTAAAAATTGTTACTCAAAATGCACCCACCGAAAAAGAAATTGAAGATTTACTCTTTGCCAATAAAATTGTAAAACATTCAAAATCAAATGCAATTGTTTTGGCAAAAAACAAACAAATGATTGCAAGCGGCGTAGGGCAAACGTCACGTGTTGATGCGTTGAAACACGCTATTGAAAAAGCAAATTCCTTTGGTTTTAATTTAGAAGGTTGCGTAATGGCTTCAGATGCATTTTTTCCATTTCCCGATTGCGTGGAAATTGGAGCAGAAATAGGAATTTCGTCAATAATTCAACCCGGCGGTTCCATCAACGATGACAAAAGCATAGAAGCTTGTAACAAAGCCGAAATGGCAATGGTTACAACCGGATATAGACATTTTAAACATTGAAATTTATAGAAATAATTTTAACATAGAGAAATAACATCTCGCGAGAGATAAATAACAATAAATTTTTTATGGGACTTTTTTCATTTACACAAGAAATAGCCATCGATTTAGGAACGGCTAATACAATAATTATTCACAACGATAAAATTGTGGTTGATGAACCTTCTGTTGTAGCATTAGACAGGCGCACGGATAAATTAATTGCCATTGGCGAAAAAGCACGCCAAATGCAAGGAAAAGAGAACGAAGGAATTCGTACAGTTCGTCCATTAAGAGATGGCGTAATTGCTGACTTTTATGCCGCAGAATTAATGATACGCGGTATGATAAAAATGATTCCTACCAAAAATCACCTGTTCTCTCCTACCTTAAAAATGGTTGTTTGTATCCCTTCCGGAAGTACCGAAGTTGAAATTCGTGCCGTGCGCGACTCCTCAGAACACGCCGGAGGACGTGAAGTATATATGATTTATGAACCCATGGCTGCGGCTATCGGAATTGGCATTGACGTAGAATCTCCTACCGGATGTATGATTGTAGATATTGGCGGTGGAACTACCGAAATTGCTGTTATTTCTCTTGGAGGAATTGTTTCAAATAAATCCATTCGTATTGCTGGCGATGATTTAACTGCAGATATTATGGAATATATGGGGCGCATGCATAATATTAAAGTAGGCGAACGCACTGCAGAATTGATTAAAATTAATGTAGGAGCTGCATTAACCGATTTGGAAGATGCTCCTGAGGATTATATGGTTCACGGTCCAAATCGTATGACAGCGCTTCCTATGCAAGTTCCGGTTTCATATCAGGAAATTGCTCATTGCTTGGAAAAATCTATTAGCAAAATTGAAGCGGCTGTACTTAGCGCCTTGGAACAGACACCGCCCGAATTATATGCCGATATTGTAAAACAAGGTATTTATCTTGCAGGAGGAGGAGCTTTGCTGCGCGGATTGGATAAACGTTTGACAGACAAAATAAATATTCAATTCCATATTGCAGACGATCCGCTTCATGCTGTGGCACGTGGAACTGGCATCGCATTAAAAAATGTAGATAAATTCTCATTCTTAATCCGATAAACTTTTCCTATCAGTATTTTTTGACACACGATTAACAATTTGTTTTTCGTGTGTTTTATAGTTAGAATTATTGTGTTTTGAGAAATCTTTTTAATTTTTTAATTCGCTTCAGTGTTGTATTTCTATTCTTTTTCTTAGAAATCATTGCACTTATTCTTATAGCTCAAAATAAGGGTTATCAGCGCAGTGTTATGCTTTCTTCAGCCAATACATTAGTGGGAAAAATGTATAATACAAGCAATTCTGTTGTTGAATTTTTTAAATTGAAAGATGCCAATGAAAATTTATCGGAAGAAAACACAAAACTACAAAACAAATTAGTAGAGCTTCAGAATAAACTCAATTCCCTTACGGACACAACAAACTCTAATATTTGGAAAACTGCTCGTATTGCACCTGAAAATCAGTATCAATATATTGCAGCAAAAGTTATACGAAACACTACAGATAAACTTCAGAATTATATTACCATAAACAAAGGTTCCAAAGACGGAATTACTCCTGATATGGGTGTGATAGGCAATGAAGGAGTGGTTGGAATAGTAAAAACGGTTTCTCCTCATTTAGCTGTTGTTATTCCCGTACTAAATCCAAAAATTCAAATAAGTTCTAAGTTGAAAAAGAGTAACTATACAGGACCACTGGTTTGGGATGGAGAAAATTATCAGTATGCCTATTTACAAGATATTGCCCGCCATGTAAAATTTAGTTTAGGAGACACATTAATTACCAGCGGATTAACTCCAAATTTCCCCGAAGGAATATTGGTGGGAACTATTAACGACTTCAAAATAAATGAAAGTGATGCTTACTATAAAATTCAAGTAAAATTAACTGTTAATTTTCGTACTTTAACTCACGTAAAGGTGGTAAAATATCAAAATTATAATGAGCAGATAACTTTGGAGGAACAAGCTGAAAAAGAAGGAGTAAATTAAAAAAAATTGTATGCCTTTAGCATTTCAAATCATAATAAGATTTATTGTATTAGTTTTTTTACAAATTTTTGTATTAGACAATATCCAATTCTTAGGATACATTAATCCTATGATTTATGTTTTGTTTGTTTTATCTTTACCGGTTCGTTTTCCTAAATGGATTTCTTTTTTATTGGCATTTTTTTTAGGTCTAATCATAGATATGTTTTCAAATACTCTGGGAATGCATACTTTCGCTACAGTATTTTTAGCTTTTGTTCGCACGCCGGTTATTAATGTCCTTACCTCTTTTGATGAAGGTGTAAATCCTGTTCCCTCTTATAAAACATTTGGCGTGAATAACTATGTAAAATACGTTGTTATATGTGTGCTTTTGCATCATTTTACATTGTTTATGATTGAAACTTTCTCTTTTACAAGTTTTACATTTACTTTTCTTAAAATTTTAATGAGTTCTGTTGTTACTATTTTGCTTATTTTATTAGTTCAAACATTTAAATCAAAGTAATAAATGATTAACGATAAACTTCAAAATAGAAGATTCGTCATTACCGTCATTATTACTGTAGTAGTGATAATTTATATTCTGCGTCTTTTCTCGTTGCAAATTTTAGATTCAAAATATAAAGCCGGAGCCGATAGTAATGCTTTTTTGAAAAAAACAATTTTCCCTCCACGCGGGCTTATTTATGATAGGAACGATTCTCTGCTTGTTTTCAACAAACCTGCATACGATATTGCTTTTATTAATAGAGAAATTAAAAATCTTGATACAGTGAGTTTCTGTAGAGATTTAAGAATTTCTACGGATTTTTTCAAGCAGCAAATGGCGGAAGTAAAAGACAGGAAAAAAAATCCGGGATACTCATCTTATTCACCTCAAGTTTTTCTTACACAACTCTCAACTGAAGATGTTGCCACCATTCAACAAAGTATGTATAAATATCCGGGATTTTATATTCAGAACCGCACACTTCGCGAATATAAATACCACGTTGCAGCACACGTACTGGGAAGCGTAGGCGAAGTTTCAAGAAAAACCATCGAAAACGATGATTATTATAGACAAGGAGACTTTGCTGGGCGAAACGGAATTGAATACACATACGAAAAAGATTTAAGAGGCGAAAAAGGGATGGAAATTCTTTTACGCGATGCCAAAGGAAGAATTAAAGGAAAATATGAAGAAGGGAAGAAAGATATTGCTGCTAAAGCCGGAAAAAATTTAAGACTTACTTTGGACGTCAATTTACAAAAACTCGGAGAAGAATTGATGGGAGACAAAATTGGAAGCGTTGTAGCAATTGAGCCAAAGACAGGAGAAATTTTGGCAATGGTAACCAATCCGACTTTCGATCCTGCTCTTTTGGTAGGAAGAGAACGTTCAAAAAACTACTTAAATCTATTAAATGACTCGAGAAAACCGTTAATTAACCGGGCAACACAAGCCCAATATTCCCCGGGTTCTTCTATAAAACCATTTCAAGCATTAATTGCGTTAGATATGGGAGGAATTACTGAAAAAACTATCTTCGGGTGTAGCGGACCGGCGTCTTATCCCGTAAAATGTACACACTACCACGGCTCACCCGTAACTTTGTTGAGCGCTATTGAAGAAAGTTGTAATCCTTATTTTTGGAATGCTTTCCGCACTACGCTGGAGCAAAAAGGATATGGCGAAAAAAATATTTATTTCAAAAATGAATTTGCAAAATGGCGGGAAGAAATAATGAGTTTTGGATTTGGTAAAAAATTGGAAGATAGTGATTTATATCAGCAGGTAAATGGAAATATCCCTTCTATAAATTTTTATGATAAAATTTATGGGGTTAGCGGATGGAAAGCAATGACGATTCGTTCTCTTTCCATTGGACAAGGAGAAATACTCATAACACCGGTACAACTTGCAAACGCTGTATGTGCCATAGCCAATAAAGGATATTATATTACAGCACATTTAAATAAATCCGATTCACTATTACGACATAAGCACACTCCAATGCCCAATAAAAACTTCTATAATATCGTAGATCAAGGAATGTGGCGTGTAATAGAATATGGAACTGCTAGAGTAGCAAAAATACCGGGTGTTAGCTGGTGTGGAAAAACAGGTACAGTGCAAAACAGCAGAGGGAAAGATCACGCGTTTTTTATAGGATATGCTCCGCGTGAGAATCCGAAAATAGCTATTGCCGTAACAATTGAAAATGTAGGTTTTGGAGCCACCTATGCTGCTCCTATTGCAAAATTAATGGTTGAACAATACTTGAATAAAAAACTTTCTCAATCAGATGATTTAGGAAAAATAAAAAACTTAAAACAAAAATCCAATGCCGCGCAATAACATTAGTTTACGATATAGCTTAGACTGGGTTACAGTAGGAATATACCTCATTTTGGTGATATTTGGCTGGATGAATGTGTACGGAGCAAGTTATAATTTTGATCAATCAAGTATTTTCGATTTTAGCCAAAGAGCGGGGAAACAATTTGTTTGGATTCTTACTGCTTTAGGTATTGCTGGAGCATTGTTATTAATTGATTATAAATTATATAACGTGCTCTCCTATTTTATTTATGGAGGAGTATTAATTCTCTTATTAATAACTATTTTTATTGCTTCCGATGTAAAAGGTTCACGTTCCTGGTTAGTTTTTGGACCCGTAAGTTTTCAACCGGCAGAACTTGCGAAAACCGCTACTGCGTTAGCGCTATCCAAATTTATAAGTAATTACAGTTTCAAAATAAAAGGATGGAAAGATTTAATTCCATTATTTGCTATTATATTTATTCCTGCAGCATTCATTGTGTTGCAAAAAGAAACAGGAGGAGCTTTAGTTTTTCTCGCATTTTTGCTGGTGCTTTATCGTGAAGGAATGAATGGAATTATATTATTGCTTGGCACTTTTGCTGTGGTTTTATTTATAATTGTTATACGGTTCAGTATTGTACCTATACAAGTCAATCACGGAACTTTAGGAATAACTTTAGCAATGTTTCTCGTTCTTTTATCTCAAATTATTTACGCTTTTTTTACAAATAAACACCGTAAAGAAGCTATTTTTCTTTTAAGTGGAATAGTAGGAATTGGAATTTTATCTTATATTTTAAGTCTTTTCGTAAAAATCAATTACAACTACATTTCTATTGGAACGGTACTCGCTTCTTGCATTTATTGGGGTGTAATAGAAATCGTAAAAAGATATAAGAAATACTGGATGGTAATTCTTATTACCATTGGTTCTGTGATGTTCTCTTTTTCGGCAGATTATTTATTTAACAAAGTGCTTCAGCCCCATCAGCAAATACGTATAAAAGTGTTGTTAAATATGGAAGAAGACCCACACGGAGCGGGTTATAACGTAAATCAATCTAAAATAGCAATTGGCTCAGGCGGGCTTTTTGGAAAAGGTTATTTAAATGGAACACAAACCAAATTAAAATACGTTCCTGAACAAGATACTGATTTTATTTTTTGTACTGTTGGAGAAGAATGGGGATTCTTAGGATCAGCATTATTAATTATACTTTATTGGTGGCTTTTAATGCGTGTTTTAAAAATTGCAGAACGTCAGCGGGAAACATTTAATCGTGTATATGCTTATTGCGTAGCAAGTATTTTCTTTTTTCATCTAATGATTAATGTTGGAATGGTGCTTGGAATAATGCCTGTAATAGGGATTCCTTTGCCTTTTTTAAGTTACGGCGGTTCTTCGCTATGGAGTTTCACTATTTTGCTTTTCATTCTTTTAAGATTGGATGCATCCCGTTTAGAACGTGGGTTAAAAACAAATTAATTAGAAATATTCTTTTATAAAAATTAAAAACATAATGAACATCGTATTCCCTACCTCAACAGCTTTTTCACTTGAATGCTCGATAGAATACAGCCAAGGCGGCATCATAAGCAAACAAATAACCAAAAAACCATCAGGAAACATTACTCTTTTTTCTTTTGATGAAGGACAAGGACTAACAGAACATACAGCTTCGTTTGATGCTGTTATACAAATATTAGATGGTGAAGCAGAAATCAAAATTGACGGGAATCCTTATATACTAAACAAGGGAGAATGTATAGTAATGCCTGCAAATCATCCGCACGCGGTTTACGCCGTGAAACGTTTTAAGATGCTGCTTACAATGATAAAATAATAACAAATCTACTCGTAATATTATAAAAATGGAATTAAAAGACATCGTAGGATATTCGGCAATGATATTATTGATTATTTCCGTTGTTCCAAAAAAATTAAGAACTATTAGAACAATAAACTTTTTTGCCAGCACATTTTTTGTTATCTATGGCATTCTATTAGGTTGGGAATGGCCCCTGATGATTTCAAATTTTATGGTGAGTTGTATACAAATATATCACCTTTTTATAGTAAAAGAAAAAAATAAGGTATAATTTAATCTAATAATCTTATTATCAAGCGATTAAAACCCATTTTAATCGCTTATTTTTATATTAAAACACTAACAAATTTTAATATTTTGCAGAAAAACAGAAACTTAACTAACTTTGCACTCTAAATCATTCTTTATATGGATTTTAAATATGACGTGATAGTAATTGGCGCAGGGCATGCGGGATGTGAAGCAGCTACTGCTGCAGCTAATTTGGGCTCTAAAACTCTTCTAATTACTATGGATATGAACAAAATCGGGCAGATGAGTTGTAATCCTGCTGTGGGAGGAATTGCTAAAGGCCAGATAGTCAGAGAAATAGATGCTTTAGGGGGACAAATGGGAATTGTAACAGACAGAAGTGCCATACAATTTCGCATGCTCAATCGTTCAAAAGGTCCTGCTATGTGGAGCCCTCGTTCACAAAGCGACCGCCATCAGTTTATTCAACAATGGATTGATACGGTTTCAAACACAGATAACCTATATTTATGGCAAGACACTGTAAAAGAATTAATCATTGAGAATAACGAAATTAGAGGAATAAAAACTCTGTTAGGAGTAGAAATGAAATCCAAAACGGTAATTCTTACTGCCGGTACATTTTTAAGTGGATTACTCCACGTTGGAAAAACTCAAATGGTTGGTGGAAGAATATCAGAACCCGCATCTTTTGGAATTACCGAACAATTAAAATCTATTGGTTTTATAACTGATAGAATGAAAACTGGTACTCCAAGCCGCATTGATGGACGAACCATTGATTTTAGTAAATTGGCCGAACAAATCGGAGAAAATGATTTTCATCAATTTTCTTTTCTCGGAGAGGTAAAACGGGAACTTCCACAACGTAGTTGTTGGATTACATTTACAAATGAGAAAACACATGATGTTCTTCGGGGTGGATTAAAATTTTCTCCCCTTTACAACGGGCAAATTCAAAGTATTGGTCCCCGTTATTGTCCCAGTATTGAAACAAAAATCGTAACCTTTGCCGATAAGATTTCACATCAATTGTTTTTGGAACCTGAAGGTGTGAACTCACAAGAATATTATTTAAATGGTTTCTCGTCTTCTCTACCGTTTCAAACACAAATAGATGCTATTCATACTATCCCCGGACTGGAAAACGCTCAATTATATCGTCCGGGATACGCTATTGAATACGATTTTTTCGATCCAACTCAATTAAAGCATACGTTGGAAACAAAGAAAATTAAAAATCTTTTCTTTGCCGGACAAGTAAATGGTACTACCGGATATGAAGAAGCAGGCGGACAAGGTTTAATTGCCGGCATTAATGCACATATTAATTGTCACGGTGGAAACGAATTTATTCTTCAGCGTAACGAAGCATACATTGGAGTTTTAATTGATGATTTGGTTACAAAAGGAGTAGATGAACCCTATCGTATGTTTACTTCCAGAGCAGAATATCGTTTACTTCTTCGTCAAGACGACGCAGATATGCGCCTTACACCAAAAGGATATGAAATTGGTTTGGTAAAAGAAAACAGATATTCTCAGTTAAAAGAAAAGAAGGATGAGCAAAGTAAGTTAATAGATTTCTTGAAAAGATATTCTGTAAAACCAAAAGACGTAAATTCGTTTCTTATTTCTCAGGATTCTGCCGAATTAAAGCATGGGTGCAAATTATCTGATCTTATTCTCCGCCCGCAATTTGGAATTTGGGAATTAGCTACAGCTGTCCCAAAATTGAAAGAGAAAATTGAAAAGATAAATGAAAAGAGAGAAGAAATTGTGGAAAGTGTAGAAGTATTAATGAAATACGAAGGATATATTGAACGTGAAAAGGGAATAGCCGACAAACTAAATCGATTGGAAAATATACGTATACAAGACAAATTTAATTACACTGAAATTCAATCTTTATCTACGGAAGCCCGCCAAAAACTATCTAAAATAAACCCGGAAACTATAGGACAAGCAAGTAGAATTCCCGGCATTTCACCTAGTGATATAAATATATTATTGGTATTAATGGGAAGATAATATTGATTGAATATTTAAAATAAAATCTTCGCCGTTTGTTTTGTTCCACGTGGAACAAAACAAACGCAAGAATAAGATATTCAAGTGATTGTATAAAAATTTTTTATGTTCTTACTGAAATTATATAAACATACATTTTCTCCTAGTTATCCATTATAAATGTTCCACGTAGAACAATTGTAACATATGAAACCGTCTGAGACATTAAAACAACAAATTGACGCTTTGCCCAATTCCCCTGGGATTTATCAATATTTCGATAAAGCCGGAGAAATTATTTACATAGGCAAGGCTAAAAATTTGAAAAAAAGGGTTTCGTCATATTTTACAAAAAACCACGATAGAGGAAAAATCAGGGTTCTTGTGAGTAAAATAGCTCATTTGAAATATATTGTCGTTGATACTCCACAAGATGCTCTTTTGCTCGAAAATAACCTTATCAAACAGTATAAGCCGCGTTATAATGCAATGTTGAAAGACGGAAAAACGTATCCAAGTATTTGCATTACAAAAGAAGAGTTTCCCAGAATCTTCAAAACTAGAAACATTCAAAAAAAAACAGGGGAATATTATGGACCTTACAGTTCTGCATATACCATAAACTCTTTGTTGGAAATTATTCATCAGCTCTACCCTATCCGTTCTTGCCATTTACCTTTAACAAAAGAAAATATAAATGCCGGAAAATTTAAAGTTTGCTTAGATTATCACATAAAAAAATGTAAGGGTCCATGCGAAGGTTTACAAAGTAAAGAAGATTATCAAAATGATATTGATGAAACAAGAAAAATTATACGTGGTGACGCCAATGAAATTAGTAAACTTCTATTGGAGAAGATGAAAAAATTTTCAGCAGAATTTAAGTTTGAAGAAGCACACGAAATAAAACAAAAATATGATTTAATTGAAAATTATAAGTCTAAATCAATTATTGCAAATACCGTTGTGAAAAATACAGATGTTTTCGGATATGATGAAGATGAAAATACAGCATATATAAACATACTTAGAATAAACAAAGGAAGTATTATTCAGGGATATACAATTGAGTACAAAAAAAGGACCGATGAGGAAAAAGAAGATATATTAGCTACGGCTATAATCGAACTTAGAGAAAAATTAGAAAGTGATTCAAAGGAAATTATTGTTCCATTTTCAATAGATTTTAAACTGGAAGGAATAAAATTCATAATTCCCGAACGCGGCGACAGAAAAAAACTGCTTGAATTATCGGAACAAAATGTGCGTCAGTATAAATTAGACAAACTCAAACAAACCGAAAAATTGAATCCGGATCAACGTGGAGTCTCAATGCTAAAAGAAGTTCAGGAAAAATTACANTTGGAAAAAATTCCAATGACAATTGAATGTTTTGATAATTCTAATATTCAAGGTAGCGATGCTGTTGCTGCTTGCGTTGTTTTTAAAAATGCAAAACCTTCAAAAAAAGATTATCGTAAATACATTATTAAAACTGTAGAAGGTCCTGATGATTATGCTTCAATGCGAGAAGTTGTTTGGCGCCGATATTCACGGATGCTCGAAGAAGAAATTTCCCTACCCGATTTAATTATTGCCGATGGTGGCGTAGGTCAAATGGAAATTATTCGTAAGGTAATAGAAGATGAACTTGGATTGAAAATTCCCATTGCCGGACTTGCCAAAGATAGCAAACATAAAACGCGTGAATTACTTTTTGGATTTCCTCCAAAAGAAATCGGTTTGAAACCAAACGAAACAATATTTAAATTACTAGCCAGTATTCAAGAAGAAGTTCACAGATTTGCTATAAAATTTCACAGAGAAAGACGAAGTAAAAATCAAACCACATCGGAACTTGACAAAATTCACGGAATTGGTGAAAAAACAAAAAAAGAGCTATTTTTGCATTTCAAGAGCGTAAAAAGAATCAGATTGGCGAGTTTGGATGAACTAACAAAAATAATCGGAACTAACAGAGCATCAATTATTTACAATCATTTCAGGTCAAATTCGAACGCGTGAGAATGAAATATTTTTAAACTGCCGATATATTTCACAGAAATAGCGAAAGGAAAAGAAAGGATTATTAGCCCGTGTGGATGAATAAAAAAGAATCATCTGCAATTTTAAAAAATGTTAATTTATGATGACCATTTTGGAAATAAAAAATTTGGAGACAATTAGATTTTCAACTTTACAATTTATCACATTTTTAAATTCGCATAAAAACACCGTTTATTGTTTTAATGGAAAAATGGGAGCCGGGAAAACAACTTTGATAAAATCAATATGCGAAGAACTTGGAGTAAAAGAAACGGTAAACAGTCCGACTTTTTCAATCGTCAATGAGTATGAATCAAAAGACGGAAGAATTATCTATCATTTCGATTGTTACAGATTAAACAAATTAGAAGACGCACTTAATATAGGAGCCGAAGATTATTTGAATAGCGGGAATTTATGTTTTATTGAATGGCCCGAAGTATTGACTCCTATCCTACCCGAAGATTCAATTTTTGTAGAAATTGAGGAAGTTGAAGATGGAATAAGAATGATTACAATACACGAATAAAATGTACGAAAAAGAAACATCCGAAACGATTGGATTACTAAAAAAAATAATAAGTATTCCATCTGTAAGTAAGGAAGAAGATAAAATTGCTGACTTTCTGGAAAATTATCTAAAAGAAAAAGAATACGCTCCAAAAAGGATAAAAAATAATATTTATATTATTGGTAATCATTTTGATAAATTAAAAAAAACAATCTTACTTAATTCCCATATCGACACTGTGAAACCTGTTTCCGGTTGGAATATTGACCCTTTTTTGCCGGAAGAAAAAGAGGGTAAAATTTATGGATTAGGAAGTAACGATGCAGGAGCTTCTGTAGTTTCTTTATTGCAAACTTTTTTCATTTTAAATAAAACTCCACAACCTTATAATTTAATTTTTCTTGCCTCTACAGAAGAAGAAATTTCAGGTATAAACGGAATGGAAATGGCGATAAAAGAACTTCCTCTTATAGATTTTGCTATCGTGGGAGAACCAACCGAAATGAAAATGGCTATCGCGGAAAAGGGGTTAATGGTATTGGATTGTACTGCATACGGAAAAGCCGGACACGCTGCACGTAACGAAGGAGAAAATGCTATTTATAAAGCATTAAAAGATATAGAGTGGTTTAAATCATATAATTTTGATAAAGTATCTGATTTACTTGGCGAAGTTAGAATGAACGTAACTCAAATGAATGCAGGAACTCAACACAATGTAATTCCTGATAAATGTTCTTTTGTAGTTGATATAAGAAGTAATGAACTTTATTCAAACGAAGAAATATTATCGATTGTAAAAGAAAGCATTTCGTGTGACGTAATTGCGCGTTCAACACGTCTTAGTTCTACAAAAACTCCAGATAATCACCCCATATTAAAAAAAGCAGAAGAGCTAAACATTGAAATATTCGGCTCTCCTACCCTTTCAGATCAAGCTTTAATGCCTTTTCCAAGCGTAAAAATAGGTCCCGGAAAATCGGAACGTTCACATACGGCAGATGAATTTATTTACATCGAAGAAATTGGAAATGCCATAAGCAAATATGTTGAATTGTTGAATAAATTAGAAATCTGAGTTATCTATTCCAATTCTCCTTGAAACAAAATGGGTTGTCTGTTTTGATCCCAAACATTTAAATCGCCTTTTCCGTTATTCCAAACATCTAAGGTTAAAAGAATTTCTCTAAGCTGATCCTTAATTCGAATATTTATAATCCAATTACCGGGTTTTTTGCCTGTATTTATAACATATTCAAACTTGGTACTTGTAAATTTTATTCCACCTTCAGATGAATTTAAAGGCGCTTCGTATGCGCGACCAAAATAAGGAAGATAAGCCGTAATTGTATCCGGCGTTACTTTCAAATCATATTCAGAAGTTAAGTATCTCGGTTGAAAACCGGCAGAAGTAGGAATTGCATAATTTGCTATAAACTTATATCGCTGCGATTCTATTTTTTCTTTTACAGAACGATTATCCACTACTTTTTGTGAAGCGCCGCAAGAAGCCAAAATCATAGCTAAAACAAGCAAAACAATTGAATAAATGCTTTTTTTCATAGCGGTACATTTTTAATTGAATATCAATAAATTATATTTTTATTACAACAAATTTTATACCTTATTTTATGAAAAGTAAAAATAGTAATTTATAATGAGAATAATGATTATTTTTGTAATAAATTAATTTAGTAAATATGAAAACAAAACAGGAAGCAATTTTACTTACAGGCGGAAGTGCTGGAATTGGTCTTGCCACAGCTAAAATGTTGATGGATAAAGGTTATCGCGTGTATTCCGGCTCACGCAGGGGCGGGGGAGAAGCATTAAAATCGTCAATATCAAATGGAGAAATTATCCCAATAAAATTGGATGTAAACGATGAAAAAACTCTGAACGACGCAATAAAAAAAATAGTTGAAGAAAACGGAGATTTATATGCTGTAATAAGTAATGCCGGAAACGGAATTGCAGGAGCTGTGGAAGATACATCTGCAGAAGAAGCAAAATATCAATTGGAAACTAATTTCTTTGGCGCCGTAAAAACCATTCGTGCCTGTTTGCCTCAGTTTAGAAAACAAAAATCCGGAAAAATTATTGCTGTTACTTCTGTGGCTGGTATTATTCCTATTCCTTTTCAAGCTTTTTACAGCGCAGCAAAAGCAGCGTATCAAATTTATATGGAAGCATTAGCAATGGAAGTAAAACCCTTTGAAATTCAATGTTGTACAATACTTCCCGGCGATACAAAAACAGATTTTACTGCTTCAAGAAAATATACAGAAGAAAGTCAAAACGAAAATTCTCCATATTATAAACAAATGAAAATTGCTGTGGGTAAAATGGAAAAAGATGAACAAAACGGAATGAGTCCTGATGTAATTGCAAAAGCTATTGTAAATCAGATAGAAAGAAATAAAATGAAGTCGCGTGTAATTCCCGGATTTCAATATAAAGCCATTTGCGCTATAAGTGGTTGGTTACCAAATTCATGGAGATTGAAATTGATAAATATGGTATATTCGTAACACGTTTGAAATACTATTGAAACTTTGTTGAAAACTTTGTAATATGTTTGTATAAAAATATTACAACTTTATTTGGAAAAATAAGAAAAATTTATAAGTAGATTTCATAAATAATAATCCAAAAAAGTTAGCATAAAAATTCAAGAAAATTTTCAACCTTGTTTTTAAAGTTTTCAGCTTATAAAACATAAAAAAATACAAACATTGAGTTATTTAGGTAAATGTTGAAAAGTTTTATAAATAACTAAATTTCAGAACTTTTTAATTTGATAAAATGTTTATAAAACACTTTCAGTTTTTAATAACTTAATATCCAAATTTTTTAATAAATATTTTTCAACCATATCAACAACCTATAATAATCATTATATATTTTTTAATTTTTAAAATTTAAATATTAATATTATTTCGATTTGAAAACTTTATAGATAAATGAAAAAACAACAATTAATTGACGAAATAAATAGATTACGAAAAGAAAAAAATGCGGTAATTATGGCTCATTATTATCAGGAAGCCGATATTCAAGATATTGCAGATAATGTGGGCGATAGTTTAGCNCTTGCACAATGGGCTGCAAAGACCGATGCCGATATTATTGTACTTTGTGGCGTACATTTTATGGGCGAAACGGCAAAAATTCTTTCCCCTCAAAAAAAAGTACTTATTCCAGATACGGATGCAGGTTGTTCTTTAGCCGATAGTTGTCCTGCAGATAAATTTGAAGAATTTGTAAGGGCGCATCCTNATCATACTGTAATTTCTTATGTAAACACTACAGCTGCTGTTAAAGCGTTAACTGACGTGGTTGTAACCTCTACAAATGCAAAAAAAATAGTAGAGCAATTCCCTAAAGATGCAAAATTAATTTTTGGACCGGATAAAAACCTTGGAAATTATATTAACAGCGTTACAGAACGTGATATGTTGCTTTGGGACGGAGCTTGCCACGTTCACGAGCAATTTTCGGTAGAAAAACTCATAGAATTAAAAAATGAAAATCCCGATGCGAAGATTGTAGCTCATCCGGAATGTAAAAGCGTTATTTTAAAAATGGCAGATTTTGTGGGTTCTACGCAAGGATTGCTGAATTACGTTACAAAATCGGATAAAACAAAGTTTTTAGTGGTTACAGAAAGCGGTATTTTACACCAAATGCAAAAAACCAATCCGGAAAAAACATTCATTCCGGTTCCGCCTGAATTTGAAGGAAAAACCTGTATGTGCAACGAATGTAAATATATGCGTATGAATACGTTGGAAAAATTATATCTTTGCCTGCGTGATGAAAAACCCGAAATTATTATTNATGAAAAATTAAGAGAANAAGCGGTAAAACCTATTTTGAAAATGTTGGAAATGAGCTAATCGTAGAAAATTATATTATTTGATTTTATAAAAAGTAAACAAAAAAGCGGAACCTTAAAAAATTCCGCTTTTATTAATTATAATTTTTCTCCGTAAGCTAAATCTCCCGCGTCTCCCAGTCCGGGAACAATGTAAGAGTGTTGGTTTAATTCAGGGTCGATTGCAGCGGTCCAGAGCGTAATATTATCGTCGGGGAAATGTTGTTTTAAATAATCAATTGCCGGCTGGCTCGAAATTATAGAAGCGATAATCACTTTTTTGGGTTTTCCTTTGGNAAGCAACGCTCCGTAAGCCAATTCCATAGAACTTCCCGTTGCCAACATCGGATCGGTAATAATCAATGTNTTTCCGTCTAATTTTGGAGAAGCGATGTATTCTATAAAAATATCAAACTTGAGTGCGTCTTTATACTTGCGGTAAGCAGAAACAAAAGCATTTTCAGCATTATCAAAATAACTTAAAAATCCTTGATGAAAAGGCAATCCGGCGCGTAAAATAGTGGAAATAACCAATTTTTCATCTATTTTAACGAGCTCAGCCACACCAAGNGGAGTTTTTGCTTTGTCCGGTTTGTAAGAAAAAGTTTTACTTATTTCATACGCCATAATTTCTCCAAGACGTTCCATATTGCGACGAAAACGCATCGAATCTTTTTGAATATCAACAGAGCGGATTTCTTTCAAATAGTGTTTAAGAACGGAATCTTCTTCCGAAAGGTTAATTACTTTCATTCTTATATGTAATTATAGTTCTTTTTTACTGCAAAATTANAAATATTTTTGCGATTTTTGTATATTTATCGGAAAACTATTTATTGTCTTTTTCACGTATTTCAGTTCTGCGGATTTTTCCGCTAATGGTCTTAGGCAATTCTTCTACAAATTCTATTATTCTTGGATATTTATACGGAGCCGTTACCGATTTTACGTGTTCCTGAATTTCTTTTACCAATTTTTCTCCGGCTTTATCTTTATATTCTTTTGAAAGAATAATAGTCGCTTTCACAACTTGTCCGCGAATTTCATCGGGGACGCCTGTAATGGCACATTCAACCACCGCAGGATGAGTCATCAATGCACTTTCCACTTCAAACGGTCCAATCCTGTATCCGGAACTTTTTATCACATCATCAGCACGACCAACAAACCAAAAATAACCGTCTTCATCGCGCCAAGCAACATCACCTGTATAATAAATATTTTTTTGGTAACATTCATCTGTAAGTTGTTGGTTTCTGTGATATCCCTTGAATAATCCTGTTGGGTAGTATTTATTTGTTTTAACAACAATTTGTCCCTGCTCTCCTACTTCTGCAGAACGTCCGTCAGATGTGAGTAAATCAATATCATAATGAGGATTTGGTAAACCCATTGAGCCCGGTTTTGGTTCCATCCAAGGCGTGGTTAAAATATCAAGTGTGGTTTCGCTTTGTCCGTAACCTTCTTTAAGTTTGATGCCCGTAAGTTTAAAAAACTGGTTATAAACTTCAGGATTTAATGCTTCGCCTGCAATGGTGCAATATTCAAGCGAAGACAAGTCATAATGTGAAAGGTCTTCGCGAATTAAAAAACGGAAAATAGTCGGAGGTGCACAAAGTGATGTTATCCGATATTTCTGTATCATTTCCAGCATAGATGCAGGAGTAAACTTTTCGTGATCGTACACAAAAACACAAGCACCGACCAACCATTGACCGTATAATTTTCCCCAAACAGCTTTCAACCAACCCGTATCGGCAATGGTGAGATGAAGACTATTTTCGTGTAAATTATGCCAGTATTTTGCCGTAACAATATGTGCCAACGGATAAAGATAATCAAGCGTTACCATTTTCGGGTCACCTGTTGTACCCGAGGTAAAACTCATCAACATTATATCTTCATTTTTATTAATATTTTTATTGGGCACAAATTCCGGCGCATTTTCAATCCCTTTATGAAAATCAAACCAACCTTCGGGAACAATGCTTCCAACTGAAATCAGCAGTTTCACAGTAGGACTTTCAGGAATAGAATCATTGATATGCGTTATAATTGGTTCTTCGCCAACGGCAACAATGGCTTTTATATCGGCTGCATTATTACGGTAAACTAAATCTTTTTTGGTCAAAAGATGTGTGGCGGGAATAATTATGGCNCCTATTTTATGCAATGCTATTATCGTAAACCAAAACTCGTAACGACGTTTGAGAATTGCCATCACAATATCGCCTTTCACAATTCCGAGCGATTGAAAATAAGACGCTGTTTTATCGGTATATTCCTTTAATTCAGCAAAGGTAAACTCTTGACACTCGCCTTGATCATTTGTCCAAAGCAACGCTTTTTTATTGGGTTCTTTTGTAGCCCATTCGTCTACCACATCGTAAGCAAAATTGAAATGTTCAGGAACAATAAGTTTATAATTTTCTTCAAAATCTTTTTGAGAAGTGAACTCAACTTGTTTTAAATACTTTTCTATCATCAGTTTTGTTTGAGTTAAATTATTACCGCTAAAAATTTCACACTCTCATTATTTAAAGCTTTCATTCCGTGGGGTTTTGANGCATCAAAATAGATACTATCACCTTTTTCAAGTATTATTTCGTTCCCAGAAATCACAATCTGCATAACACCTTCAAGTATCAGATTAAACTCCTGACCTGTATGCGAATTTAATGTAATTGGGTTATTATTTGGTTCTACTGTTACTTCAAATGTCTCTATCTTTTTCTCTTTGAACCCATAAGCCAATTCTAAATACTTATATGCTTTTCGGCGTTCAACCGTTACTCCGGTTCCTTTTCTGGTTACAAAAAAAGAAGATGAACGAGCAGCTTCGCCTGACAATAATTCAATTGTATCAATGCCGTAATTTTTTGCTAATTGAAACAAAAAACTCATCGAAATATCAGAATTTCCACTTTCATAAATTTCGTATTGCTCAGTGGAAATATTACACTTTCGCGCTATTTCCTCAGTTGAAAGTTCCAATGCTTCGCGTAGTCCTTTTAATCGTAATGCTATTTCTTTGATTTGTAAATTCATTTTTCAATAAAATTCATGTATGTATTAATTTCCTTTAAAAAAACAAACTTGGAACAAACACCACTAAAAATCCGAGCAAAAATCCGACAATAACCTGACTTATTGTATGAGCTTTTAAATAAATGCGCGAAATAGCTACTAATCCCGAAACAACAACTACCGCAACAAAAAGCCACACGGGATTTATTGCCATTTGATAACAAACTCCAAAAATTCCTCCCGCCAATCCTCCTATTCCGGTAGCATGAGCGCTTATTTTCCATTTCAGATTGATTAAAACCATCACAAAAATAGAGACAACACAACCGATTGCAAGCACCAACAAACTCATCGGGAAATGCAATGTACGTGATAAAAATAACACCCAAAAAACATACGCCAACAAAGAAAATAAATAAGGCATGGTGCGTTCTTCACGTTTAGAGATAAACATATCGTGGATTTCACCTTTACGCATCATCCAAACAATAGGAAGAGTGGGCAATATTGCAGTAAACAGGATTGTTCCTGAAATTGCAATAATATGATACCAAAGAGGAAAAAATTTAAAAACAGGAGTTTGAAGCAGGATAATTATACCAAAAAGCGGCATCAACAAAGGTTGAAATAGGTAAGATATAATTTTTAGCAGTGTTCTCATCTAAATTAATAGTTGTTTGTTTCGCCAAAGGCGAAACGTTATTTATGGTTATTAGTGCTTCGCACGTTATTATTTACTTTACTTAAAAAAATAACGCCCGAAGGGCAAATAACAGCGTAGCGAATAACTATGTATTTTATATCTCTTTTCTTAATCTTGCTACCGGAATATTGAGTTGTTCACGGTATTTNGCAACAGTTCTTCGNGCAATTATNTANCCTTTTTCTTTCAATACTTCNACNAGTTTATCATCGTTCAGCGGATTGCGTTTGTCTTCATCATCAATNCATTCCTGCATAATTTTCTTAATTTCACGTGTGGAAACTTCCTCGCCCGAATCGTTTGTCATAGATTCAGAGAAGAAATATTTAACGGGAAAAATTCCAAATTCNGTTTGTACGTATTTNCTATTGCTTACGCGTGAAACCGTGGAAATATCGTAACCGGTAACATCAGCAATATCTTTTAAAACCATCGGTTTCAAATAAGTTTCATCACCTTCAAAAAAATATTCTTTTTGAAAATCAACAATAGCTGTCATAGTGGTAAGAAGCGTTTGTTGGCGTTGTTTAATGGCGTCAATAAACCAACGTGCGGCGTCAATTTTTTGTTTTACAAACAGTACCGCATCTTTCATTTCTTTTGTTTGATTTTTTTTATTTTGAGAATAATCCTGAAACATTTCGTTGTAAGTGCTGTTTACACG